>JAYYZJ010000005.1:0-173624 GCA_036340075.1 Thermodesulfobacteriota bacterium | reverse complement strand
CCTTTAAATGAAACTAAACTTGAAGGTCCTTTTGGAGACCACTTTGGATACTATTCAATGGAAAGCCAATTCCCATTTTTAAACATTAAAACGATTACTAGAAAACATAATGCAATATTTCCAGCAACTGTTGTAGGAAGGCCTCCCAAAGAAGATATGTATTTAGGAATGGCAGCAACACATATCTTTGGTCCTTTGATTCGGCTGGTTAATCCAGAAATTATAGATTTATGGGCTTATTATGAGGCTGGATTTCATAATCTATTAGTTGTTTCAGTTGATGAAAGATATCCTAAAAATTCCGTGAAATGTATGATGTCAATTTGGGGGACAGGTCAACTTTCTCTTACAAAGTGCATCATTACTGTTCCAAGTTTTGTTAACCCAGAAAATCTAGAAGAGGTCTTTGGATATCTTGGAGCAAATTTTAATCCTTCACGAGATTTAACACTATTGCAAACAACGCCTTTAGACACTCTTGATTTTACAAGTGGAAAAATGCATGTTGGCAGCAAAGTAGGATTTAATGCAATAGGTGATGGGAGAGAGATATCAAAGGATAATTTTAATCCGGTAGTTATAAGAGACCCAAGAATTGCTTGTGAAAATATAAGAAATTATAAGGTAATCAATAAGAATATTATTGTTATTTCTTCAGACTATTCTCCTGAAAAATTAATTGAAGAAATTTTTACAAAAAAAATATTAAATGATTTCAAAATCATCTTTCTAGTTAGTATGGATATAAGGATAGAAGACAATGTAGATTTACTATGGGGAATATTTACTAGATTTGATCCGTCTATCGATATTCATTTCCAAGATTGTAAAAGGAAATCTTCAACAGTCACATTTGAGGGGCAGATGATTGTAGATGCCACTTTTAAATCCTGGTACCCTAAAGTGATTGAGATGGACAAAGATATATCCTCTATGGTTAATGAAAAATGGAAAACTTATTAGAAAATTTTGATTCTCTTTGTTTAGATAGAAACTTAATACAGCTAAAAGAGAAAATCTTACTTAATAAAAGACTAGATTTGCAAGATGCTGAGTTGATAATGAGGTCAGAAGATGTAAATTCACTAGGCGTTCTAGCAAGATATAAAAAATATTTAAAAGACGGAGATAAAATATACTTTGTTGTTAATAGACATATTAATCCAACAAATGTATGTGCCCTTTCAAAGCATTGTAAGTTTTGTGCATTTGGTGTAAGAAAAGGAACAACAGATGCGTATGAAATGAAAATAGATGAAATTTTATCCTTGTTAAGTGAAGACTTAAAGGAGATTCATATAGTAGGTGGATTGCATCCTGACTGGAGCTTTGATAAGTATCTAGAGATAGTAAGAGAGATTAGTTCAGCAGCACCAAATTCTCACATTAAGGCTTTTACGGCAGTTGAGATTGACTGGTTTTCAAAGATTTCAGGGTTTAGTTTCGAAAAAGTTATATCAATGCTTATGGAAGCAGGTGTAGATGCATTACCAGGAGGAGGGGCTGAAATCTTTGCACCAGAAGTAAGAAAAAAAATATGTACTCCGAAAACAACAGGTGAGTCTTGGCTACAAATACATGAGGTTGCTCATAAATTAGGATTACCATCAAATGCTACTATTTTATATGGACACTTAGAATCGATTTATGATGTTATAGATCATTTAAGCCAACTAAGAGATTTGCAAGACAAAACCTCAGGTTTTTTGGCTTTTATTCCAGTTCTTTTTCAGCCTTACAATACAATGTTGAAAGATGTCAAGCCATTTCCTTTTTCTTATGATTTAAAGGTTCATATTTTAGCAAGATTATTTTTAGATAATTTTCCGCACATTAAAGCTTACTGGATTACTTTAGGTGAGAAAGCGGCTCAGGTTACATTTCATTATGGTGTATCTGATGCTGATGGAACAATAATTACAGAAAAAATAATTCATGATGCCGGAGCACAGTCTGAAGTAGGTCACACAAGAGATTTCTTTGTAAAAACAATTAAAGATGCTGGATATTTGCCTGTTGAAAGAGATGCATTATACAATGAAATAAAAATTTATAGCTAATAGACTAAACAATTAATTTCATGTATAAATATCCTTTCATTAATCTGGCGGTGTAGCCAAGTGGTAAGGCGACGGTCTGCAAAACCGTTATACCCCGGTTCGAATCCGGGCACCGCCTAACAAAGCCCGGGTGGCGAAATAGGTAGACGCAAGGGACTTAAAATCCCTCGGTTTCACGACCGTGCCGGTTCGAGTCCGGCCCTGGGCAAAAAAAATCATAAATGCTATTCGGATTGTTGTTAGATAATAGATTTTCCCGTAAATCATATCCTCTTTTCGTAAATAAACTATTTTCTGATATCTTTGTTTATCGGATTAAGTAGAACTTCTTTTGGATTTCCCATGTATTAATTTAGTCTTCTTCGTTTTCATCAAAATCTTGATCTAAATCTGATTCTAAATCATCAATTTCTTCTATATTCCCTAAATCATCTAAATCATCAATTTCTTCAAGTTCCTCATATTCTCCCTCGTCTTCTTTGTCATCATCATCATCATCAATAGAAAAATCGTCCTCAATTTCATCTTCAGAGCCTTCACTTTCTTCTTCCCAAATATCTTCATCATAGTCTAAATCATCTTCTAAGTCTTCTAATATCTCTTCCCCAAAATCGGAAAAATCATCATCACCCTCTACTAGGAATATATTTTCTATTTCAACAGAATTATTATTTAGAATCATCTAAACCCCCAAAAACAAGAGCTACAATTAAAATATATATAGATGTTAAAAAGTCAATAGAAAAATTACAGAGTACCGACTCTATTGGTTTTTGAATATTTATGTATATATTTACTAATATATATAATTAATGGACGGAATTTATAGTGGCTATTTCAAAAATAGAAGATGCAATAAAAGATATCAAAAAGGGCAAAATGGTTATCCTCGTTGATGATAAAAATAGAGAGAATGAGGGTGATTTAATTGTTGCAGCAGAATTTGCTACACCCGATGTTATAAATTTTATGGCAACAAATGGTAGAGGACTTATATGTCTATCTATAGACAAAGACAAAGCTGACAAATTGAACCTGTCTCCTGTGAGTAGCAAATTAAAACAAGAACAAGATATTGATACAACAGCTTTTACTGTTTCAATTGATGCTAAAAAAAATGTTACAACAGGAATATCAGCTCAAGACCGTTCCACAACTGCTATGCTGGTTGCAAATGATAATAGTGTAGCTTCAGATTTTGAAAGGCCTGGCCACATGTTCCCCTTGGTAGCTAGAGAAGGAGGAACCTTGGTTAGAGCAGGCCACACTGAGGCATCAATTGATATAACTAAATTGGCAGGTTTGAAACCTTGTTCTGTTATTTGTGAAATTATGAATGACGATGGAACAATGGCAAGATTGGATGATTGTAAAAAGTTTGCAAAAAAACACAAGATTAAAATTGCCACAATAGCTGATTTAATTAGTTATAGATTAAAACAAGAATCTTTTGTTGATCAAACAGCATCATGTGAGTTGCCAAGTCATTATGGTCATTTTCATTGTTATACATATGAGAGTAGTATTGATAAACGAAGTCATGTTGCGCTTGTTTTAGGAGAGATTAAAAAAAACAAGGAAACTCTAGTGAGAGTTCATTCCGAATGTTTAACTGGTGATATACTTGGTTCTTTTAGATGTGATTGTGGTTCTCAATTACATAAAGCTCTTGAAATGATTAAAGAAGAAGGGAATGGAGTTCTTTTGTATTTAAGACAAGAAGGTAGAGGTATAGGTATTGCACATAAAATTCAGGCGTACTCATTACAAGAAGAAGGATTAGACACAGTCGAAGCTAATGCAGCACTAGGTTTTAAGGCTGATTTAAGAGAATACGGAACAGGAGCACAAATTCTTCGTGACTTGGGAATAAGTAAAATTAAATTGCTTACAAATAATCCTACAAAAGTTGTTGCGCTGGAGGGGTTTGGTCTTAAGATTTCCGATATTGTTCCAATAGAAATAGAGCCAGGAGAGCATAATGAGAAGTACCTGCAGACAAAAAAAAGAAAACTAGGCCATAAATTAACACTTGTGGATTAATACAGCAACTAGCTGATACTAGGATATACAATGGCTCGCAAAACAAAACTTTCTATTTATCTCGTTTCTAGCATGTTTTATAAAAATATTTCTGAAAAACAAATTAGAAATGTAACTCGTGTTATTAAAAATGAGGTGCCCATGTCAAATTTGAACATAAATATTGTTCAGACCGAGGGTTCGTTAGAAATACCTTTTATTGTTAACAGAATATGTAAAAAGAAAAAACCTGATGGAATTATAGCTTTAGGATGCATCATCAAAGGAAAAACTAATCATTATCAAACAATTACTGAATCAGTATCTAACAATTTAATACAGTTAAGCTTAAAATATGATATACCTATAACTTCGGGAGTTTTGTCTGTTACAGATAAGAAGCTTATTAAATCAAGAACTGATGGAGGACCAAAAGACCGAGCGATTGAAGCAGCAAAAAGTTTGCTTGAATTGATTAAAGTTTGTAAGGATTTGTAATTATGAAATATTGGATAAATAGAAGAGCAAGAGAATTGTCCTTAAGATTTATGTATAGCCTAGATGTTAGATATTCTGATGAACCAATTAATCCTATAGATTTTCGATCAAACATTCTTTCATTTTGGAGTACGAATCCCATCAATAATTACTATATGCTTAAGAAGTTAAGAATAAAAAAAAATAATATGATAGTTATAGGTTGCTCAACTCTAAAGAATAATAGAATCTTTTTAAGAATTATTGATAGTGATAAATTTAATAAAATAATTTTACCTCTTGAAAATAAAGATAAATTTAAAAGTTTTTTAAGAAATTATAATTTAAATGAAAAAACCGATTACAATGATTCAGATTTTTATAAGATTTTACGAGATTTATTCGCAAATTCGAAGAAAATCGTCACAAGAAATATTATTAAAAATAAAGCAACAGAAATAATAAGCGGATGCGTAAAAAATATTAAACCAATTGATGACGAAATAGATCAAAGTATTAAAAACTGGAGATTTGATAGAATCAACTCAGTAGATTTAAATATCTTGAGAATAGCTGTTTATGAGATACTTTTTTCTAGAGGTATACCTGTACCTGTAAGCATCAAGGAAGCCATTGTTTTAGCACTGAAATATAGTTCTGATGAATCTTGTAGTTTTATTAATGGCATTCTTGATTCAATCTCAAAAAGAGCTCTCCAATGATTGAAGAAATAATTGAGAAACTTACCAAAAAAAATGATCTTGAATCAGATGAAATAAATTTTGTATTTGCTAGTATGATGAAAGGAGAACTCCCTGATTCTGAATGTAAAGGATTCCTTCTTGCTCTTAATGAAAAAGAACCTTCCCCAGAAGAAATTTATCAAGCATCAAGTGTATTGATAGATAATTTGGGTTATAAATCTAGCCAAGGTCATAATTTAGATATAATTGATTTATGCGGAACAGGAGGAGATTCTAAATCTTCTATAAATGTATCTACTATATCATCATTAATATTAGCTGCTTTAGGCGTAAAAGTTGCAAAACATGGAAACCGCTCAGTTTCAAGCAAAGTTGGAAGCGCAGATTTAATTGAAGCATTTGGTATAAATTTTGATGATTCTATAGAGGGCTCTATAGAATCAATAAAAGATAGAAATTTATCATTTTTGTATGCACCTAATTTTCATAAATCTATGAAGCACGTTGCACATATTAGGAAAGAACTTAAAACAAGAACCATATTTAATATTTTGGGTCCATTGGTTAATCCATTGAGACCAAAAAAACAACTTTTAGGTGTTTACGATAAAAGACTTATGGTTCCTGTAGCCAATGCCTTAATTAAGCAAGGTTCTGAAAGAGCCTTAGTTGTTCATGGTGCTGACGGGATGGATGAAATATCAAATTGTGCAATTACTTACATTGTAGAAGTGGATAATGGTAGAATTAAAGAATATGAAATTAGTCCAAATGATCTCGGATATTCAAACATAGGTGAAGGAAGTAATTCGGTAATAGATTCAGTCGAACAATCTAAAAAGGTGGCTCTTAGAATTTTATCTGGTAACTTGCATCCAGATAATACTTCTGGCAGTGATACAGATTCGGATAGAATCATTATTCAGATGAATGCTGGAGCGGCGTTATACATATATGGGCAAGCTGATTCAATTGAGGAGGGATGTAAAATAGTAGAGGCATCTCTAAGTTCTGGTGAAATAAAGAAGAAATTATCAGAAATTATAAATTTTTAATATGAATATATTAGATGAAATAGTAAAAAATAAAAAAGAAGAAGTAAATATTCAAAAAGAAAATCTACCTTTGGCAAACTTAGAAAATCTTATAAAAATAAATAATGATGAGAACTTGAATGAAAAAAAGAGAGATTTTTATAAGGCTCTATCAAAAAATGACTCCATTAATATTATTGCTGAAATTAAAAAAGCATCACCATCAAAGGGACTAATTGATGAGGATTTTAGACCGATAGAATTAGCAAGAGATTTTGAGATGGGTGGAGCTTCAGCGATTTCAGTTCTAACCGATGAAAAATTTTTCCAAGGTAAGTTAGAATATTTAAATTCAGTTAGAGCCGTTACAGAGATACCTCTTTTAAGGAAAGATTTTATTATTGATGATTATCAAATACCACAGTCAAAGTGGTACGGCGCAGACGCTATACTTCTTATTGGTAGAATCTTAGAGGAAAGTCAGTTGAAAGACTATATTAAAATATGCAATGAATATGATTTAGATATTTTATATGAAGTCCATGATGAGGATGACATTAACAAGGGAGTTAATGCTGGACTAAAGATTTTTGGTGTAAACAATAGAGATTTGACAAATTTTGAAGTAAATCATGACAATGTTTTCAATCTCGCAAATAGTTTATCAAGTAATCATATATTAGTTAGTGAAAGTGGTATTGAATCTAGCAAAGATATTGAAAACTTGTTTATGTCAGGAATTAATAATTTTTTAGTTGGAGAAAGCATTATGAGAGCAAAAAATAAAAAAAAGTTTATACAAGAATTAAGATTGTCAAAATCTTAGATAGACTTAATAATATTTTTTAATTTTTCCAAGTTAATATCTTTGATACAGCTAGTTTCTATAATAGAAATATTTTTAATTCCTATAAAATCTTTAATTTTGTTTTTAAATTTACATAAATCGAATTTGTTTAAAACTATGACCTTTATGTTACTTTTAAGTTTTTTGTTATACATATTTAATTCATAAATAAAATCCTTATGTTGTTTATTCAAATCTTCTATGTTTTCGCAGGATAAATCTAAGACCTCTATAAGGATACGGGATCTTTCTATATGTTTTAAAAATTTATGTCCTAAGCCTTTACCAAGATGTGCATTTTCTATTAAACCAGGAATGTCAGCAACTAAAATGTCTTCATTATCAAATTTGCAAACACCAAGATTGGGAGAAGTTGTGGTAAAAGGATAATTCCCAACATCAGCCTTTGAATTTGTAATTCTTCGAATTATTGAAGACTTACCTACATTTGGAAATCCGACTAGACTTATATCAGCTATTGTTTTTAGGTTTAGTGCTACCTTTAAAGATGAGCCCTTTTTCCCTTGAGTGAATTTTCTTGGTGCACGATTTCTTGATGACTTAAAATTTAAATTTCCTAGACCACCTTTACCACCTCTTAGAATTTCTACTCTTTGACCATCAATAGTTATATCAGCAAGCTTCTTATTCCTCTGAATGTCAAGAATTTCTGTTCCTAAAGGAACTTTTATTTCTATATTGCTACCATTTTTTCCAGACTTATTTTTCTTTCCACCATTAGTTCCATTTTTTGCTCTAAACAATTTCTTATTTTTAAAATCTTTTAATGATCTTAAGTTGCTTTTTCCTAAAAAAATAATACTTCCACCATCTCCACCATCTCCACCATCTGGACCTCCAAAAGGAACATATTTTTCTCTTCTAAATGAGGCTATGCCATTTCCACCATTGCCTGAAATTATTGCTATCTCTTTATAATCCAAAAAATTCGACATATTACACCTTGACTTTAAATCTCTGGGAAATATTATAGCATTTATGTTTTTAAGAGCATTTTTATTGATAATCCTAGCTTTTTTTATTACATCTTGTGCATCAAAAGTTACTATCCTTAAAGGATCTGACAAAGAAATATATGACTCGATTGTAAATGAAGTAAATAAAAAGAGAAAATGGCTCGTACTTGGGGGAACCGATTATGGAATCCTTGAAGATTTAATAACTACCTTACAAATAAGATATCCATATTCTGTCTACACTAGAGAGATTTATCTACTTTCAGGCGAGGTCTCATATAAGAGAAAAAGGTGGGGTTTTGCTATTAGTCGATATGAAGAATTTATTAAAAATCAAACAAATCATCCTAGGATTGATTATGCAACCTATAAAATATTCAAATCTAATGAAAAATTAATGCGCAGCAAGGATAATGATATCCAGCCTGCATTAAACATTATAGGTATGTATAAGAATCTCTCTGAGAATTTTAAGCAAGGTGAGTACTTTAAAGAAACAACACGTATATATAATGCGGCAAGAAAATTTGTTTTGAAGAGAGCAATTTATATTTCAAGATTCTATATGAAAAAGAAAGAGTATAAATCTGCCTATAGCAGAATTGATAATGCAAAGTTGTCGATTCCAAATATGATTGCAAATAGTTATGAAGCTCAATATCTAATGATTTACTTTTTATCTAAGATTGAAGATCATGATTATGTAATTGAAGATTTGGTAAATGAATACAAGATCAAGTTCCCGAAATCCCCATTTATAAAAGAAATTAATAAAATATAATGAAAGATACCATAAGACTTACCAAGGATGACAAAGTTGAAATATTAGACCAAAGGAAATTGCCGTTTAAAGAAAATATTATATCTACAGAAAAAAGCAAAGTAGTTATTAAAGCAATAAAAGAATTAAGCATAAGAGGTGCACCAGCAATTGGTGTTGCAGGCGGGTTTGCTGCATACCTAGCACTAAAAGAAACAAAATCTAAAAACTTCGATAGGCTATCTGTAGAGATATTATCTAAATTAGAATTAATAGAGTGTTCTAGGCCTACAGCAGTTAATTTGTCATGGGCTATAGAAAGATTCAGAAAAATAATCAATTCAGGAAAAGAAACCAAATATGAAAAGTTGTTAATTATTTTTCGAAAGGAATCAATCAAAATTGCCAAAGAAGAAAATATTGTATCAACAGCTATTTCAAAAATTGGTTCTAAATTAATAAAAAAGAATGCTAAAATTATTACACACTGCAATACGGGATCTTTAGCAACTACTGGACCAGGAACAGCTTTAGGAGTTATTAAATTTGCTAATAAAAAGAATAAGGGAATAAGGGTTTTTGCAACTGAAACCAGGCCATTACTCCAAGGTTCTCGTTTAACTGTTTATGAATGTCAAAAAAATAACATTGATTGTACGTTGATTACTGATTCAATGGCATCTTATATTATTGAGAAAGAAAAAATTGATTTAATAATTGTAGGTGCGGATAGAATAGCTAGCAATGGTGACACAGCTAATAAGATTGGTACTTATCAATTAGCAATATCTGCCAACTTTCATAAAATTCCATTTTTTATAGCTGCACCAGTATCTACATTTGATTTTGCTGCAAAATCTGGCAAATCTATCAAAATCGAAGAAAGAAATATTGAGGAACTAATTACTATAAATAAGAGCCTTATATCTAACTCTAAAAAGTGTGCTAATCCAGCTTTTGATGTAACGCCTAAAGATTTAATATCAGGAATAATTACAGAAAAAGGTATTATCTTTAATCCATCATTTAAAAAAATAAATATTTTTAAAAATCGCTATCTGTAGCTTCGTCTTCCATGCAAGAGACACAATATCTAGTGAAGGGCATAGCTCTAAGCCTTTCTTCGTCAATTACTTCATTTCCATATGGACATTTACCATAAGTTCCACTTTCTATTCTATTTAAAGCATCTTCAATCATAGCTAATTTTTGTCTATCTCTTTGATTTAAAGACAAAGACAAGTCTCTTTCTCTATCATTGGATGCACTATCATAAAAATCACCAACTTCATATTTAAGATGATTAGATTCAGACTTCATCACTTTAGCAATATCTTTAAGAATTTCTTCTTTCATAGTTGTTAAAGTCGACTTTATTTCTCTTTTGAATTTAGCGGTAAGTTTCTTTTTTGAGCATGTAGCACTAAATTTCTGTAAAGAATCAAGTTTTTTCTTTGGACTTGTTTTTTTTATCTTAGTTTTAGTACTTACTTTAGATGTATTTTTTGTTTTCTGTTTTGTTGTAGTCTTGGCCATGATAACTCCGAAAGACTATAAGATAAGCCTATAAAAAAATTTGTCAAGACTATTAATATGGTGTTAATTTATAGTGTGCCAGAACAAGAGAATAGTAGAGATTTTTGGGTTACAAAATATGGTCTGATTCTAGCAATGGCTGGGAATGCTATAGGGTTGGGAAATTTCTTACGATTCCCAGTACAAGCAGCTGAAAATGGTGGAGGCGCTTTTCTTCTCCCTTATATAATTTGTTTTATTTGTATAGGTATTCCATTGATGTGGATTGAATGGGGGATAGGGAGACATGGTGGTTCGATTGGTAAAGGGACAACTTTTGGAATTTCATCCAAATTAAATTCAGGAAAGATTATTCAAATAGGTTCGATATTGGGAATATGGATCCCTTTGATTATTTCGATTTATTATATTTATATAGAATCTTGGACTCTAGGGTATTCAATGAAATCATTGTTTGGACAATTGCAATCTGATGTATTTCTTACTGAAGAAAAGATGAGTTTTTTTAAAAATGTTTTCACTGAATACACAGGTAATTCTGGCAATAAAGATACTTTCTTAATCCCTTCTTTCTTTGCTTATAGCTGTTTTTTGCTTACTTTGATAATTAATTATTCAATTTTACATAAAGGTATATCTAAAGGCATAGAAAAGTTTGTAAAGTTTGCAATGCCAGCATTATTTCTTATGAGTATATTTATGGTGATTTACGTGCTAACTATCGAAACTTCTGTTTCTTCTGCGGTAAAAGGTTTTGACTTTCTATGGTCTCCAGATTTTACTTCTTTGTCTAATCCAAAAGTATGGATAGCTGCTGCAGGACAAGTTTTCTTTACTTTAAGTTTAGGATTTGGAGCAATAGTTACCTATGCATCATTTATAAGAAAAGATGAAGATATAGCTTTAAGTGGACTCTCATCATCATCATTAAATGAACTAATTGAAGTTGTTTTTGGAGGGTCTATAGTTATTCCTGCAGCTGTGGCATTTTTAGGTATAGCAGGAGCTGTCCTAGTAGCACAATCAGGCGCCTTTACTATAGGATTTATTGCCATGCCAGCAATTTTTGATGGGTTACCGTTTGGGGCAACTATAGGTTTTGTATGGTTCTTTTTGTTGTTTATTGCTGGACTTACTTCTTCTATAGGAATTTTGCAACCTGTTATAACTTTTGTTAAAGAAGAATTTGATTTTTCTCAACAAAAATCAAGCCTTATAGTAATTTTAACGATATTCTTATTTGCTAATTTCGTTATATTTGTTCCAGAAATCCTTGAAGAATTTGATTTTTGGGCTGGAACTGTTTTATTAGTAGTGTTAGCCTTGGTCGAGATAGCAATCTATATTATTTATATATCTCCAAAAAATCATGTTGAAGAAATCAATAGAGCTAGCTTAATTAAGATTCCAAAAATTTATAATCAAGTATTTAAATACTTTCTACCTCTGTTTCTAATAATTCTAATATTTTCTTGGTTAATACAAGATATTACCAGTACAAATTCAATGATTTTTAAAGTATCGTTTTGGTCCAAATTCGCTAGAATACTTTTAGCTTCAATTTTTCTTGCCATATTTGCTTTGGTATTCAAAAAGGTGTTTAAAAAATGAGCGATGATGCATTATTTTTCTTAATTACATCTTGGTCAATTATTATTGGTCTAGTTGTTTTTTGTATAATAAGACTTAATAGGTAATATCTATTCTTTTTCTTGCTTCTAGGAAATCTGCAGCTAAATGAATAATTCCAAAGAATAAAATTACAAAAGCCATTAAAGTTGCAAATTCATATCCTATCAAGCTAACAATTATCATAGCAGGAGAAAAAAATTCTCTTTTTGCTAGAAAACGGAATTTGGTCATTATCTTATAAAACAAAGATCTATTTTCTAAAGGCACAATTCTATCTATTTCTAATGGATAATAAGCTAAACTGCCATTTTTAGTCCTGCGAAGCATAAAAAATAAAATTATAGTTAAAAATATTATATAAAGTAAAACATTTAAAATTGATATTTGTCTTAGTATGTTAATTTCTGGATTAATTGTAAAAAATTTAGGATTATTCAAACAAATACTTATACCTACAAACATAGAAAAATATGAAATTTGATCTAAAGCAGTATCAAACCATTGACCAAATTTTGATTCCTTAAGGCGAATCCTTGCTACTTCTCCATCGCATCTGTCTAAAATGGTAGATATCTGTAATATGATAGCAGCCACTATTGGAGAATTAGACGCATAGAAAAATCCACAGGATATTCCTATACAGCCTACGAAAAATGTTATCCAATTAGGATGAAAATTCATTTTTACTAATATCTTACTTATGGGTATAGAAATTTTACTATTTATATTTTTTGATACCCAACCACTAACATTTTTACTAATATGATTAAAGAGAAAATCTCTAGCAGCATTGCTATTAATCTCTTCCACTGAAATCTTTTTTGGTGGATCATCAAGTATTATTTCTTTTACTTTTCCGTTAAGACTTGATATGTTATTAATTTCTAAATTATTAGATTTTATATCGGATGACTTAAGAAAAACTATACCGCATTTTTCTTCTTTATCGTTTTTCCCAATAAAGGATTGGTTGTAATCATTAACTACTTCTAACAAATTTGAGATTTGTTTTTTATTAGCAACAACATTGTTTTGAACAATGAGTATATCTCTATTGATTAATAAATCATCTATCTTGCTCTTTCTTTGAACTCTAGAAGATGGATAGCGGTAATGTAATTCATTAAGAAGACAATCTTCATCCGAAATTATAACACTCTCATTGAATCCCTGATTTGATAAGCCTATTAAAAATCTTTCGAATAGATGAATATCAGCTACTTTCTCTTTATTAAAGAGATTTAGCTCTTCTGAGTCTACACCTTTTCCTTTACAGAGGATAATTGTAATCATTTTATAGAAACTAAACTATACTAAGCTTCGTATTAGACTTTTTGTTGCTAATTAGAAGAATATTCTCTTTAGCATTTTCTAAATCATGAGGATAGTCAACATCATGCCAGTACATATCAGCAATATCTATTACGCTGATTTTATGACCTCTTTGTAAGATTCTTTCAATAGCAGATGCATACCATTTTTTGTTAAAATCCGTGGTTCTTATTTCTTTCTCAAGAGATCTTTTAAGTACACCAACACCTTCTTGTCTAAATACTCTTATCCCTACAGATTCTCCATTGGGTTTGTTAATCTCCTTACTAATTTGTGTAAGAAGACCATCTTGAATCCTTATTTTCATATCCTCATCGGAATATTTTTCTTTTACTTTATAAGGAAGCGTTATCTCATGCTTACTAGATATTGCCAATTTGAGAACATTTAGCTCAAATACATCGTCACCATTTAGAACTACTACATCAGAATCTAATTCAGCTCTTGCTGCCCAAAGAGAAAAAAGACTATTTGTTGATTCCCAATATGGATTATATATAGTGTTAATTTTAATCCCCAATGAATCATAATTACTAAGAAATTCTTCTACTTTCTCACTTCCAAATCCTACAACAACATTAATTTCCTGAATCTCAGAGGATTTCAGATGATTTATTTGATGTTCAAGAATTGTTTCTGCTCCTAATTGTAAAAGACATTTTGGTATATTCTTTGTGTAAGGTTGAAGTCTTTTTCCTTTTCCTGCAGCTAATATGATAGCTTTCATTCAAACTCTCCAATACGTTGCTGTTGTTATTTATAACTTTTAAAAAAAATTAAGTCAATTAAAAAAAAAGAAAAAGACTTCTTTTTTCTTAATTAAGAACATAAGACTTAATAAAATTATTTTTTTTAAGTAAATGTATTAAATTATCCTAAGAGTTTAACAAGCTTGCCATCTATCAATTCTACATCAACTTCTTGATTCTTCTCATTTACATAAACCAATTTGGGCTTATGTTTTTTAACTTCTTGATCAGATAGATTTACAAAAGAAACAATAATCAAACAGTCACCTTTTTGTGCTGAATGAGCCGCTGCACCATTTGTACAAATTACACCGGAATTTGCTTCTCCTTCAATAACATATGTTAAAAATCTTTCACCATTTGTTAGATTAAAAACATGTACTTGTTCATAAGGTACAAGATTTGCTGAATCCATTAGTTTTCTATCTATAGTTATACTACCTTCGTAATAGAGATTTGCTTCAGTGACAGTAGCACGATGTATTTTTGATTTAAGTACATTTAAAATCATCTATTTAATTTTAAATTAAAATTCTAGATTGTCTATCAATCTTGTTTTTCCTATCCTTACTGCAACAGCAATAAAGTCTTTCTTAGATGGTTCCTTTGGATAAGTCATTTTTTTAGGATTCATTATCTCTACATATTCTATATTTCTAATTCCAACTTCTTTATAAAAAGAACGAATAGACCTTTTTATATTAATAGATTTAGTGTTACTTTTTTTGTTGTACATACTTTTTCCAATCTTAAGACCCTTGTAAATATTAGCAGATAATTCTTTTTCTTTTTTATTTAGAAGAGTATTCCTTGAGCTCATAGCCAAGCCATTTTTTTCTCTAATAATTCTATGAGGAATAATCTTGATATCGATATTCATATCCTCTACCATTTTTTTTATTATTAGTAGTTGCTGCATATCCTTCTTGCCAAATAAAGCTTTATGGGGTTTTACTATATTAAACAGTTTTAAAACGATAGTTGTTACACCATCGAAATGATTTTTTCTTTTTAGTCCACAAAGGTGTTGCTGAAGATCTTCAACAATAACTTTTGTTTGGAAATCTAATCCAAAGATTTCTTCTGCTTTTGGTATAAAAACATAATCAACTCCTATTTCCTTCAGTTCAATTAAGTCTTTTTGTAAGTTTTTAGGATAGTTCTTTAAATCATTTTTCTCAGAGAATTGTATAGGATTTATAAATATGCTAACTACAACTATATCTGCTATAGTCTTAGCTTTTTTTACTAGGGACAAATGTCCATTATGTAGTGCTCCCATTGTAGGAACAAAAGCAATTTCTCTCTTTCCTTTAATTGATAATGCAACTTTCTGCATTTCTCTAGCAGACTTTATAATTTTAAGGGAATTTTTTTTCTTTGACATCTTTTTTATAACTATTTACCGCTTTCTTAATCGTTTGTCGTATATTTGAATAATTCTTAACAAAAGAAGGGTGAGGAGAGGGCGTAATCCCTAACATATCTTCAGTAACAAGTATTTGTCCATCACACTTTTTACCAGCCCCAATTCCAATTATTGGAATGTTTACTAATCTATTAATCTTTTCAGTTAAATTGTCAGGTACTCCTTCAACAACTATTATAGATGACCCATAATTTTCCGCTTCTTGTGCTAAAGCCAGGATATAGTCTTTTTCTTCCTTGGTTTTTCCTTGTTTTTTGTATCCTCCATAGACATTAAAGGATTGTGGACAGAGACCAATATGTGCAACAACAGGAACGCCAGAATTAGAAACTTTTTCAATAGTCTCTAATGTATCAAAGCTAATTTCCATCTTCACTGATTGAGCCCCAGTTTCTTTGATTACTCTTCCTATATTAATTAATGCATCGGAAGTAGATGCTTGATATGTCATAAATGGCATATCGATACATAAATGAGCAGAACTAACTGCTCTTGATACAATTCTTCCATGATAGATTATTTCATCTAGTGTTACATTTAGAGTTGTTTCGTTCCCTTGAAAGACATTTCCAAGTGAATCACCAACTAGAATTAAATCACACAGACTATCTAAAATAGATGCAGTTTGAAAATCATAGGCAGTAAGGGCCACAATCTGATTTTTCTTCTCTTTCATCAATTGAAGGTCTAGAATTGTCTTTCTCAACTTTACCTCTTTCTCATTTACAATTTATGATATAGCTTTATTATATTTAAAAAATATGTCTATTAACAGCGATAATTTTACACTTTTAAAACACCTTCCCCCATATGTATTCTCTGTGGTGAATGAAATCAAATATAAAGCAAGAAGAAATGGTGAAGATATAATTGATTTTGGTATGGGTAATCCAGATCAGCCAACACCGAAACATATAGTAGAAAAACTATTAGAATCATCAATACAAGGAAAAAATCATAGATATTCTGTATCAGCAGGTTTACCGAAACTTAGATTAGCTATTTCTGATTGGTATAAAAAAAATTATGACGTGAACTTGGACCCAGATAGCGAAGTAATTGTTACGATTGGATCTAAAGAGGGAGTGTCTCATTTAATGTTATCAATGCTATCACCAGGGGATGTTGTCTTGGTTCCAGACCCTTGTTATCCAATACATGGATACTCAGTTCTAATAGCAAGAGGTGAAGTTAGAGGTTTTGATTCTACTGATGATAATTTGCTCTTAGATAACATAAAAAAAGGTTTGGAAACAGAACCTAAGCCGAAAGCTTTAATTATTTCTTTCCCAAGTAATCCTACTACTCAAACAGTTGATCTTGACTTTTTTTTCAAAGTCGCAAATCTTGCAAAAGAACATTCAGTAATCGTAATACACGATTTCGCCTACGCAGATTTATGTTTTGATGGTTACAAAGCACCAAGTTTTCTTCAGACTCCATTAGGAAAAGAATTAGGTGTAGAATCCTTTTCCCTTTCCAAAAGCTATAATATGGCCGGCTGGAGAGTCGGGTTTATGTGTGGGAACAAGGAAATCATCTCTGCATTAAGAAGAGTTAAAAGTTATCTAGATTATGGAATTTTCCAACCTATCCAAATTGCTGCAATATCCGCATTAAATGAAACCCAAGATTGTGTTGTTAACACCAGAAATATATATAAAACAAGAAGAGATAAATTAATCTCAGGTCTAGCAAATGCAGGATGGGAAGTTCCATCACCGAAAGCCACAATGTTTGTTTGGGCAAAGATTCCTAAAAAATTTGCACATCTTGGATCACTTGAATTTTCAAAAAAATTAATTCACGACTGTAAAGTTGCTGTTTCTCCTGGTATCGGTTTTGGAGACAAAGGAGAT
Organism: Thermodesulfobacteriota bacterium; assembly: GCA_036340075.1. Lineage (GTDB taxonomy): Bacteria > Desulfobacterota_D > UBA1144 > UBA1144 > UBA1144 > JAYYZJ01. Next base: position 156,206 of record JAYYZJ010000005.1, on the reverse strand, counting down.
CAGTATGTAAGATTTGCTCTTATTGAAAACGAACATAGAATATTACAAGCAACGAGATCCATAAAAAAAATATTTACCTAAAAAAGTTTGATTAAGAGAAAATAATTTAAGAAGACAACCATAATGACTAAAATGAATACCAAAGATCTTGTCGATATATCCAAAAAAATATATTTAAATAATAAAGATAGAATTGATAAAAGAGTTAATTCTTTTAATAGAATAGGGAAGGAAGGAACAAATGAAGAGATATTCTTTGAATTAGTCTATTGTATTCTCGCAGCAGGAACTAGTGCCGAACTAGCCTTTAAAGTACATAAAATTTTAAAAAAAGACAGGTTCGTAATTTTAGCAAGCAAAGAAGAAATTATTGAAAAATTAAGAACTTGTTATAGATTCTATAATTTGCGTGGTACCTATATTTACCAAACAAGACAATTTCTTCAGGATGCGTATTACTTTAATTTAAGAGATATCATTAATACAGATTCTGCTGATGAAAGAAGAAATTTCTTTGTAGAAAAGCCTGAAATAATCGGAGTAGGGATGAAAGTAGCAAGTCATTTTTTAAGAAATATTGGATTTAATGATTATGCAATTTTAGATAAACACCTTGTTAAAATTATGAAAGATTTTAATCTAATATCTGAATCAGCAAAAATTCCTATTAGTAGAAATAAGTATTTGGAATATGAAGATACTCTTAAAGAATTTAGTAAAAAAGTGGATTTGACTATGGGTGAGTTAGATTTCGTTTTATGGTATCACAAAACAGGTAAGATTATAAAATAGCTTAGCCCTATTTAAGTTATTATATATAGAGGAAGTTTAATTATGAAATTTGAAGCAGTTATAGGACTCGAGGTTCATTCCCAACTTAAAACTAAATCAAAACTCTTTTCAAGTTCTAATACTGATTTCGGGTCTCATCCTAATTCTAATGTTTCAGAAGTTGATTTGGGTTTGCCAGGAGTTTTACCTGTTATAAATTCTAAAGCCGTAGATTTAGCAATAATTGCTGGATTATCAACAAATTGCAAAATAAATAAAATTTCAACTTTTGCAAGAAAGCATTATTTTTATCCTGATTTGCCAAAAGGATATCAAATAAGCCAATATGATGAACCACTAGCAAGCAAAGGACAACTAGAAATTAAACTTAATAAAAAAAATAAAAAAATTATTAGAATTAATAGAATTCATATGGAGGAAGATGCAGGAAAGTTAATTCATGATTTATCAGAAGAAAATTCTATGGTTGATTTGAATAGAGCAGGTGTTCCTCTAATTGAAATAGTAACAGAGCCAGATATGTCTTCATCAGAAGAAGCGGTAGAATATTTAAAAAGATTGAGAAATATCTTGATTTTTTCGGGTGTATCAGATTGCAATATGGAAGAAGGAAACTTTAGGTGTGATGCAAATATATCAGTTAGAAAAGTTGGAACTAAAAAACTTGGAACCAAGACAGAAATTAAAAATGTGAATTCATTTAGATTTGTGCAGAAAGCTATAGACTATGAGATCGAAAGACAAATAAAACAAATCAAAGATGGAAAAAATATAGTCCAAGAGACTAGATTGTTTAATTCAGATTCAAATAAGACATATGCAATGAGATCAAAAGAAGATGCGCATGATTATAGATATTTCCCAGACCCAGATTTGCAACCGTTGGTCTTAACTGATGAAAGAATAGAAAGTATAAAATCTTCTCGTTATGTATCATTTGATGAAAAAATGAATAAATATCTAGAAGATTATAAGTTATCCAAAGAAGATGCAGAGATTTTGCTTTCTAGCAAAGTTATTTATGAATATTTTGATTCTACACTTAATTATATTAAAGAACCAAAGATCGTTTGCAATTGGATAACAAGCGAACTTATAAGGTTTATTAATAAAGAAGACTTTAATTTATCAGAGGAAAATTTTGCATCCCTTTTGAAAGCTGTTATTGCTGGAGAAATTAATAACAATTCAGCTAAAGATATTTTGGTTAAAATTGTTACAACAAATAAAAATGTTAAAGATGTAATTAAAGATTTTGGCTTGGAGCAAGAAAGTTCTGAAGAATTTCTGAACAATATTATTGATGAAATATTAAAGAACAATCCAGACGAGCACAAAAGAATAATGGATGGAGAAACAAAACTGATATCTTTTTTTGTTGGTCAGGCTATGAAAGAGACGAAAGGGAAGGGTAACCCAAAGATAATTAATGAGATTCTAAGAAATAGATTTAACGTTAAGGAATAGAGTTAAAAGATTTTTTAATTTCATCCATTATATGATTTTTCACTTCGTTTATTCTTTCTTTGGTTGGCTTTTCTTCAACTTCGTATGTAATCGGATCACCAAACTTAAGAATGATTTTGTTTGGTTTGATAAATTTAGTTTTTCTAGGAAAAGCTTCAAATGTACCTTTTATTGCTAGGGGAATTATAGGGACACCGGACTTGATTGCCATTATTGAAACTCCAAGTTTACCATCCCCAATTTTACCATTTCTAGAACGTTGACCTTCAGGAAAAATCCCAACAAGATTTTTTCTTTTTAATAGTTTAATTACTTTTAAAAGAGCAACTCTGTCACTAGTTGACCTTTTGACAGGAATGCAATTACCTAAATTACATAAAAATTTGAATAAGAAATTTTGATTGTATACATCTTCAGCAGCAAGAAAGTTAATTTTTCTTCTAGTATGAAAGGCCGTTATGGCATTTATTATAATTCCATCTAGATGTGAAGTATGATTGGAAGCTATTACCGCTCCACCAGTGAGTGGTATTTTTTCTGGATTTACCACCTCGACTCTATGATAGACTTTTAAATATAGGTTAACTATGAAAATTAGCCAATATTTAAGGTGATAAGACTTTACGTCTCCAGAAGGATAATAATCAAAAGTAAAAAAATCGGTATCTATATTCTTCAGTAATCTTCCTATCCCGAGCATAAAGTATTTTAATATGGTTTTAAAAATTGACAAACTTTATTAAAAGAAGTATTTTCACTATTTTAATGGGTAAAACCTCTAAGTTATGTCTAGAAAATGGGAGAGTCTTTAATGGCCAGCATTTTGGCTATGATGGTGAATCACTAGGAGAGATAGTTTTTAATACATCAATGACTGGCTACCAAGAAATTCTTACTGATCCTTCCTATCATTCTCAAGTAATATTGATGACATATCCGCATATAGGAAATTATGGAATTAATCAAAAAGATAACGAATCTAATCAATGCTATGCAAAAGGATTTATAGCAAGAGAATTTTGTACTTATCCTTCAAATTTTATTTCCGAAATGAGCTTGGAAGAATATTTGATTAAAAATAAAGTTGTAGGCATTTCGAATATTGACACGCGAGAACTAACTAAAATTGTTAGAAATCAAGGAGCTCAAAGATGTATTATCTCTTCTACAGAAAAGGATGAAGCTAAATTAATGAAAAAAATTAAAGATTCTCCGCTTATGAAAGGAACTGATTTAACTCTGCAAGCCACTTGTGAAGAGATATATACAATTCAAAATAAAAGGAATAAAAAAAACATTTTTGTTTATGATTATGGTTGTAAAAAAAATATACTTAATATATTAAGCGATGAATTAAAGGTTAACCTTACTGTTGGACCTTCTACCACGAGTGTCGAAGAAGTAAAAAAAATTAAACCTGACGGTATATTGCTTTCAAATGGTCCTGGTGATCCGTCGGCAGCTAGTTATGCAATTGACAATATTAGAAATCTATTAGGCTTTAAACCCATATTTGGTATTTGTTTGGGACATCAACTACTTTCATTAGCATTAGGAATGAAAACTTTTAAACTTAAGTTTGGTCATAGAGGTGGTAATCATCCAGTGATGAATTTGTCTGATAAAAAAGTAGAGATAACAAGTCAGAATCATGGATTTGCAGTAACAAATTCCAAAATTGATAATGTTAAAATTACACATATTAATCTTAACGATGGCACAGTAGAAGGCATAGAGTCAAAGATGCACAAATGTTTCTCTGTCCAATATCATCCTGAAGCATCTCCTGGACCTCATGATTCCAGAAAATATTTTAAAAAGTTTGTAGAAATGATTTAATGAATCAAATAGCACTTTTTATTATTAGCACCGAAAACGAAATTAATCTTGATAAAGATACAAGCTATGTTCTTATGCTTGAAGCACAAAGAAGAGGATTCAGCATTTTAATTTGTGATCATAGATCTGTTAATTTACACAATGATAATAAAACAGTGTTTTCCAAAAAAGCATATGTTGTTGAAGTCTTAGAAAAAGATTTTGTGAAGGAGTCAGTATTTGTTAATTCAAAATGGGGGATAAAATCACAAATGAAGATTAAGAGTGATGAAGATTATTATATTTTAGAAAATTTTAATTTAACAGATGCAGATTTAATATTTATGAGGTCAGATCCGCCAGTTGATGATGAATATCTTCAATGTTGTTCTTGTTTAGAAAAAATTCAAGATGAAGTATTAATAATTAACAAACCTAGCTCTTTATTTACTAATGAGAAGCTATGCACTTTGAAATGGCCTGAATTAATTCCAAAAACTTTTCTAATAGACAAGCCTAATCAATCAATTTTAGAAGAGTATATTGAAATATTTCCAACTGGTATAGTTATTAAGCCCTTAAATCTGTGTGGAGGAGAAGGTGTGCAGATGTATAATGGGAGAAATTTTGATTCTTTAAATTTAGATGATAGTCAATATATTATTCAAGAATTTATAAAAGAAGTTTATGAAGGTGATAAAAGAATTATCATGTTAAATGGAGAACCATTAGGCGCTATATTAAGAGTAGCAAAAGAGGGGAGCTTTATATGCAATTTTCATGCAGGTGGAAGTCCATATCCTACAGAAATAAATAAAGATGATATCAATATCTGCAATAAAATTAAGAGTTTCCTTATCGAGTCTGGCATATATTTTGCTGGCATAGATATTATTGGAGGAAAGCTAACTGAAATAAATATAACTAGTCCCACATGTGTTCAAGAAATTAATCGAGCTAATAACGTCAAACTAGAGAAAAATGTGTTAGATTTTATTGTTGAAAAACTAAATACATGGTGAGATTTTAAAATGTCAGAAGAGAAAGAACTTGTAAAGAAAATTTCTAAGCTTTCTAGGCTTTCTGTAGAAGAAGAGAAAATTGATTCCTTTGTGAAAAACTTTTCCGAAATTCTAAGTTACATTGAATTACTCAATCTTGCTTCAGAAGACCAACTAGAAAAAAACAATATAACTAATCCTGATTATGCAAAAAGAGATGATGATTCTATTTCTAAGCTTGATGTTGATGAAGTTTTAAAAAATGCACCAAGGAAAGATGGAAACTTCTTTTTAGTAAAAAAGGTTATAGACGAGGAATAATTAAATGAAAAGAATGACTATTGAAAGTATTATTAATGGTTATAGAAATAAAGAATTTCTTCCTTCCGAGATAACAAAAACCTTATTTGATAGAATAGAAGAGACTGACCCAAAGCTTAATTCTTATATAACTTTATTTAAAGAAGCTGCGATTGAGAGCTCAAAGATTGTCGATGAAGATATTAAAAATGAGAATTATAAAAGCGAAGTGCATGGTGTTCCAATCAGCTTAAAAGATATATTCTTAGTTAAAAACGAGCTTTGTACTTGTGGATCAAAAATGCTTAGCAACTATGTTTCAAATTATAGTTCTACAGTATACGAAAAATTAGAATCAGCTGGAGCAATAATTTTAGGAAAAAACAATATGGATGAATTTGCAATGGGTTCATCTACCGAAACTTCGTATTATGGTCCAACTTTTAACCCGTGGGATACGAATAAAGTTCCAGGAGGATCAAGTGGAGGTTCTGCTGCAGCAGTTGCTGCAGGTTTGGCTATTGCATCTATAGGAACTGATACTGGAGGTTCAATCAGACAGCCAGCTTCTTTTTGCGGAATCGTTGGACTCAAGCCTTCTTACGGAAGGATTAGTAGATATGGAATGATTGCTTTCTCGTCTTCTCTAGATCAAGCCGGCCCCCTAACAACAAGTGTAAATGATGCTGCAATTTTGCTTGATTTGCTGACAGGTTTTGATTCTAAAGATTCTACTTCTGCTAACATTGCTAGCACAGAATCATATAATATTTTAAAAAATGGAGCTTTTACTCCTCAAGAATTTACTATTGGCGTACCATCATCAATGCTAGCAGAAGGAATGAATGATGAAGTAAATGATAATTTCAAGAATTTGATTAAAACCCTTAAGTCGTCAGGATTTACAATAAAAGATGTAGAACTACCAAATACAAAATATGCTGTTGCAACTTACTATATTATTGCACCATCAGAGGCTAGCTCTAATTTATCTAGATATGATGGTGTTAGGTATGGTTTTTCAGAAGATATTAAAGAAGGTGATTTAGAAGATTTTTATGTTAATAATCGTTCCAAAGGTTTTGGCGAAGAAGTTAAGAGAAGAATTATGCTTGGAACGTACGCATTATCTTCAGGATATTATGATGCTTATTATCTTAAAGCAATTAATGTTAAAAATATGATAATTAATGATTTTAATTTAGCCTTCAAAGATGTCGATTGTATTTTGTCTCCAACTTGTCCAGAATTGCCATTTAATATTGGTGAGAAAAAAGATAATCCACTTAGTATGTATTTGTCAGATATTTTGACTATACCAGCAAACTTAGCTGAACTACCATCTATATCTATACCATTTGTATTATCAAGAACTAATCTACCTATTGGAATTCAATTGACCGCAAATAAAATGGAAGAAAATAAATTACTAAAGATATCCGCATTGATAGAGAATGAAGTTTCTTTCACCCAAAAGCCTTAATCTTGATTCCATTTCTTTAAAGCCTCAGAGTAAATTACTTTTTTCCCTATGTTAAATTTTTTATTTAATATATCTACAGTTTTTTTGAGGGAGATTCCTTCATTTTTAAAGATTTCTAGAAACTCTAATAATTCATTTATTTGATTACTGTTATTGCTAGGCTCATTTTTTACTATTAGTACAAACTCACCTTTATTATAAAATGTATCCTCTATATTTTTTAAAATATAATCGATAGTACCTCTTCGAGTTTCTTCATTTATCTTTGATATTTCTTTGGAGATTGATATAGATGAGCTTGAAAAGTTCTTTTCTATAATTCTCAGAATTATTTTTAGATTCTTTGAATTAGAAAAGATAACAACCGGTATATATACAGATAAATTCTTTTTTAAAATTTCCAGAATCTTTTTATCTCTTTTAGGAAGGAAACCTAGAAAAATAAAATTACTTATATCCATGCCTGACAACGTAAGACTTGATATAACTGACGAGGGACCTGGAATTGTTACTGGCTCTATATTATTTTTAATCAATTCAGAGATTAGTTTGAATCCTGGGTCAGAAATCAATGGAGTCCCTGCATCAGAAATTAACGAAATAGTCTTCTCATTATTTAGTTCCTTAATAACCAATTTTGATATCTTGTTAAATTTTTCATCATGATAAGGAATTAGTAACTCTGGTTTGATTTTTAAATGATTTAATAATTTAATGGCCCTTGTTTTTTTTTCACAGAGTATAATCTCTGAGTTCTTAAGCGTTCTAATAGCTCTATTTGAAATATCTTCAAGGTTTCCTATTGGTGTAGATACAATATTAAAACTCATAAAATTCCGGAGGGCCAGGGACTCGAACCCTGAAGTCCGTGAGGACGCCGGTTTTCAAGACCGGTGCATTGCCAATTCTGCCAGCCCTCCATTCCATCTAAACCCTATATAATATATCATTTATCGTATTTTTTTATAGAATAGAATTTATGGACACGATTTGATTTTAATATTATTTATGTTAACTTTTCAGCTTAATGAGTGACGAACAAGTACAAGATCTTCAAGCTGAACAAGCCGAAGATGGTGTTATTACGATGAAACAGCTCCTTGAAGCTGGAGTTCATTTTGGACACCAATCAAGCCAGTGGAATCCCGCAATGAAGGAATATATTTATGGATCACGTAATGGTATTCATATAATTGATTTACAAAAAACTCTAAAATCTTTTTTAATTGCATATGATTTTGTAAGAGATTTGGTTTCTTCAGGGAAGGATATATTGTTTGTTGGGACAAAAAAGCAAGCCCAAGCATTGATACAGGAACAAGCACTTGAATGTGATATGCCTTTTGTTAATTCACGATGGTTAGGTGGAACACTTACTAATTTTAATACTATTCGTTCAAGAGTTGAATATCTAATTCAATTAAGAAAATTAAAAGAAGATGGGGAAATGGATAATCTACCAAAAAAAGAACAAATTTCCCTTAATAGAGAAATGAAGAAACTAGAATATTTATTGAATGGTATTTTAAATATGAGGAAGATGCCAGGAGCTATTTTTGTAGTAGACACAAAGAAAGAAGATATAGCTATTAGAGAAGCAAAGAAAATTGGTATACCAATCGTTGGTATAGTTGATACCAATGCAGATCCAGCAGATGCTGATTACATTATTCCAAGTAATGATGATGCGGTTAGAGCAGTGAAATTATGTATAGAAAAGATTGCAAATGCTTGTACTGAAGGCAAACATATATACAATGAAAAAGTAAAATCAGGTGAAATTACTCCAAACAAAGAAGAAAATGATTTTCTTGTTGAGAGAAAAGCTTTTGTATTTAAAACAGATACAAAAGATGAAGAAGATTCCATTGCCTACTCTGAATCTAAAAATGAATTAGAAACCGAAAAGGAATAATTATGAGTGATTCCGTCTCTCCAGAACTGATAAGAGAAGTAAGAGAAAGAACTGGAGCCCCTTTGTTAGAGTGTAAAAATGCGCTTAGCGAAGCTGATGGTGATACTGAAAAAGCTATCGAGATTCTTAAAATAAAAGGTTTATCAAAGGTTGAAAAAAAGAGTGGTAGAAATACTCCTGAAGGACTTGTGTTTTCTTATATACACGCAGGTGGAAAAATAGGAGTCTTAGTAGAAATAAATTGTGAAACTGATTTTGTTGCAAGAAATGATGAATTTCAATCATTTGCAAGAGAAATAGCAATGCAAATAGCTGCCTCTGATCCAACTTTTGTTTCTAAAGAAGATATAGATGATAATTTTGTTGAAAATGAAAGAAAAATTATTATTGCTCAAGTCGAAGAATCAGGAAAGAAAGCTGAAGTGGCAGAAAAAATGATTGAAGGGAAACTAAACAAAAGACTCGAAGAGAGTTGTTTGATGAATCAAGTCTACATTAGAGACTCTAAGATGAAAATCGAAGATTTGGTAAATGAGCTAGTCTCCAAATTAGGAGAAAATATAAAGATATCTAGATTTATTCGATATCAGGTTGGTGAAACTCAAACTGATGGTTAGAAGAAAAAAAACTCATTACACTAGAGTTCTACTAAAACTTAGTGGAGAAGCTTTACAGGGCGATTTAGGATACGGAATAGACAATAAAACACTTTTAAGAATTGCAAATGAAATTGCTGAAGTTGTTAAGTTAGGAGTCCAAGTTTCTATAGTGATAGGTGGAGGTAATATTTACAGAGGTGTATCCGCATCTGCTCAGGGTATGGATAGGACTACTGCTGATTATATGGGAATGCTAGCTACTGCAATTAATTCCTTAGCCCTACAGCATTTCCTAGAGAAAGAAGGGCTAGCTACCAGAGTCCAGACTGCATTAGAATTAAACAGAGTTGCAGAACCTTATATTCAAAGAAGAGCAATGAGACATTTAGAAAAAGGACGAGTTGTTATATTCGCCGCAGGAACAGGTAATCCTTATTTTACAACAGATACAGCAGCTTCATTAAGAGCATTAGAGATTAATGCAGAAATAATTTTAAAGGCTACAAAAGTAAATGGTGTCTACAATAAGGATCCAATTAAGCATAGTGATGCTAAAATGTTTAATAAGTTGAAATATATGGAAGTACTAGAAAAAGAGCTGGAAATAATGGATTCAACAGCAATTTCTCTTTGTAAAGACAACAAAATCCCAATATGTGTTTTTAATCTGTTTGTTAAAAACAATATAAGGAAAATTATAGAAGGTAAAAAGATAGGTACTATCGTTAGTTAAAATGGATAATTTGATAATAGAATGTGAATCAAAAATGAAAAAAACTTTAGAGTCTTTTACTAAAGAAATCTCAAAAATTAGAGGAGGTTCGATAAATAAGGCTTTGTTTGATGAAATAAAAGTAGACTACTATGGGGCTCCAACCCCTTTAAATCAAGTATGCAATATAAATATGAATGAGAGCTCTACAATATTAATTACACCCTATGATCAGAGTGTCTCAGAAGAAATTGTTAAATCAATACAAAAATCCGACCTTGGATTTAATCCTAATATTGAGAAAGATGTAATTATTATTAATGTGCCACCTCTAACTCAAGAAAGAAGAGAGGAGCTTGTTAAGTTTCTTAATAAGGAAACTGAATCATTCAGAATCTCAATACGTAACATAAGAAAAGAGTTTAATGAAGAAGTAAAGAAACTGCAGAAATCTAAAGTGATAACATCAGACGATGAGAAAACAGGTTTAAAAAGAATACAAAATCACACAGATAATTACATAGAATTAATAAATAATGAAAGTGGTAAAAAAGAAAAAGAAATTCTAAATATTTAGACCTCTATCTTTTTTAAATTATTCATATAAGGTATGAGGATTTCAGGTATTTCAACACTTCCATCTTTATTTTGATAATTTTCAAGAATTGCAATCAATGTTCTACCGACAGCCAGACCTGAACCATTTAATGTATGAGCAAACTTAGTTTTGTTATCAATCTTGTAACGAATATTTGCTCTTCTAGCTTGAAACGAGCAAAAATTACTACAAGAAGATATTTCTCTATATTGGTTTTCAGAAGGTAGCCAAACTTCAATGTCATATGTTTTAGCAGAGGAGAAACTCATATCCCCGGAGCACAAGGTTACCACTCTGTATGGCAATTTTAATTTATCTAATATACTGCAAGCATCTTCTGTTAAAGTTTCTAATTCTTCATACGAAGATTGTTCATCGACAAATTTTACAAGTTCTATTTTATTAAATTGATGTTGTCTTATTAATCCTTTCACGTCCTTTCCATAAGATCCAGCTTCCGAACGGAAGCAAGCACTATACGCTACATACTTAATTGGAAATCTAGAAATACTTAAAATTTCTTCAGAATGAATATTAGTAAGTGGCACTTCTGCAGTTGGTATTAAATAGTTTTTTGTTCCTTCTATTTTAAATAAATCTTGTTCAAATTTTGGTAAATTGCCAGTACCAATAAAACTATTTTCATTACAAATGAATGGTGGAAAAATTTCTTCATACCCTTTTTTCCCATGTTCGTCTAGCATGAAATTAATCAAAGCTCTTTCAAGTTTAGCGCCCAAGCCTTTATATAGATTAAATCTTGTCCCAGTTATTTTTGCTGCTACTTCTAAGTCAAACAAATTTAAATTCTTCCCTATTTCCGTATGGTCACTAATTTTGAAATCAAAAGTTCTTATTTTGCCAACTTCTTTGATAGTCTTGTTTTCATTAGATGATTTTCCAGCTGGTACAGTGTCATCATGAATATTTGGATATTGTAAAAGTACTACATTGAATAAGCCATCAGCATTTCTTCTAAGTTCTTCGGCTTGCTTAATCTGAGTTGATAATTCCTTGATTTTCTCTAGTTCGGAATCATTAGGCTTTCTTTTTTCGTCCGATATCATTTTATTGAAATCATTTTGTTTTTTTCTAAGCTCTTCTAAATCTTGAATAACTTTTTTCCGACCAGTGTAAACTCTAGAAAAATATTTAAAGTCGAAATCATAGCCCTTTTCAGCAAATTTTCTCTTAACTAGTTCTTCATTTTCATATATAAAATTAGGGTCTATCACTTCAATTTGAACTCACTTTTTTTTTCGTATATCATAACATGGATTTAATTATAATTTTAATATCCAGGAGGAGTATTATGGACAACAAAGAAGTAGATATAACATATGTAGGTCATTCTACATATATAGTGGAGACAAAAGATGGAACTAGGTTATTAATAGATCCCTGGCTAAAGAACAATCCTGCATGCCCAGAGAATCTTCAAGAACCTAAAGATATTGATTATATATTAATTACGCATGGACACTTTGATCATATTGGAGATTTATTTCCAGCATGCGAGCTTAACAAAGAAGCAAAAATAATTACAAGTATTGAAATTTCTACATGGCTTAATGCAAAAGGTATTTCCAATACTTTGCCAATGGGAATAGGGGGAACACAACCTATAGATAACGATATAAAAGTAACTATGGTTAATGCGGTCCATGCTTCAGGAATAGCTGATGAAGCTTCAGAAGCAATGTTATATGGTGGAGTTGCTAATGGATTTGTTGTTACATTCAAAAATGGTTTCGCTATTTATTTTGCAGGAGACACAGCAGTATTTTCAGATATGAAATTGATTGGCGATATATATTCTCCTGACTTAGCTGTATTACCGATAGGAGATCATTTTACCATGGGACCGAAAGAGGCATTTTATGCTACAAAACTTCTAGGTGTAAAGAATGTTATTCCTTTTCATTATGCTACTTTTCCAGTATTAGTTGGAACTCCAGAAGAGTATCTTGAACTTGTTAAAGACTTAGGAGTTAATGTTTATGTAATGAATCCAGGAGATGTATTATAAAAATGAGAAAACCAAGTGGTAGACAATATATAAACTATACTTTTTATAAATTCTTGCCCCAGTGGTACGAAATCAAGAAAAAGGAAAAATCTGCTTTATTAAGAAAAATTGAAAGAATTTTGAATAAATATGAGAAGAAAATTACTCTAAACTTTTATTCAACTTATGGCGTGAGACCAGAGACTGACTTCATGTTCTGGCGAGTGTCAGAAAGACTAGAAGATTTTGAAGATATGACTTCAGAATTGATGGCATCAGGGCTAGGAGCTTTTGTACAAAACAAGTATTCTTTTCTGTCTATGACTAAGCATTCTCAATATGTTAGTAAAAATAAAAAAATTGAACAAGAAGGAACAAGAATTAAAATTTCTCCAAAAAAGAGAAAGTATTTAATTGTATATCCATTTATTAAAAAAGTGGAATGGTATTTGTCGTCTAAGAAAAAAAGGCAAGATATGATGACTGAACATATAGCCACGGGACATAAGTACCCATCTGTTAGTATAAATACATCTTATTCCTTTGGTATTGATGACCAAGAGCAAATGGTATCATTTGAGACTGATTTCCCTGAAGACTTTTTAGATTTAGTAGAGGAAATGAGAAGCCAAAAAGCTAGGGCTTTCACTGAAAAGGATACCCCAATTATTACTTGTATTAGGAAGAACCTTAAGGATTTAACAAGATTATTTTACTAAATTTACAAAGTCGTTATATATAGCAAAAAGCATCAAAGTTATCAATGCTGCAAAACCAATTCTATTTGCAAAATTTAAAAATTTCTGATTAATTTTTCTTCTTGTAATCATTTCAATTGAATTGAAGAATATGTGACCACCATCTAGTAGCGGTATAGGTAGGAGGTTTATTATTCCGAGATTAATACTTATTACAATCATAAATTGAATCAAAGAATTAATTCCTTTTTCGGCAGCAGCGCCTGAATATTTTGCTATTGCTATAGGACCAGCAAGTGAATTTTTAATATCCCCCATACTTGATTCTGAACTGAATAGTCCAGAAAGAAGGCTCATAATTCCATTAAATATTAAATCTATAGCCCTTAGAGAATCATGAAAGCCACGACTTATTGAGGAAAAGAAACCTAGTTTTTCTTCTTTTAGTTCTATTAATGGAGAAATCCCTAATAATTTCCTACTAGCATTTGAGTCGAATATTACATTTTTATCAAAAATATTATCCCCTCTTTGAATCTTTACACTAAATTCGTAAACATTTTTTGTGTTTAAGACTCTACTAATTTGATACCAATTGTAAATTTTTGTCCCATTTATTTCTTTAATAATATCGGATTTCATTAAACCAATTTCTTCAGCTTTGCTTCCGGGTATTACTTGAGATACAACTGGATCTTGAATTGGATAAATCTTATCAATAATAACTTTATTGCTTGAATCCTTTAATATATTGATTTTTTTAACTTCTGAATCTCTAACTATAAATATTGTTTGATTATTCTCAATAAACTCATTTTTTTTATTTAATAAAGACTTCCATGAATCTACATCTGTATTATTAATTTTGAGAATTAAATCATTTTCCTTGAACAAGGAGTTTTTGGAGCTGTCTTCATAATATCCAACAACAGGTGCTTTTTCTAGAAATGCTGGCATCTCAACGCCGCCCATATGAATTATTGGAAAAAATATAAATGGTATTAAGAGATTCATCAATGGACCAGCAAATAGAATAATTTGTTTTTTATAATTAGGTAGATTTTTATAGCTTCTATCTTCATCTATTTTAATTTTTGTGTTGGTTGTAGATTCTTCTTCAATTGCATCTTCCCCATGCATCTTAACGTATCCACCCAAAGGCAGTAAAGATAGAGAGTATTCAGTTTCTCCATATTTGAAAGAAAAAAGCTTTTTACCAAAACCGATTGAAAAGACTTCAACTTTTACATTTGCCCATTTAGCAGCAAGCAAATGTCCTAGTTCGTGAACAAATATAAGAAAACTAATAATTATAAGAAAAGTAATTATGCTAGTCATGTTTATTAATATAACTGATTAGATATCCTAAAAGCATCCTCAGATGCAACTTTATTTATTTTAATAACTTCTTTTAATGAAGCATTATGCTTAGGAATGTTGTTCTTCATTGTTTTTTTGATAACTCTATAAATATCAAGAAATTCAATTTTATTATTTAGAAATTGATTAACTGCTGTAGAATTTGCTGCATTCATAATTGCTGGCATGGTCCCCCCAATTTCAATTGCTCTTCTAGCAATTCTAATAGCTTCGTAATCTTTTTCTTTTATTGGTATCAGCTCTATCTTTTTTTGAATTTCAAATTTGTATTTCTTTTTATTTTGTCTAAGCGGATAATTAAGAGAATAACTAATTGGTATTCTCATATCATTGTAACTACCAGATATAGAGTAAGTACCATCAATAAATTCAGCTATAGCATGAATGTTACTATCAAGATTAACAATAGGTGTAATCATCTTATGATTGATATCAAACATTATTGATGCCTCAATTATCTCTATAGCCTTATTCATCATTGTTGCTGAATCTATTGATATTTTTTTACCCATATTCCAAGTAGGATGTTTTAAAGCATCCCTAGGCTTAACATTTTCAAGTTCTTTTCTTTTCTTATTAAAGAAAGGACCACCTGATGCAGTTATATAAAGTCTTCTTATGTTTTCTGTTGGCTCGTTGGCAATTAATTGAAACAATGCAGAATGCTCACTATCTATGGGTATAATTTCGGCATTGTTCTTCGATGCTATTTTCATTATTTGTTTTCCATAAAGTAGAAAGACTTCTTTGCTCGCTATACAGACTCTTTTTCCTTGTTTTAAACAATCAATAGTTGGAATAAGGCCATTGACTCCAGCTGTGGCAACTACAAGAGATTTTATAGTTTTGCTATTTGCTATCTTTTTAAGTCCTTCGTCGCCATTGAAAATTTTTATTTTTTTTAAAAGAGGATTCTTTTCTAGTAATAATTTATCTTTTTTGCTCTCTATAGATATACTTTTAGGCTTAAATTCAGATACTTGTTTTAGTAACAAAGATATATTTTTCCCTGCGGCTAAAGATTCAACTTTGAATTTATCACTTTGCTCTTTAATTATAGAAAGGGTTTGTTTACCTATTGAACCAGTTGAGCCCAAAATACTTACAAAATTCTTTTTATTCATTACTAGCTCCACCAAATTTTCTATCTATTCTTTCATATTCGCTAATACATTTTTGAAAATCAGAAACTGTAAATTCTGGCCAATATTTTTCACTTATTAAAATTTCAGAGTAGGCTATATGCCATAACAAATAATTTGAAATTCTAGAAGTACTTCCTGTTCTTATTAAGAGTTCAGGATCAGGACAATCAGGTAAATATGTATTTTTCTTTATTTGTTCTTCGCTTATTTTATTTAAGTCTATATTTAAATTATTTATTTTTTTTATAGAATCAATTATTTCTTCTCTTCCACCATAATTAATTGCAACATTGATACAAGTACCTTTGTTGTTTTTCGTGTCTTCTGCTAATTTATAAATCTCATTTTTAATTCTCGAATCTAATTCTCCAACCCTTCCTATTGGATTGAACTTCATTTTCTGTTCGATGATAAAGCTGCTTTTTTGGTTAAAAAATTCTAAGAATAAAGCGAATAGAGACTCTACCTCCTTTTTTGATCTAGACCAATTTTGAATTGAGAATGCATATAGTGTTAGGAATTTGATTTGAATCTTATTGGCATACATACAAATTTCTTTAGCTGTATCCAATCCTTGCTTGTGTCCAATTATAGTTTTTGTACCATTTTCCTTTGCCCAGCGTCTATTCCCATCCATTATAATTGCAATATGTTTTGGTTTAGGATTTTTCATTCTATTTAATTAAATTTAAACATTTAAAAGTTATTATTGAAAGTAAAGTTATAAAATATAGTGCAATTAATACGAAAATCGACAAAGGGTAAATAGCAAGAGTAAAAATTAGCAGAGGAACGCTATTTAAAATGCTCATTTTGCTAATTTTAGTTGTAAGATAATCAAAACCCTCAAAGTATCTTTGCGTTATCTTTAGCATGTTCACCTACCATTAGTATTCATTCCTTATTGCTTTAATTGGATCCATTTTTGAAGCTTTAAATGCGGGATAGATTCCAAAAAATATACCAATTATTCCAGAAAATAAAGTTGCAATTATTATTGATTCGGTATTTATTATAGCTGGCCATCCAACAAATGTGGAAGCTACTTTGCTAAGAATATATCCTAAAACAACACCTATAACCCCTCCAATAATTGACAGCATAGCAGCTTCGGAGAGAAATTGGATTATTATATCTTTACTTTTCGCTCCTATAGTAATTCTTATCCCTATTTCTTTTGTTCTTTCAGTTACTGAAACAAGCATAATATTCATAATTCCTATACCACCAACGACAAGAGAAATAGAAGCGATAGTAGATAATAAAACTTTTAGAATAGTTGTAGTTCTAACAATTTTTTTTGTCACTGCTTCATATGAACGCAGTTCAAAGTTATCGAATTGATCCTTAAGTAAATTCCTCCTTTCTCTTAACATTCTCCTAATTGAGTATTTTGTAAACTCAACATCATCGGTTGTTGTTGATGATACAATTATATTGCTAATTCCATAAAGTTGACCTCTATAGTCATATCTGGCAAGCGAAGTATATGGTATAAGAATAAAATCATCTTGATCTCTTCCACCAGGCGTAAGACCTTTCTCTGACAAGACGCCAATTACTTTAAAAGAAATTCCATCTATTCTTACATTTTGATTAATGGCATTCTCTGCACCAAAAAATCTTTTATTAACTGTTGAACCTAATACGCAGACTTTTGCTCCATCTTGAACATCTATTCGATTTATAAACGAACCCAACTCGGTTGACCAATCATTAATCATGGCAAAATCTTCATTAGCACCAATTATTGCAACTACTTGTGTTGTATTCCTATATTGAACTTCGTTTGATGTTTTAACAATGGGTGTAACATAAGAAACAGTAGGCATCTCTTTCATTAATTTTAGTTCTTCTTGATTAAAGTCCTGAGCCCGTCCTCTATATATACCACTAGCAGTACGTCCAATAGGCTTTAAGACTATAGTTTTTGCCCCTAAGCTAACTAATTGTTGTTCTATAATAAATTTTGCTCCATTAGTTATAGCAACCAATATTATTACAGATGTTATACCAATAACTATCCCTAATGATGTCAAAAGAGTACGTGATTTATTCCTTAATAAATTTGATTTTGCTTCAATTAAGTTGTCTAATATGTATCTTCCAATCATTATCTAAATTATTTTTCCATCTCTTATATTTATAATATCCATCGTTTCTTTAGCAATTTCATTATTGTGAGTTATTACTATTATAGTTTTTCCAGATTGATGTAAACTTTTTAGAAGATTTATTATTCCTTCGCTAGTATTAGAATCTAAATTTCCAGTTGGCTCATCAGCTAGTATTATATCAGGATTATTAATTAACGCTCTTGCAATTGCAACTCTTTGTTGTTGACCACCTGATAATTCATTAGGAAAATGATTTGCTCTATCAGTTAATTCAACCATGTCCAAACATTCCATTGCTCTTTCTTTTCTATCTTTTCTATTGTAAGAGCTTGAATACATAAGAGGCATCTCAACATTTTCAATTGCTGTATGTCTTGAAATTAAATTGAAGCTTTGGAAGATAAAGCCAATCGAATCACTTCTTATTTCAGATTTATCATCAACAGATTTAGAAACTACATCAATTCCCTTTAGTCTGTATTCTCCTGATGTTGGGGAGTCTAAACATGCCATGATATTTAATAAAGTAGTTTTTCCTGAACCAGATGGTCCAACTATTGATATAAAATCATTTTCGTAAATCTGTAAACATATATCGAAAAGAACTTGTAATTTATTTTGCCCCATAAAATAAATTTTATTTATGTTGGATAATTCAATAAGAGTATCTTTGCTCATTTATTTAATATCTTTTAGGTTGTGGTAATGCAAACCTGCTTTTTTTCTTTTGATCTTGAAAAATTGTTACGCCGGTAACAATATCATCATCCGCACTTAATTTATAATCTTTCTCGTTTGCAGAAGCTAGCTCTATGAACTCAACAAAATCATTATCTCTAATTCCAGTAGTAATAGGTACAGCCGATATTGAACCATCTCTGTTTACAATCCATATTATTGGAGTTGTAGTATTTTGAGGTGGCTGGTTTCTTATTCTTATTATTTTAGGAGGTACAAATCTTAATGCTGATCTCGGTATTCTCTTGATTCTTAATTTTGTTTGTATTTTTATTGAGGCATCTACACTCATTCCAGCTTTTAATTCAACATCAGTTTCAGCTACACTAGCAATTATTTCATAAAAAACAGGCGCTTTGTCTTTATGAGGATTTAGATTTAATGGTTCAACTATCTTGATTACAGAGCCAAATAAGTCTTTATTTGGGTAAGTATCTATTCTAAATGATACCTCTTGGCCTTCTTTGATTTTAGTAATTGCTCTACCATCGACACTTAAACTTAATTTCAAACGGTCTGCTGATGAGGAGACTGTAAAAAGCCAATTATTTACATCAACTGAACCTGAGTTTATTATTTGTTCATTTATATAATCTATTCTGCCTTTGATTGGCGATACAATTTTTAATTTTTCTAATTCTTCTTTAAATTTCAACTCTTCTTTCTTCATTAATTCTATTTCAATAGCAATTTTCTTAAGTTCAGATACGCTTTCATCGTATTCGTTTTTCGGAATAAACCCTTTCTCTAATAATTTTTCATCATCATCCGATTTTTGTTGAGCTTGATTAAAATCTATTTCTAGTAGTTCTAATTTTTTTGTTATGACTTCTAAGTCTTTGGTGATTTCTGCAGAATCTAGCTCTAAAAGTATTTGTCCCGGTTCAACTAAGTCACCATATTTTACATTAACTTTCAGAATTGAAACTCGTCTAGCCAATGTTGCTCTGATTTTTTGTTCTTGTTCAGGTGCAATTTTTCCTGAAGTCTTTACGAATTCACTTATTTCGCCAACAGAAAGTTTTGTAGTAACTAATTGGTATGCACCATTTTTATTATTCGAATCCCCAGTAATAAAATCTCCTGCAACTCTATATACTAAAAGTAGAGCCAGTATTGTTACAACTACCTTTTTGTTGTTCTTCATAAAAGACCAGACTTTTAGAAGTAATCCATCAGGAGACTTTAATGATATAATGAATTTTGCCAAAAGTTCAAAGAGCTTGTTCATCTAGATATTACTACTCCAGCAATTCTTTCGATTCTAGCAACCTTTATTTTGTAATCATAAATGGCATTTTGATATTCGGTTTCTTGTTCTGAAAGTAAATCCTCAGCTTCTAGAAGCTCAACCATGGATTTCTCACCTAAAGTGTAGTTAGTTTTTATATATTCATAGTTTGATTTAGCTGCTTTTACCGATCTTTTTAAGACATCTATTTTGTAGAAATCAGTATCTGCATCAATAACTCCAAATCTGATTTTGGATCCAATATCTCTTTTTAGTAGGTTCAATTTGGCAATTGAAGAATTTAACATAGCTTTGTGCTCCTGAATTTGATAGTAAGTTCGTCCACCTTGGAATAACTCCCATCTTAAACCCATACCACCAACTAAGTCGTTATCCTTATCAGAGTCAGGTACACCTTTACCTTCAAATCTGTAAGCAGCTCTTGCAATTATATTAGGAAGAAAATCTCTTTTTAAGGCAGATATCATAGATTTTAAACTTAAAATTTTCATTTCCGCGGACCTAATAGCATTTAGATAGTTCAGATTAGATTCTATGATTAAATCAGCATTTAAATCAACTTTCGAATACTGAAGATTAGATGAATAGCTTATTTCTCTAGGCTTCGGTACACCCAATAAATTAAACAAATCTTCTTCAAGTTTTTCAAGATTTCCTTTAAGCTTAATCGCTTCAAGTTCGCTTTGATCAACATCAAGACTTCTTGCTGTAACTTCTAATGCGGAGATTCTTCCAGCAGTTAAGAAAGCTTTTGCTTGTTCTAGGCGTGTTTTATTTGTAGTAACTTGATTTTCTATAAGTTTAATTAAATTTTGTACTTTTAATATTTTGTAATAATTTTCAGAGACTTTGCTAAGTATTTCGTCTTGCTCTGTTGCATTTTGATATTCCATAGCTTTAATCATATATTTTCCAGAGTTAATTCTTTGATTTAGTTTTCCAAAATCAAAAACTAGTTGGTCTATAGTTAAAGAAGAAGATCTACCTATAAAAGGAAATATTACATTTAATCCCACTTGAGGAAAATATTGTGATGTATGTGCACCTTTTGAGAACTTTTTTGCTTTAACTTCTTGGTCAAGGTAAATAATCTTGTAATTGTTTTTCTTTGCTATTTCAATAGCTTTGTCCAGAGTAAGTTCAGCGTAATTATACGCATAACCCGGCTGGCATATAAAGAAAACTATAGTAAAAAAAAAACGAAATAATCGTGACATTTTGTAAAATCATTATATCATGACTAATAAATTTGGTACATAATATAGGCTTTTTTCTTAAAGAATGAAAATTCTTTATTTTAACCTTTTTTTCCCTATATAAAATTGGCTGTTTTTGTTAGATATTGCTTTACTTAATTGGAAAAGTGCTGGACGTGAAAATCTTGCAAGAAACTTACTGTTTTTCACCTTACAATAAGGGATATTTTGATTAAAAAATAAGGATTCAACTTCAAGATTTTCTTCACTTGAATCATTAAGGAATATTGTTATTTTTGATTCTTTTAAGTCTCTAATATTGACGGATTTAACTATAAATGGTTGGTCTTCGAATTTCACAAAAGCTTTTGAATCTCCTTCTTTTACATAAAATTCACCATTTTCATCTTCAATAAGATTTTGATAATTATATAAATATATCCTTTTATGAGTTATCGGTTTGCCATCTTGATACCAATTACATTCTTTATCGACAAAAAATCTATATTTAAACTTATTCATGGGAACAGTACCGATTTAATCCATTTATTTTTTCTTCTTTTAAATTCTAGTCTTTGATGAAGTCGAAATTCCCCACCTTGCCAAAATTCAAACAAATCCGGCTTAATTTTATATCCTGTCCAAAATTTAGGCATTACAATTTTTGTATTATTTTTTATATGGTTACTTCTTTCAATTTTAAAATCTCTAATAATATTTTTATAAGAAGATGCTTTTGTACTTTGTTTTGAAATTAATGCACCAATCTGACTTTCTATTGGTCTTAAACTAAAATATTTCTCTACTTCTTTAGCTGGTAGTTCTTTTAATTTTCCTTCTATTCTAACTTGTCGATTAATCTCTTTCCACCAAAATACCATACTCGCATATTTATTTTCTTTAATTTGTTTTCCTTTTCTACTTATTTTATTTGTATAAAAGACCAAATCCTCATCTATACCTTTTAGCAACATCATTCTAGATGAAGGTTTATTATTTATAGAAGTTGATAAAGTAAAAGCATTAGGTTCGGAAACTTTCTTTTCAGCATATCTATACCATTTCTTAAACTTTTTATTTGGATCTTTCTCGTCATCAAAAATAGACTTTGATTTTTTATATTCTTTCCTTGTAAGACTGATTTTCATATTAATTAATAAATTACTAAAAACCGAATGTATTGTCCAATGTATCTGAAAGATTATTTGAAAAGTATTTAAAATGCGAATCAGTTAGTTTACAAGGAAAAACCCTTTGATTGGCCATTATTATCTCTTTTGTTAGTTCTTTAGATACTAATTTTGGTAAAAATACAGGAAAATTAACAGTAAATTTTGTTTTGAATTTATTATTCAAAACTTTAAAAAATTCATTATTTGTTAATGGATTAGGTGCTACTGCATTTACTGGTCCATTCAATGTAGAACTTCTTAGTGTAAAACTTACAATTCTTGTTAAATCCTCAATGCCAATCCAACTTAAATAATTTTCATGGTTATTGAAAGATACTCCAATTCGTAAGATGTTAGGGATAAGTAGGGGTTTTAAAAATCCTCCATTGTATAACAGAACCGCACCAATTCTTAGGTTTATATTCCTTTCAGAGAACCGTTTGAATTTATTTTGCTCAATCTCCCAATTTTTAGTAGTTTCAGCCAAAAACCCTGTTCCAGGGAGACTGTCCTCTGAGATTATTGAGTCAGAACTACTTCCATAAATTCCAATTGCGGAAGAATGAATAGATGAAATTAATTTAATATTATTTGAATCTATTAAATTAAATAAGGATCTAGTAGGAACAAGCCTGCTATTCTGTATAGTTTTCATTTTTTCTTTTGTCCATAATCCTAAGATGGTTTCCCCAGATAAATTAATCACATGATTAATTTTTTTAGCTATTTCTTCAGGAAATCTTATTGTCTTATCATTGTACGGATTCCACGGTAAAGTGATAAGCTCTGAATTGTCAAAAACATTATTCCCAATATATTCATTATTTGCTTTATTATCATATTTCAACAAGATAACTTTGTATCCAATGGAATTAAGGTGTGGTATCAAATGTTTTCCAATATTCCCAGTGCCTCCAGTAACAAGAATGTATTCATTAAAGTGATTGATGCTATTTTGAAGCGACAAGTCGAAAGCAAGTATTTTATACCTATACTTAAATGATTTAATAAGTCTAGATTTAATATACTTAGCAATAGATTCATTGTTAAGCCACAAATCGAAACTCATATCATCAGTTAGTTTGCTTGTATTTGAATCTATAGAGTCGAATAAATGTTTGTGATACCATGACCTAAAAGGACTTTTAATTGCAAAATCATCAAATGACTTATTTTCAGAATAATTTTTATGTTTAATCTCCCATTTTAAATTGATAAAGGGAAAAACTTGCTGATTAAGCAATACTTTTCCAGAATTTATATAAGAATCAGTTTGAGTCTCTTTTCTTACAATTTTTATGTTATCCCACGGTGGAGTCAACCTTTCAATTGCTAATTCATTTTTGTGCCATTTAAAAAGATTTTCAACAGAACAGTTAAATTTATTATCTAGTATTAACGAATTCATTATTAAGATAGTAATAGATTTCTAGTGTATCTTCTAATAGTATCTTTTTTTTTAGAAGTTGTGTCTTTTTTCGTTGTAATTGATAGACTTATTTTTTTGCTTCTTTGCTTATTTTTTTTATCTTTTAATTTGTTTTGTTTATTCATTAGTTTGTCTAATTAATATATCCCTTAAGCTCTTTTCCACGTATTCTGTTTATTTTGTTTAACGCCTTTTTTTCAATTTGACGAATTCTTTCTCGTGTTAATCCTAATCTTTCTCCAATTTCTTCAAGTGTTAGAATCTCATTATTGCTAATTCCAAATCGTAGTCTTATTATTTCCTTCTCTCTATCGTTTAAGATTTCAAGGGCTTCATTTAGCTCATTAGTTAAAGAATTATTTGTACTTATTTCATCTTGTAAATGATTCTCATCTTTTAGGAAATCAAGAAAAGATGTAGCATCATCTGTAGTTATTGGTGCATCTAGTGAAACAGTTTCTTTCCCTGAATCAATTACAAATTTAACTGCTTCAGTTGGTAAATTAACTTCATTTGCTATTTCATGAACATCAGGTTTTCTATCATTCTTAACTTCAAGTGCTTTGTATGCTTTAAAAATTTGAGCTGATTTTTCAGAAATATATACTGGTAATTTGATTGATCTTGACTGACTCATTATTGATCTTGAAATGGATTGATTAATCCACCAAGCTGCGTATGTTGAAAAACGAAAACCTTTAGTATGGTCAAATTTCTCAACTGCTCTCATCAAGCCAATATTTCCTTCCTGAATTAAATCCGGTAAGCCTACACCTCTATTTGAATATTTTTTTGCTATGCTAACGACTAATCTTAAATTAGAGACAATAAATTTATGGAACAAGGAAATTCGTTTTTTCTCAAAAGCTTTTTTAAAAATATTAATTCTCTCATAATGTATTTTATTTTTTTGAAATTTTTTTAATTTACTCTCTAAGCTGGATATTTTACTTTCACATTTTCTCAACCGAGATGATATATTCCTTTCTTCTTCTCCGCTAAGCAGTGGAGCGGTAAGAGCTTTAGAATAGTAATCTTTTACAAGTTCGTATTCTGAAGTATCTGCTTTAGATGCAGAGCTTTTATTCGTTAAGAAAGATTTCCTAGAGCCTTTATTGTTAGCATTCAAAGATTGCATATTTATAATATTAAATAATGTCTGATATATGTCAATATATAATCAATAAACTTTAGAAAAAATTAGACAAAATATTAATATACATTGACATTCTTATCTTTTTTGATACTATTATTATATGTCTCACAGCTATCCTATGAGGGTTGTAAGTAAGATAACAGGCCTTTCTGCTGATCAAATCAGGAAATGGGAAGAAAGATACCCAATACTTAAAATAAATAGGTCTTCTAAAGGTAGTAGAAGATTTACTGATAAAGATTTAGAGATATTACAACTAATGAATGAGGCTAAAGCAATTGGTTTTACTTTGCAAGAAATAGGCACATTAAACTTATCAGAACTAAGAAACCTCGTCTCTGAAGTACAAAGCGGTGAATCTAATGTTGAGTATCCTGAGCTAGAGAAATTGAATAGTCTAACTAAGCACTATTTTGATAGTTGTATAGAAAATACTAAGACTTACAACATTGCTCAATTAGAGAAAAATATCTATGATGTTGCATTAGAATTAGGAGATGTGTATGTGATTCATAAATTTATGATTCCATTTATAAAACATATTGGACGTTTGTGGAAAAACAATATGATTACCAAATCTCAGGAAAGATTTGCTAATGCTGTTATCAGAAACTATTTAGAAAATTATAGATCTTCTTATAGGAATAGAACTTTACAAAATTCTATGCCATCAATCTTAATTGCAACACCAAAAGGTCAAAAAGCTGAATTAGGTTGTTTAGTAAATGCTTGCATTACACTCTCGGCAGGTTGGAATCCTATTTATCTTGGAACTGATTTAGATTCAGACAATATTGTAGAAGCTTTTAAGGATTCTAAAGCATCAGCTATTCTGTTAAGCATTCTTTATCCATTAAATGATGAAATGATACCTTATGAATTAATCCAGATAAGGAAGGGTATAGGCGTAGAATATGAAATAATTATTGGTGGGAAACGGTCCACTCTTTATTTGGATACTTATGAAGAAATCGGAGCTACTTTTGTAAACGATTTGTTTAGTTTGCCTAATGTTGTATCTGACTCAAAGAATAAACTACTTAAAAATTCTTAATTGTTTTTTTCTTTTATATGTTTTTTTACAGATGGTTTATTATTTTTAGAGATATTTAGATTATATTTATCAATAAGGTTAACAGCATCTTCGTAAATATTAACAACCTTATACTTGCTAGAACGAATATTTACTTTTTTTAATAATGTCTTCATTTTTTATATCTAATCATGATTTTAAATAATTCAAGGTTTTTATTAAAAAGTCTTGTCTTATGATTGAAGAAAATTTACAAAAATACAATTAAATCTTAATATTAAGATTTTTAAAAAATTATAAAAATACGGCAAAGGTGATAAACACCTTTGCCTTTATTAATGACTATGAAATACTTGATTACTTATTTACTTATGAAAGTTTAAGATCACTAGCTTTTTCTTTGCCATTCTCGCTAACCACTTCAAATGTTACCTCATCACCTTCATTTAGTGATTCAATACCAGCGGTTTCGAGTGCTGAAATGTGAACAAAGACATCTTTGCCCCCATCTTCTGGTTCAATAAATCCAAATCTCTTTTTGGAATTAAACCATTTAACTTTACCTTTAGGCATAAAATTGCCCTCCTTATATTACGTCCCCAAGGGGATTTGAACCCCTGTTTTCGCCGTGAAAGGGCGGTGTCCTAGACCAAACTAGACGATGGGGACATGAGCCGTGCAGGATTCGAACCTGCGACCCACTCCTTAAAAGGGAGTTGCTCTACCAAGCTGAGCTAACGGCCCTTTGGACATTCAGTATATATTGTTGCCCCTTTTTGTCAAAGCTAGTTTAATATTCTATAAGTATGTTGTTTAATAAATTTAACAAAAATTTCATTCTAGCAACTTTTTCTAATTGTTTTTTCTTTGTAAACTTTTCTTGCTTCTTTTTGCTACCGTTGTTCTTAGATAATTTAGGTTATTCCAAATCGGATATTGGAATTATCATGGCAACTTTTGGTTTATCTTCAATACTTTTAACACCATACACATCAACATTAATAGATAAATATGGTAAGAAAATATTATGTATTTTTGCTTTATGCCTTATGTTTACCTCTTCATTTTTATTTATTCATATAACTAATTTTTACTTAATTCTACTTTTAAGAATCATACAAGGAGTAGCATTCTCCATTTTTTTTAATTCATCATCAGCGATAGCATCAAACAACCTTGATGATAGTGATAAACAAGTTGGCTTATCATTATTTAGTTCATTTACGATACTATCATACTTCTTAGGACCATTTTTTTCAGAGAAAATTATAATAAATGTCGGTTTTGATGAGTTCTTTATATACGCATCCTTATTTTCTTTCGTTTCACTAGTCCTAATAATTTTTGTTCATGAAGAATCAAATGATAAAGATTCTTCTATAGACACCTTAAGTTTTTTTAAGATAATTAGTGAAAATAAAATATTTAATTATTTGTTTGCTAATTTTCTCTTAGCATCAGGCTTTGGTGTTGTAATGAATTTTTTATCGCTTTTTCTTAAAAACAACAGTCTATCGGTCGGGTTCTTTTTTATTGCATATAGCATAGTTGTTTCATTATCAAGAATATTTCTTTCCTCAAGATTTTCTTCTGATAAATTATTTAACAAAATTTTAATTATGCTCTCATTATTTTCATTATCAATTTTTATGTTGCCTTATATAGGAACAAAATATGATGTCGTTATTTTTTCTATCTTTTTTTCTTTAACATATTCACTTGTTTACCCCTTCTTGTCTTCAATCACATTATCAGGAAAATCAAAGTCTTTGAGTGGAAGGTTGTTTGGAGCCTTAAACTGTTCTTTTAGTATAGGAGTTAATCTTATGACTCTTTTTTATGGCTTTATAGCTGAGATTTGGGGATTTAATACAATGTTCCAATTCTCATCATGTGTAATATTTCTAGGCATCATCTTCCTCATTGTGAGAAAAAGGAGTACGATTTAGTGTCCTCCGAAATTAAAAATCTAATAAAAGAAAAATTTACAAGTAACAAGCTTTTGTTAAATCAAGATTTAATTGAAGCTCTAGATGAATTCGCTGAATTACTAGTTATTGAAAATAAGAAATATAATTTAACTAGAATAGTGAAAGAAGAAGAGATAGTTGATAAGCATTTTATTGATTCAATATTAGGCTTTGAGCGATTTTTAGAAAAAAATAAATTTAAGAAAAGTTGCCATATGCTTGATATAGGCTCTGGGGCAGGCTTCCCGGGGATACCTTTAATACTGTATGATCAAATTTGTAAAAGTAAAAAATTAATTAAAAAAATACATTTGTTGGATTCCAATAGAAAAAAGTGTGATTTTCTAAATTTGATTAGCACAAAGATAAGAAAAAGGTTGCCAATAAATTTAATTAAAATTAATCATGCCAGACTCGAACATTTGCTATTGGAAGAAGAGATTCCAGATATTTTTGTATCTAGAGCAACAGGAAAAATTTCTGATGTTCTGAATTTTTTTGAAAACTTTTTGAAAAATAATATTAAAAAAGTAATTAAAAGAGGTGAGGTTGAACTATTGCATTACGGTGGACCTGATTCTACAATATTCCGAGAAAAAAAGAGTAAAGTATTTTCCACTAAAGAAAAAATGAATTATGTTTTACATAGGAAAGTCAAAGAAGTTTATGAATATAAATTTTCATCAGAGAATTACGCAAGAAAGAATGTTCTATACGTTTTTAGACCAATAATACTATCTAAAGATTAAATAATATTCGCAGCAATCTCTCTTATTTGGTTCAAGTCTCTTTTAATTTCAATTGAATACTTTGATATTGAAAAGTCTTTGCTTTTTGATGCTAGCGTATTTGCTTCCCTGTTAATTTCTTGCATATAAAAATCTATCATCAAACCTTTTGGCTCCGAAGTTTTAATAATGCTTTTAAGTTTAGAAATATGAGATTCTAGTTTTATAATCTCTTCCTCGATATCCACTTTTTCTAATAAGATTGAAATTTCTCTTTTTATATCAAAATCTTCAACAGTCTTTATTTTTGAGAACTCTTTTTCATATCTTCTAGTTATTCTTTTACTAAATTTACCAACTTGGTAGTCTATTTTTTGAATTAATTTGGAAATATTATTAATCTTTTTATTTAACTCTTTTAGCAGTTTGTAACCTTCTTCTTTTTGATTTTTTATTAATTGATTTATTGCTTTTTTCGTTAAAAAAATCTGATATTGTTCATTTTTAAGATTTGATTGCATTTTGGTAGATTCTGTATTTATAATCTCTCTTAATTCTAGAAGAGAAATGGTTGGTACGAGTCCTCTTTTTTTTGTTAAATTAGTAAAATCTGATAATACTTTTTCGATATTTTTAGATTTTACGAACTTTTGATCTGGCTTGCAACTTATGACAATTCTAATTTTACCTCTTGAGAAATCTTTTCTTATTATTTTTTTTATTTTTTCTTGTAATTTGAAATTGTTTAAGTCATCAATGATTGATATTTCTAAACTTTTGCTATTTTCAGATCTGATTTGTATTAGGAAATTAAATAAATCATGGGTTCCAGAAATAGATGAATAACCTGTCATACTTCTTGTCATAGAATTCTCTTTTTATACTTTGCAATAAAATTTAATACAAGTATTATCCTTTATTTATGAGTAAAAACAAAAAAACAATTGCTCTTAATGGTGCATTAGGAAGAATGGGAACAGCAATATCTGACTTATGCAAAACTAAAAAAGATTTTCAAATTAGTTATGCATTTGAATATCCAAATCATCCTAGAATAGGAAAAGAGCTATATTCTGAAAAAGAAAAGAAAAAATTTTCTTTGAAAAAAGTTTTAATTGAAGAGCAAAAGAAGGACTTTGAAGTTGATTTCATTGTTGATTTCTCTACACCAGATTCAGCGATAAATCTTGCTAGAATTGCTTCTAAATTAAAAATTCCTTTTGTTACTGGTACTACTGGTTTCACTAGAAGCCAGATGAGAACTTTAAAGATGTTATCAAAGAAAATCCCAATACTCCAATCATATAATATGAGTGTTGGTATCAATGTGCTTCTTAAAATTTTAATTCAAAATATTGAATATTTTGAATCTACTGATTTGGAAATAACTGAAACTCACCATAAAAAAAAGATTGATAGCCCAAGTGGCACAGCTATATTGATGGCGGATACAATAAGAAAATCCTCAAAAAAGAAAGCTGATATAAATATCAATTCAATTAGAAAAGGGTCTGCTGTAGGGGAACATACTCTGATTTCTTTTGGTGACCAAGAAAACATTTATATAACACATGAGGCTTTAGATAGAAGTATTTTTGCTACAGGGGCTTTGGTTATGGGAAATAAAATAACAAGAAAAAGGAATGGATTCTACACTATATTGGATCTACTAGAATAATTCTTTAAATGTCTTTTTCTATCAAACACAAAGATCCAAATTCAAATGCAAGATCCGGAACAATAACTACAAAATCTGGCCTTATAGATACACCAGTTTTCTTACCGGTATGTACTACAGGTGCTCCAAAAGCATTAAGCATTGATTCTCTTGATTCTTTAGAATTTAATTCAATAATCGTTAACGCTTATCATTTATTCTTAAGACCTGGACATAAAAGCATTAAGGATTTTGGAGGACTCCATTCATTTCTAAATTGGAAAGGGAATATTGTAACTGACAGTGGTGGATTTCAAATATTCAGCTTATCTTCATCTGCAAAAATAGAGGATGAAGGGGTTACTTTTAAATCTTTTATTGATGGTTCAAACCATTTGATTACACCTGAACTCTCTATTGATATTCAGGAGTCTTTGGGATCAGATATTATGATGATATTAGACGACTGTCCCAAATCAGATTCGGAATATGATTTAATGACAAAATCAATTAATAGAACAAGAAATTGGGCATTGAGATGTAAAGAATCCAAAAAAAGTGAAAACCAGTTGTTTGGTATTATTCAAGGTGGGACTTATAAAGATTTGAGGAAGTTGTCCGCAGAGCATATAACTGAAATAGGTTTTGATGGCTATGCAATTGGAGGCCTAGGATTAGGAGAAAAGCAAGACTTGATATATGAAATTACAGATTATACTTGCTCCTTGTTGCCTTACGATAAACCTAGATATTCAATGGGAATAGGGAAACCAGAAGATATAATTAATTGTGTAGAAATGGGTGTTGATATGTTTGATTGTGTGGTACCAACTAGAAATGCAAGAAATGGCACACTGTTCACATCTAGAGGTAAAATAAATATAAAAAATAAAGTTTATTCAATGTCAGATGACCCTATAGATCCAGATTGTGATTGCTATATATGTAAAAATTACTCTATTGGATACATAAGGCATCTCTATTTATCAAAAGAAATTGCAGCATTATCATTAATGTCACTATCTAATCTTTACTTTTACAGCCAATTGATTAATTCTATTAAAAAGTCAATAAAAAATGGAAGTTATTTAAATTTCAAAGAAAACTTTTTTAAGAGGTATAACAATGAAGAAACATAAAAAATTATTATATATATATTTTAGTTGCATGATATTTCTAGTATCTTGTGCACCCCCACCATCAGAAGGGGGCGGTGGAGTTCTGGGAATAGTAGGACCCTTCCTACCTTTTGCATTTATAATTATTCTTTTTTATTTTTTAATTATTCGGCCTCAAGGTAAACAGCAAAAGGAAAGAGAGACAATGCTTAATTCTTTAAAGAAGGGAGACGAGATTCTGACCAATGGGGGTATAATTGGGAAAATAATTGATATTAATGATAGCGACATTTTTACTTTAGAAATTTCAAAGGGAGTTAATATTAAAATTAAGAAAGAATTTATTAATTCAATAAATGAAACAATAAAAAATAAGAGCTAAGATTTATGAGTAGATTAAAGATTTTTAGAATTCTGTCTTTAGTAGTATTTTTGCTATCTTTAGCTTTTATATATCCAACTTTTAATTTTAACAAGCTACCTAATTGGTGGAGATTTGTTTTCCCAGAGAAGAAAATTAACTTGGGATTGGATTTGAGGGGTGGCGTTTTTGTTGTTATGGGTTTGGATGAAGGAAGTTCAGAATCAATTATTTCCTCAAAAGAAGAACAAAGAATCAAAGATTCTATCTTAGACAAGAACATCTTACTTAGAAGTACTATGTCTAATAGAAATGAAATACAAATCAACTTCTATGATAAAAAAAGTGCAAAAAGTGCTTATGATATATTATCAAAGAAGTCCTCTTATTTAATTAATCAATCTGACAACATAGTAAAAATAAAATTATCAGATGAATTTATTGCTGATACAAAAAAGAAATTGTTGCAGCAAGTCAAAGATATTTTGTCTAATCGTATAGATCAGTTTGGGGTAGTCGAATCCTCAGTTCAGCTATCAGGAAGCGATAGAATTGCAATTCAAATACCAGGTGTAGATTCTAAACAAAGAGAAAGAATTTTAGGAATTATTTCAAAAACTGCTATGCTTGAGTTCAAGCCCGTTATTGAACAATCCCCTAGTAGAGAATTTCTTATTTCAAAATATAAATTAAAAGACAATAAAGATAGCTTCAAAATATACGAGATACAGGATTATTTATCTAAAGAAAAAGAATTTATTGTAACTAAGAGTTCCTCACCGCTTCGGGGCTCTACAATTGTTGATGCTTCTGTTGCATACGATGAATTCAATAGGGCTTATGTAGCTTTTAAGTTGAATTCAGAAGGTACAAGAATTTTTTCTCAGCTTACCAAAGAAAATATAGGCAACAAGATTGCTATTGTACTTGATGATAAGGTCAAGTCTTCACCGATAGTCCAGGATCAAATATTTAGCAGAGGGAGTATTACTGGAAATTTTTCTTTTGAACAAGCTAATGATTTAGCAATCATATTAAAATCAGGTTCTCTGCCGATTCCTGTATCTATTATGCAAGAAAAGACAATAGGGCCATCTCTTGGTTCAGATTCAATTAGCAAAGGTAAAACATCTATGATTTTTGCTGCCTTTTTCATATTTATTTTTATACTTCTTTATTATAGGAGACTAGGAGTGGTATGTAACTTAGCTCTAATTTTTAATTTTATTTGTATCTTTGGATTACTTTCAGTCTTTGGTGTTACTCTAACTTTCCCAGGAATAGCTGGACTTGTCTTAACTTTAGGTATGGCTGTTGATGGAAATATTATAATTTATGAGAGAATCAAAGAAGAGCTTTCTAAAGGAAAAGAGAAAGCAGCTAGTATAGAAGCTGGTTTTGAAAAATCTCTATCAACGATACTTGATGCCAATTTTACAACTCTTATTGCATCTATTTGCATGTTTCTTCTTGGGGATGGACCAATTAAAGGATTTGCGGTGACGCTTTCTATAGGAATTTTCTCCACAATATTCTCTAATATAGTATTTACTAGAGTCTTAACTAAGTCTCTAATTAATCCAGAATCTTTATCAGGTGGTAAAAATGAAGTTTAGTTTCTTTCGTTCTATGAAAATAACTTTTTTTGTTTCTATGGTGTTAATCATTCTAAGTCTTTACCACATCAACAGAGAAGGATTAGATTATGGTATAGAATTTATGGGTGGGACCGAAGTTGTTATAAAATTTGAAGATAATGTGGAAATTGATCAAATAAGGAAAAGTTTTACTGAATCAGGATTTTCAAATATTTCAATTCAAGAATACGGAAAAGATAAGGAATTTTTAATTAGGCTTCCAGTAAATGATGAGAAAGAAATCTCAAAACCTAATCAATACAAGGATTCACTAAAAGAGGTTGTTGATAATAATTTTTCTTCTAATTCATATTCTATAAGTAGAATAGATTTTATTGGACCTAAAGTTGGAAAAGAGTTGATACAAAATGGTATTTATTCCATAATTTTTGGTTCGCTTGCAATTCTAATTTACGTATTCATTAGATTTAGCTTTAGTTTTGCTATAGCTGCTGTAATAGCATTGTTTCATGACTTTATAATTACTACTACTCTGATTACATATTTAAATGTAGAGATTACTCTTGCTACTATTGCAGCGTTATTAACTGTTATTGGTTACTCAGTAAATGATACTATAGTGATTTTTGATAGAGTAAGAGAAAATATGAAAATAACTAAGTTGCCTTTAAGTGAGATAATTGATACAAGTATTTTTCAAACATTATCTCGTACAGTTCTAACTGTATTAACTGTTCTTATAGTTCTTGTACCACTCTATTTCTTTGGAGGTGTTGAAATTGAAGATTTTGCACTTATTATGATTATTGGTGTAACAATTGGTACGTATTCTTCAATTCTTTTTGCACCATATATTATGTATTACTTGTATCGAGGTAAAATAGAAAAGAATGTCTGATAATCAGATAAAAAAGCTTGTCAAAGATTTAACTAAAGTTTCTACTGAAAATGAACTTTTGAACATAAAATCAAAGTATCTTGGAAAGAAAGGGGAAATAACTCTTTTGACTAATTCTTTAAAGGATTTATCTATTGAAGACAAGAAAATTCAAGGTCAAAAAATTAATAGTTTAAAAAAAGAGATTGAATCACTTATAGACGAAAAATTTAGACAAATAAAAATTGATGATATCAATAATAAATTAAAGGACGAAAAAATTGATGTCACTTTACCTTCTAGAGGTATAGACCTTGGTAGCATTCATCCAATATCTCAGGTTCTTTCAGATGTTATAGGCATTTTTACAGATTTTGGTTTTGAAGTTACAGAGGGACCCGAGATTGAAACAGACTATTATAATTTTGAATCTTTAAACATTCCAAAGAATCATCCTGCAAGAGATATGCAAGATACTTTTTATCTTGATAAAGACAAACTGCTTCGTACTCATACATCACCTATGCAAATAAGAGTGATGGAAAAGAATAATCCACCAATTAAAATCATATCTCCTGGGAAAGTTTATAGATGTGATAGCGATGTGACTCATACACCTATGTTTCATCAAGTTGAAGGATTATTGGTTGACAAAGAAGTAACATTTGCAGAGCTAAAAGGAATATTGATTGAATTTTGTTCAAGATTTTTTGGAAAAGAAATTAAGATTAGGTTTAGACCCAGTTATTTCCCATTTACAGAGCCAAGCGCTGAATTAGATATTGAATGGACAGATAAATCCGGAAATAAAACTTGGATGGAGGTTCTAGGTTGTGGGATGGTAAATCCCAAAGTCTTTAATTATGTAGGATATGATCCGAATGAATTTTCCGGCATTGCTTTTGGTGTTGGGATAGAAAGGCTAGCTATGATTAAGCATGGAATTACAGATATTAGATATTTTTACCAAAACGATTTACAGTTTCTTGGTCAGTTTTGAAACTAGGAGGTTTTTATGAGCATAAGACCAGATCATTGGATTAAAAAGATGGCACTAGAGAATGGAATGATAGAGCCATTTGTAGACAAACAAACAACTCAAGGTGCAATTTCTTATGGGGTTTCATCATATGGATATGACATTAGGGTTAGTGATGAATTTAAAGTTTTTACGGACGTTTTTAATACAGTTGTTGATCCGAAGAATTTTGATGAGAAGTCATTTGTAACCATAGTCGATAAAGAATGCATTATTCCTCCAAATTCTTTTGCACTAGCTAGAACAGTGGAGTATTTTAGAATTCCTAGAAGTACAGTCACGGTATGTGTAGGTAAGTCTACGTATGCAAGATGTGGTATAATAGTTAATGTGACTCCGTTTGAGCCGGAATGGGAAGGCTATGTTACTCTTGAAATTTCTAACACAACTCCTCTTCCTGCTAAGATTTATGCTAATGAAGGAATAGCTCAAGTTCTATTTTTTGAGAGTGACGAGGAATGTGAAACATCATATGCAGACAAGAAGGGCAAGTATCAAAGTCAAACAGGAATTACTTTGCCAAGAATGAAAGATTAGACTTTTATTAAACTAGTCTCATGTTAGAATTCAGTTAAATAGTATGTCAGTGGCAAGAAAAACCTCTCCTAATAGTCAGTATAGCGCTAAATCAATTCAAGCTTTAGAAGGACTTGAAGCAGTAAGAAAGCGTCCGGGTATGTACATAGGCGATGTAACCAAAAGAGGTTTTCATCATCTTGTTGTTGAAGTTCTAGATAATTGTGTAGATGAAGCATTAGCAGGATATTGTGACTTAATATCATTAACAATCAATAAAGACGAAAGCATTACTCTTGAAGATAATGGAAGGGGAATCCCTGTTGATAAACATCCAGAAAAAAAGAAACCCGCAGTTGAAGTCATACTTACAACTTTACATGCAGGTGGAAAGTTTGACTCCAAAACTTATGCAGTATCTGGCGGGCTACATGGAGTAGGAGTTACTGTTGTAAATTTTCTTTCAGAATTTCTTGAAGTAGAAATTTCAAGAGATGGGAAGGTATGGAAACAAGGTTACAAATCAGGAAAAGTAGCTACAAAACTTACTTCTTCAGGAAAAACAAAAAAAACAGGTACAAAGATAACCTTCAAACCAGATGTAAAAATTTTTCAACCTGTTATTAATACAAAAGGAAGATATGATTTTGAACCAAAATTCGACTTCCAATATCTTTGTAATAGAACTAGAGAGCTAGCTTTTTTAAATGCAGGCTTAAAAATTGTCTTGAACGACGATAGAACTTCTCAAACAGAAACTTACCATTACAAAGGTGGAATTAATTCTTTTGTTGAACATTTAAATGTCGGTAAAAAAACTATAAACTCTAAACCTATTTTTATTTCTGGATCTCGTGATAAAAACCTAGTTGAGATATCAATACAGTACAATGAAGGATATTCGGAAACTATATATTCATATGTAAACAATATTAATACAATAGAAGGCGGAACCCATCTAAGTGGTTTTAGAAGTGCTTTAACTAGGTCAATTAACAAATATGCTAAAGATCACAATATTATTAAGAATGGAACTGTTCAAATTATGGGAGATGATACAAGAGAAGGTTTAACAGCAGTTGTATCTATAAAAGTCCCCGAGCCAAAATTCGAAGGTCAGACAAAAACAAAATTAGGAAATTCAGAAACATCGGGCATTGTTGAATCTTTAGTAAATGATTCTTTGAACGATTATTTTGAAAAAAATCCTTCACAAGCAAAAAAAATTATCAATAAAACTATAGACGCAGCCAAAGCAAGAGAGGCTGCACGAAAAGCAAGAGACTTGACGAGAAGAAAAGGTGCACTAGATTTAGGCTCTCTTCCAGGGAAGCTTGCTGATTGCCAAGAAAAAGATCCTGATAAGTCTGAACTATTTATTGTTGAAGGTGAATCAGCAGGGGGTTCTGCCAAACAAGGACGTGATAGAAAAACACAAGCCGTTCTTCCTTTAAAAGGTAAAGTGATTAATGTTCAAAAAGCTCGCTTAGATAAAGTCTTAGGCAATGATGAAATTGGAACCTTAATTACAGCTTTAGGTATTGGTGCTCCTAATGATAAAAATTCAGAAGAAGATTCTTTGGATTTATCTAAATTAAGATATGGAAAAATTATATTGATGACCGATGCAGATGTTGATGGCTCTCATATAAGGACTTTATTGCTTACTTTCTTTTATAATCATTACAAAGATGTAATACGCAAAAAGAAATTGTATATTGCTCAACCACCTTTATTTAAAGTTAAAAAAGGAAGCAAAGAAACTTATGTCCAGGACGAATTAGATTTAGACAATCTTATTCTAGAAAATTCAATAAATGAATTAATCTCGGAAGACAGTTTTAAAAAGAACAAAATCTCTCCTCTAGATTTATTGAAAAATATTGGACATTACAGACGTTATCAAACAATAGTTTCAGCCATCGAGAAACAAGGACTAGACCCCAAAGTTCTTAATATTGTTGCTACTATATCTTCAAATCTAACAAAAATTGATTCATCTAAAATTAAAACCCCGCTTAAGAAAGCTTTTGCAGAATATGAAAAAAAGAACCCTTTTTATCAGTTTGCTATTGAAGAATCCAAAAAGGGGACTAAATCTTTAATTGTCTCTATGAAATCAAGAGGTAGGGAATCACTAACTGAATTAAATGATGAATTTCTGCAATCACAAGTTTTTACTAAATGTATTAAAGAATATACAAATAGTAATAATAAAATAAAATTCCCTTTTAGTTTTAAAACAAAATCTGGAGAGTCCTACAAGATTCAAAGTCTAGATTCAATGTTGGAGACCTTAATGGAAATTGGAAAGAAAGGTTATTCAATTCAAAGATATAAAGGCTTGGGAGAGATGAATCCAGAGCAACTTTGGGAAACTACTTTGGATCCTACATTAAGAACTCTTAAGTGTGTAAACATGGCTGACTTAGAGGAGATTGAAAAAGATAATGATGAAAAGCAGTTATTCGAGGATTTAATGGGAGACCAGGTTGAGCCAAGAAAGAAAATTATAGAAACTAATGCTTTAAACGTAACGAATCTCGATATTTAATTATTTTTCAACTGTTTTTTTTATATCATTAATTTCTTCATTTACTGATCGGTTTAAGTCTTCTTTTATATTAATTACATCTCTATAAAATTTACTGCATTTTTTAGCAATTTTTGGAACTTCGTCAGGTCCGAAAAGTAATATAAAGACAATAAGAACAAAAAGTATCTCAGTAAAACCTAATCCAAACATAATTTTATTATAAATTAAAAAAAACTATTTTATAGGTTTTCTAACAAACAATGCTATAGATGCGCCAATTAAGCATACAGTCATGGAAAAATATAATCCATACAAATATGTATCAAATTGGTCTACAAGAAAGCCTGCCAAAGGAGGGCCAATTATGGCAGAAATCGAAAAACTTGTTCCAAATACACCAAAGATTTGCCCGGCATTGGCTGTTCCAAAAAAATCCTTGAGCTTACTTGGAAAGATAGGAATCCAGCCACCATAACAGAAACCAAATATGATTCCGAATATGATGTACGATAGAATATCATTGGCATTGATTATTATTAAAATTGATAGACCCTGGCCGAGAAAAACCAAAAAAAGAATCTTGACCCTATGTGTAAATTCAGCTAAGTATCCTGTTACCAATCTACCGCATAAACTACCAACAGCAATTGCTGCTGGCGCTGCTGAAGCAGCTAGTAGACCAAGATTTTTGCTTAGAGCATAATCAAATTGTAGTGTTATGACGATTAAAAAAGCCAACATCCCAAAAATCATTAACAAATAAAGAATAAAAAAGGGAACCGTTTTTACTGCCTCAATTGTTGACCAAGCATTTGATTCGTGTTTTTTTTGTGCAGGGAAGGGCCCACCGTATGGTTCTAAACCTAATTCCTCAGGGCTTTCTTTCATTAGAAATGCTGCGAATGAAAAAATGAATGCAATTATTGCCAAACATATTAGGGTTGATTCTAAAGAAGCATTGTCGAGTATGAATGCGGATAAAGGACTAATGGTTAATCCACTAATTGGCACTCCGGCTGTAATAATTCCGACAACAAAGTCTCTCCTTTTATTGAACCATCTTTGTGCTATAGCTACTGCCGGAATGTAAAAAGCTCCATCACCAATTCCAGGCAATATGCCATAATTGATAAATAGAGCAATTTTAGTTTCGGAATATGCTGTTAGGAAAAGGCCTAAGGCGCATATGATGCCACCTAAAAAGATAATTTTTTCAGGTTTATGTCTGTCGATTAATCTTCCAAAAACTACCATTGAAAAAGCAAACACGAGACATCGAACCGCGAAGATTGAATTAACTAATGCTTTCGTCAAATCAAATTTTTCTTGTATCGATGGCAAAAGCACTCCAAAAGAATAGAGAAGTAGCCCATCAAGGTAAACCAACATAACCCCAGCAACAACTATAATCCAACCGTAAAAAAATTTCTTATTGCTCATTTTTATTAACTCATAAGTGGATTATATAGATTTCAAAAATTAACTTAATGAAGAAGACATCTCTTCTATTAGTACGTCTATAAACTCTGAATCCAAATCCACTAATTTTTCATCACCTGTAGACATGTTCTTAATTCTTACCGTAGAATTCTTATGTTCTTCTTCACCAATTATAGCAACATATCGAGAGGAAAGCTTGTTAGCAGATTTCATTTGTTTTACAAAGCTTTTATTGTCATATTCTATCTCAACTTTAAAACCATTTCTTCGTAGTTCATTAGCAATTTTAAATGAATACTCTAGAAAATCTGAATTTTGATATGCTATATAAAAATCTATTTCATTGGAGTCGGTATTAGAATCAATTTCTTTGAGTCTTTCCTGTATTAGTAGGAGCATTCTCTCAATTCCGGCTGCAAAACCAATAGCTTTTGTAGGTGGACCACCCAAGTTTTCTACCAGCGCATCATATCTTCCGCCTGCAAGTATAGCATCTTGAGATCCAAGACTAGATGAAGTAGCTTCAAATACAAAATCATTATAGTAGTCTATCCCTCGTATTAATTGATTATTTTCTTTGTAAGGGAAGCCTAAATCATCCAAAATTCTTTTTAATTCTTTAAATCTTTTTAAAGAATAGGCAGAAACATAATCAGATGTATTAGGTATGTTATCGAAATTGTATTTATGAATTGCCTTATCAAGAAATCTTAAAGGATTTTTTTCTAGGATTTCAAAATCACTTTTTTCAATTGACTGCTTATGTTTTGTTCCAAATTCTTTTACTGCGGAAGATATTTTTTTTAAGGAAGAGGAATCACCTATTGAATTAATTTGAAATACATAATCTTCAATTTCTACTTTTTCCAATAAATCTTTTGCTAAATGTAAAATTTCAACTTCATGGTAAATCTCATTTGAGCCAAGAAGTTCAACTCCTACTTGATGAAACAATCTATAGCGGCCCTTTTGGGATCTTTCATATCTATACATAGGACCTAAATAAAAAAGTTTGTTTATTTTTTTTAATTTATATAAAGAATTTTCAATATAACTTCTAACTATTGGGGCTGTACCTTCAGGTCTTAAGCAATAAGAAACATCCTCTTTCTCTTGATTTCTTAGAGAAAATTCATACATTTCTTTAGAAACTATATCTGTATCTGATCCTATACCTGTTTTAAATGTTGAAGTATGCTCCAATACAGGAGTAATAATTTCGGAAAAGTTATAGATATCCATAGTATCTTTAAGATTTTTAACTATATAGTTCCAATAAGAAGAAGTCTCTGTAGGATTCTTTCCAAATGGTGTTATGTCTCTAAAGCCTTTTACGATTTTCATATTCGTCTAATATCAAATCTTAATTAAATATTGTTTATTAATCAATTAATCAATAATATATAAATAGTGAAAATATATTATATAGGTAGTCCAGAGGTGTTTACCGAGGGCGCTAGCGCAATACATGTAGCTAGAATGTGTGAAGCTTTTTCAAAAATAGGCGAAGAAGTCACGTTAATGCTTCCAATTTCTTCTGATCGAATAGATAAATTTTTTTCTTATTATGGAATAAAGAAAAATTTTAAAATTTATCCTTCTATGGGATTTTTAAAAGGACCAAAGAGACATTTCTTTCATGGAGTATCTTCGTTCTTTAAAGTTCTAACTTTGGGTGATTACGATTGTATTGTTACAAGAAATATTACTTTTGCTTTTCTTGCCTCTTACTTGAAGAATAATATTATTGTAGACATACATCACCCGCCGGTAAATCTATTTTCTAGAATCGCAATTAAAAGATTTGTTGAGTCTAAAAATATATTAAAAATAATTTGTAATTCTGAAGGAACAAGAAATGCGATAGACAAGGAAAGCAATAAAAAATTTCAGGTTCTTAACAATGGAGTAAACATCCAAGACTTTAAACCAAATGAGGAATATATTAAATTTAAGAATCAATTAAATATACCTATAGATGTAAAAGTCATTTCATATGTAGGGAACACCTATAAGGGTAGAGGAATTGAGAAAATTATTCGACTAGCAAAAGATTACAAAAATATTTACTTCTTAGTAATTGGTGGAGAAAAAGAAGATAATTTGAAATACAAAAGATTAATTACAGAAGAAAGAAATATATTTTTTACTAATCATGTTCCTCATGTTGAAATCCCAAATTACCTTATGATTTCAGACATACTCTTAATTCCTTATGATTCTGATTTTACGATAAAAGGAGATCAGGTAGCTTCTAGTTTTTCTTCCCCAATTAAATTGTTTGAATATTTATCTGCAAAGAAACCAATTATTGCTTCTGACTTACCATCCTTTGTTAATATATTAAAAAATAACAAGAATGCTTTATTAGTAAATCCAGATTCTTACAAAGAGATTAAAGATTCTGTACAGATTTTATTGGACAACCCAGAAAAAAGAGAACAGCTATCAAACGAAGCTTTTGAATTATCAAAAGATTTTAGCTGGGAAAATAGAGCTAAAAAAATTCTTTCAGGGTTAAAGTGATTTTTATGAGAATTATTTTTGCAATTCTAATATTCATATTTTCTACAATTCCTATATTTTCAGAAGAGAATAAAGAAGTTGACAATAGAACCTTTCTAGAAGATTCATTGAATATACATTACTTTATGTGGGCTGGAAGAATTCTTTATGTAAGAAACAAAGATAGTAAAATTTTTGATACTAGTGCAAAGAAATGGGGGAAAAATATAATCAATCCCGAATGGAATGATGGAGATGGTTTTCTTACAAATTATGTTTATCATCCTTATTTTGGCGCTTTATATTATCAAGTTTACAAAGACTTAGGTTATAGCGATAACCAAGCTTACTTAGGAACAATTCTTCAAAGCTCTTTGTGGGAATTTGCTATAGAAGGCACTGTAGAAAAGCCATCAACAATAGATTTATTGATTACTCCCGGTCTTGGGATTCCTTTGGGTATATATTTTGAAAAAGTTAATAAAAAGCTCGAAGAGTCTCCTAGTAAATTTAATAAGACTTTGTCCTATATCATAAATCCCGCGAAGATTTTTCTTAGAGAAGGAGATATTGGTTTCTTTAATCCATTGACTGGATCTTTTATGATATATAAACCTTTTAAGTATTCCGATAAAGATTATTCCAATACTGAATATAGCTTACTTGCTAATAATGGATCCTACAGTAATTTGTTTAGATTCAGAACTTATTTCTTTGATGTAAAACAATATAGAGGAGGAGGTTCGGATATTTTTTATTTTGTTGATGCTGAATTTTCAAATACTGCCAAAGATTTTAGTTTTTTCCTATCGTTTCCATGGGCAGGCGCATATGACGGTAATGACAAAAATTATGAGGTCGTGGACAATGGTTTCGAAATAGGAAATATGAAATCAGGAATTAAAAAAATGATATATTCAAATAATATTTTAACGTTTTCTGGTATTTTGAGTGTTAATTTCCCAACTTCTACAATATGGGATGATTCTAAAAATAGACTGGAAAAATTGTACTCTAATACATTTTTTTTAAAGGACACTCTTCATGATGCGACAGTTGTTACTACTGGTGGAGAGATTGCATCCAAGTATCTCAGCGTTGGCATGTCTTCGGAAAACTTTTTTAATTCAGATAATTATAGCGGAGAAAGAGAAGAAAATTTTCTTGTTTATGATGCCAAAATAAGTCTCTTTAAATCACAAAATTCTGCTTATTTGCTATCTTATAATTTTAAAATGATTGATCAAATTACAGAGAAAAACACACCTATAGATACAATGTCCTCATTGAATTTTAGGATACAGAATAAGGTTAGTTTTGGACTAGGGATACTTTTGCCAAATTCGGGAAATATTAAAAAATATGTACATAACGGCATAGTGGCTGACTTGGCTTTTCCATTTGAATAAGAATCTATTGATTTATTTAGATGCTAAAGTAGTTTCTAGCTCATCAATTGGCATTGCTGCTAAAGTTATAAATTGAATCGTTCCTCTAGAACCTAGCTCAATTGATATTTTTGAAATTGTTTCATTGTTTGGAGCCTCTAAAATATTGATAAAATCATATTCACCGAGAACCGCATACTGTTCTAGGACTTTTGCTCCCATTTTTTCTATTTCATTATTAACTTCTTTTATTCTTTCCGGACGCATTTTTACTGTTTTTCTTCCTTCGTCCGTTAGATTACTTAACATTATATACTTAGGCATTAAATATGATCCTTAAGAGCTTCTTCTATTTGGGGTTTAGGTAAAGATCCAACTATCTGATCTTTGAGCTCACCTTTAACAAAAATAAGCATGGTTGGTATACTTTGTATACCAAAATTCGCAGCAGTTTGTTGATTTTCATCAACATTAACTTTAACTATTTTAATTTTGCCTATGTTCTCTTCGGATATCTCTTCAAGAGTTGGTGCGAGCATTTTGCATGGACCACACCAAGGTGCCCAGAAGTCTACTAAGACTGGTAAGTCTGACTCCAAAACTTCCTTTTTAAAATCGCTATCATTAGTTTCTATAATATTGCTCATAACAGTCTCCGTTAAGTATTATAATAAAAAAATATAATTATTAAAGTTTCTCACAATAAGTTAAAATTAATATTATCTTTATCTAAGAAGGAAGTTCATTTATGTCAAAAAAACAATTTAGAGTAGAATCTGATTCAATGGGAAAGATGAAAGTTC
The DNA here is from genome assembly GCA_036340075.1 of Thermodesulfobacteriota bacterium. GTDB lineage: Bacteria > Desulfobacterota_D > UBA1144 > UBA1144 > UBA1144 > JAYYZJ01. Next base: position 111,661 of record JAYYZJ010000005.1, on the reverse strand, counting down.
CGAAGAAGGCACTTTATGCAGCTCAAACAGCAAGAGCGATAGATAATTTCCCTATAAGTGATTTAAGATTCAAAAGGCCTTTTATAGAGGCGCTTGGTGTGATTAAATTTTCAGCTGCTAAATCTAATAAGGATCTAAAGTTGATATCACCATCCATTGCTAATGCAATAATGAGAGCGGCAAACGATGTTATAAAAGGTAAATATGATTCAGAATTTGTTGTTGATATATTTCAAACTGGTTCTGGAACATCAACGAATATGAATGCGAATGAAGTAATAGCAACAGTTGCCAACAAATACTACAAGGGAAAAGAAAAAATCCACCCAAATGATCATGTAAATTTGTGTCAATCTAGCAATGATGTAATACCAACCGCGATGCATATATCCTCGTTGAAGTTAATTTCAGATCAGCTAATACCAAATCTGAAGATTCTTGAAAAGGAATTAAACAAGAAATCTAATCAATTTAAATCCGTTTTTAAAATAGGAAGAACTCATTTGCAGGATGCTACCCCTATTACATTAGGCCAAGAATTTTCAGGATATGCAGCAATGATAAAAAAATCTATTAAGTTTATAATTCAATCATCAGAGAGCCTCAGAGAGCTTGCTCAGGGTGGAACAGCTGTCGGTACAGGAATAAATTCACACCCAAAATTTGCCCAAAGAATCTCCAAAGAGATATCAAAAAAAATAGGTATTAAATTTATAGAAGCTCCAAATCATTTTGAATCTCAAGCATCTAAAGATGCATTAGTACTTACTAGTTCTTCTCTAAAAACTTTAGCAACCTCTTTGATGAAAATAGGGAATGATATTAGATGGCTTGGTAGTGGTCCAAGATGTGGTTTTGGGGAGATTAGTCTTCCAGCGATTCAGCCTGGATCCTCAATAATGCCCGGAAAAGTAAACCCAGTTCTAGCAGAATCATTAACTCAAGTTTGTGCTCAAGTAATTGGTAATGATGTAACTGTTTCTATAGCAGGACAATCAGGCAACTTTGAGCTCAATGTAATGATGCCAGTTATGGCCCATAATATTTTAGAATCAATAGAGCTTTTATCAACATCATCAAAGGTTTTTGCTAAAGACTGTGTAGCGGGAATCACGGCGGACTCAAAGAAGTGTGAAAGCTATATAGAAGAAAGCTTGGCCATGTGTACTAGCTTGGCTCCAGTAATTGGATATGATAAAGCTGCAGCTGTTGCAAAAAAAGCTTTTGCAGAAGGAAAGACTGTTAGAGAGATAGTTTACGAAGAAAATATATTAGAGAAAAGAAAGGCTGATGATATCTTAAACCCAAAAAAGATGGTGAAGCCTAGTTTGTAATGAAAAAGAAGCTAAAAACTAAAATATCAAATATAGAAGATATCTCAGTCAGTGTTGAATATTTTAAGGATAAATATTTCCCGGATATTCTCAAAGAGAAAGAACTTCTTAATAACATAGTTAATCAGATTAGATTAGAGCCTAGAATTCTATATGACGAAAATTATGTTAAAGGTTGGAAAGATGACTTAACAATCGAAAGAGAGTCTAAAGTTAAGATTGTTGTAAATCTACTTCATTCTACACTTAATGAATTGGAAGATTCAAAGACAGACACAAAATCGAAAAAGAATTTTGAAAGGTGGCTAGATGCTAAAAACTGGTTAAAAGAAATATTTAATGCTGCCTCCTCAGGATCTGTATCAAAGTTGGTTTACTATGGTCTTAAAGCCGAAGGTTTCCCTTCAGATTCGAAACTTCTGCTAGAATTTAATTCACTGAAAAACAAATTAGAGAAATTCTTAATAAAATATTATCCAGTTTATATCGAACCTAAGAAGGGAAAGAAAAATGGAGAATTATTTTTATCAAACCAAATTAATTCAATCATGATAGATGAAGCTTTAAGCAGGTTTGTGACTACCTATACAAAAACATCTATTCCTTATACAGGAGTAGTTGCAGCAAAAGAGTGGGAAGAGATTGATTCCGTTGATAAAATCGTTCTTCATATTCTTGCTAACAAATATAAAACGACTTACCAGTCTATATCAGTAAGAATGAAACTGATATAAATTTTATACTTAAACTTTTGTGTTAGAATCTAAGCTATGAAAACGAAAAAGAAAAGTGATGCTTGGATTGATGCAGAAATATTAAGCGATAAATTCTTTGTTGAGATAAAAAAGTTTGTAGAGCAGGTCCACGAAGGGAAAACAGGAATTTTATCTTGGTTGTTCTTTTGTAAATATTTTAGAGATTTTCAGACAACAAGAAAACCCTTGCACTTAGCATTAGCAATCAGAGAGCATCCTTGTGTACTTGATCATCCAACTGTTAGATTACAAGTTATTGCTTGGGCATTACAATCTAAGTATCCAAACAAAGAAGACAAAGTTAGTTTGAAAGAATTTGCTCAAGGTCTAGGAGATGATGATCTTAATAAAAAAAGAAATAATTCATTGCCATTCAATAAAGAGCACATAGTTGGAACTTTTAAGTATATTCACAAAATGTTATCTGACATGCGTAAAGAATTAAAACCAAAATCAATTGAAGAAAGAAACTTCGCATTAAGAACTTTGTTTAATCCTGGAAAAGCGAGAATAATACCTATGGAAAGTAAAATTGACGAATGGTCTAAGATTAAGAATACCAAAGAATTGTCATTAATTATAACTCAATACTTTTTAAGTTATAAATGGAGCTTGGAGTATAAAAATGATTTTGTTAAAAATGAAGACCAACGTCTCGTTCCACCAAAATTAATACCAATGAAAAAGATTGAAAAATTAATTAGTTGATTTGGTAATATCTTTTTGATTTGCAAATTCTATTTTTGACCATCTGTTTATTAGAAATTCAATTAAACTAAGTGCTTCTGAATACTGTTGTTTGCTCAATGTGTACTTAAAATCCGTTATTATTTTTACTGAATCTTCTTTATCTAAAGTATTAGGAGGGAAAGATATCAGCAAGTCACCATAATTCAATATAACCTTACTTTTTTTTGAAAAATGCTTAAACCAATTTTGTATATGTGCCATATCATCAATTATTGCACTAATAAAGTTATATAGATTCTCATTTTCATTAGCTACTTTTTCTTTTAGGGGTATAAAATCATCAATCATTTTTGTTGCTGAATTAATATTGCTAGTATAGTGGATTGCGCCAAAACCCCAATGAGTTTTGAAGACTTTTTTCTGATTTTCTGCAAAAAGAAAGAACCAATGAAGTGGAATAACGTTATTAACAAGGAAAGAGTAGGGGCTGTCTCCTTTTTTGATTCCATTTGGGCATACATAATAGTCTTCGTTATCTTTTATAAATAAACACTCTTTTAAATCTTTTTTTTCTACTGATAAAAAGTCAGAAAGAGTGTCTTGGAATACTGAATATTCATTGCCAAACCAAACTCCATATGGAGATGTTGGTCCACCCCAGTAATCTTCATAAAAATCTATATACTCTTTCCAATAATCTTTATCTTCTATTTCTTTGAGGTTCTCATAAATCTGGAGATAGCAAGAGGGCATGTATTGATTTTCCTATATTTGTAATTATAATTCAAATTACTTATATGAGAATAAAGTTTGCCTTTTTTTTAGCATTTACCCTTTTATTTCCTAATCTATGTATTAGTGCCGAACCAGTTTTTTATGAAACTGTCCCTTTGATTGGCAAGATAATAATGCTAGTTGTTGCTTTTTCTGTACCAGGTATCTTAATCTTTTCTCATATAGGATTATTTGAGTTTCTAGAAACTGACAAGTTTCCGGAGCCCCCATCTATTTCGAGGGAACAGAAAGAGTTACTTACAGGGACAGTAGTTGGACTAGTTTTCGGAATACTTTTGACAGCAGTTTTCATAATTCTATCTTAATATAAATATCTATAATTATTATAATTTTTTTGATTTTTCCTTATTTTATGTGTTATAGTGACCTAAAATGTCAGTCAAAATAGATCAAATTATTAGGTCTGATAGGAAAAATTTAGAAGTACAAATTTCCGTAGAAGGCTACATTATTGTCAGAGCTCCTATAGAAGAGACAATGGAATCCATTCAAGATTTTTTAGATTCAAAAAAGTTTTATCTTTTAAGAACTCAACAAATAGCAAAAGTTAGATATTTAAATGATTTACATAAAAAGTACGAAGAAGGTGAAAAATTTCTATTTCTAGGAAAAGAAAGACCATTAAGGATAGTAAGCGAACAATCTATACCGCTACATTATTCTGAGGGAATATTTTATCTATCTAGTTCTTATATTAAATTTGCAAATAAGATTTTTATTGATTGGTACAAAGAAAAGGCAAAAGAACATATTGCTGAAATAACTGATCAATATTCTAAACTCTATAATATTGGATATGAAAAAATTATAATTTCTAATGCTTATTCACAGTGGGGTTCCTGCACAGGAAATGGAATTTTGAATTTTAGCTGGAGATCAATATTGGTCCCAATTGACGTCTTAACTTATCTGGTTGTTCATGAGCTAGCGCATGTGATGATGCGTGACCATTCAGATGATTATTGGAGCAAAGTAGAACAGATGATGCCAGACTATATTAAATATGAAAATTGGCTAGATAAGAATTCTCATATTTGTGCTATGTTTAAGAATGAAACTGGCACTATTGCTAAATCTAAGTCATCAAAAGAGAATACTAAGGAAGACAAAAGTATCCAGCTTGAATTTAATTTATAGCTAATGTATAAGAAGTTTAAAAAACAAATCAACAGAGCAATAATATTTATACTCTCATTACCTTTTGCTATACCGATACTCTCACCAATTCTTATTCTTTATGCGTTGTACCTAAGTACTTCCCCAGAGGGTAGAGAAAAATTGCGTAAATATTATTCTTTCACTCTAGAAATATTAAAAAATCTAAAAACGTCAGAAGGACGGAGCAGAATTTGGAAAATGTGCAAAGATTACTGGCAAGGAAAAAACTAGCTCGAACCCACCAAGTTTGGTAATTGATATAAGGAATATGCCATTATTATGAAAATTATTAAAAAAAGGACCAGAAAAAGTATTTTCTCTGTTTTTTTATTCATATAAGTAGTATAGACACAAAATTAAATTTTCATAATATTGCAATTCAAACAAAACCCAGTAATATAAACAAATGGCTCAAGGTATAGATTGGAAGCAAAAAAAGTATTCCACAATCCAGGACACTATTTTTCCTAAAGGATTGTTAGAAAAAACTTTGTTTCGTCCTCAGATTAAGGGTAATGTTCAGCAAATAAGCGACAAAGGCGAAGGTTATCATACAAACAATCCCTTTAAGCTAGTTGCCTATGATTGCCTTGAAGAATATCTTAGAGATAGGAACCCTGATAAATTAATCGAAGCCATTATGCATGATTACACTATTTTACAAGGAAGAATTATAGAAGATTTAGAAAACTGGGATCCAAAATCAATTGTTGGGGATGAAATAATTGATATAACCATTTTACAAATGGCCCACGTTGGAACACCTAACGAAGATTTACAAGTTGTATCACCACCTACTGTTGTTTGGTCGACAATCAATAACTGGAGAAGCTATCTAACTTTTCATAGGGCTTCTTTTTATGCGTCAGAAACTCAGGAAATGCTTGAGAAATATTTCCTTCGTATAGGCGGAGCTTTGATTCCTTCAATTATTCCAGTGGCTGACGGTGTTTTCACAGAAGAAGAAAGACAAATCCGAGAACTTAAAAGCGCCTAATTCTAGTGACAACTTACACCAGTTGTTTTTAATTTCCAATAGTTATATGGCAAAGGAACGATAAAGCCTGCTATTAATACTAAAGGAAGAGTCTCAAGATTAATTATTGCTGCACCATTTAATACAAAATCAGTATAATTCATGGCAATTTCCATAGCAATCATACTGATTATGCTCATTCCAAAAGCTGTTTTTATAGCAAATTTAAGATTCATTGATTTTAATAGAACTATTGTTTCTATAGTAAAACTTGTAATTAATCCATTAATCATTGCTAATAACATTATCTCTAAATCATTTATTTCATAATGATTATTCTGAAAAAACCATATAGTGCCCAAATCTCCTATTGAGCAACCAAACAAACACCATAAAGTATTAATCGAAGATCTTTTCCAGGTATGAATGCAAGTCCACATTGTATTATCGCCTTATTAAATAAATTATAACTATTATCATTATCACTAAGGTAATAGAAAAATATAAAAGAATTGTTTCTTGAATCATTTCACATCTTATAATACATTATTAATGTTATGACACAATCCTGTGGTCCTGGTTCTCAGGCATCAGTTATCGGAAGAACTATGATTAGCGAGAAAGATGCTGAATCATATATGAAGAAATATAAGCTCTATGATAAAAAAGAATATTTCCCCAAGGAAATTAGAACAATGGAGATAAGCGAATGGGAAGCTTTCGCAAGAAAAAACCCATATCTTGCAAAATATTACAATAAAAAAATGCCAGGATATTTTTTTATAGCTCTAGAAACTTGGAATTCCGAATTAGATTTTGACACTTGTAACCCTTTTGTAGAGACTATCTTTGCTGACACTGTTAAGCATTGGAGAAATTTAACTTTAGATGACAACAAAGAAGTTTCAGAAGAAGCTAAAATCTTATTGGAAAATGTTGGTTTGGCGCTAGGCTCATTGCCTGGTTAAGGTTATTATGGGAATAGTTAGATTTGTTTTAGGAAAAATAATCTTATTTTTAGATTTTCTTACTTCACCCAAGCCTATAGCTATGACACAAGATAAGATTGATATGATTGCTAATTATTCATCAAATCTGACACTTTATGAGTTTAGAGCATGCCCTTTTTGTGTAATGGTGCGAAGATTTATGAAAAAAAACAATATTGCAATTAATACTAAAGATGCAAAAAGAAATAAAGATTATGCTGATGAACTTATATCTGGTGGAGGAAAATTGCAAGTACCATGTCTTAAAATTGAAGAGTCTCCAAACAATGTTAAATGGATGTATGAGTCAAAAGATATTATCAAATTTTTATCAAAGGAATTGGACTTATAGTTTTGAATAAGGAACTAAAAGCTAAGCTTACCGATATTCAATACCATGTTACTCAAGAGTGTGGAACCGAACCACCTTTTACTGGTGAATATCATGAAAATAAAGAAAAAGGAGTCTATAAATGTGTTTGTTGCAATATAGATCTTTTTGATTCATCAAAAAAATTTGATTCAGGTACAGGTTGGCCAAGTTTTTTTGATTCGATCAATAATGATAATATTCTATTCCAAGAAGATACTTCCCATGCCATGGTTAGGATAGAGGTTAGCTGTAAGAAATGCGGTGCTCATTTAGGACATGTTTTTGGAGATGGCCCAGAACCAACTGGAGTTAGATATTGTATTAATTCCGCATCTTTATCTTTCAAGAAAGTTTAGAATTTAATTTTATACGTAATTTCATGTAAAATTTTCTATATGAGTTCAGATGACAATGGATTAAGGAAAACCATCGGTTATGCCAACAAATTTTGGAAAGATAAGAGCCAAAAGGGAATGACTGATGAACAAAAATTACAAGAATTTCACAAAGACGAACATGCTGCAAGATATGGAGCTAGAACATCAAAATATAAAAGGGGTTCAGCTGAACTTGGTTGGAAGATTGTTGCAAGAACTGACTTGAAGGCTGAGAAACAATATAAGTGGGGCTCTTTAAAAGATTTACATCCACCCAATTTAGCAAATCCTCTTACTTGCAAGGTTCCATCTTTGATAGATTTTATTGATACAAGACAACCAAAATTTTTCTTTTATACACTAAAGAATTGGGATTTTGCCAAAGAAAAAGATTTACCAGTAGAGACGAATATTATTTATAAAGCTCTTATGTATTGGAGACTGATGCTTTTTACTGGTGATTTAGATGAAAAACAAAAGAAAATTGTTAAATACTATCTAGACACTTGTAACAGAATAATAAGCGCTAGGATGCCAATGTTTGAGTTCTGGCCTTATGGAAATGGGTTAGCTCATTATTATAATTATAAAAGGGAAGATACATATAAGGATAGAAATAAAGAATCAAATTTCATTACTTTTAATCCTGAATGTCCACATATATTTTTTAATTTATTTGATTCAATAAGAGCTCAACTTTCATCATATTCAAGAGAAATTGAAGAAGAAAAAGTTCTTAAGAATAAAGAAAAATATTGGACTAAGATTTTTAAAACAATATTTGAAAAATCTCAAATTCCTAATCAAACTGCTTTAAGAACGAACTTTAATTACCAGAATTTAGATTTAGTGGTTTCATCTTATATCGCATGGGCACATAATAGATTAAAGCCAGACAAAAAAGAGCCAAAAATTAAGATTGTTGCGACCTGGAAATCAATTTATTCTATTTATAAAGAAATAGAAGTTTTAAAAAGTAAGTCTCCTGAATTGTTTCAAATAGAAGAAATAGCAGTTGAAAAAGTTGATTACGAGTCAACACTTGGTGCTCCAATTTATACAGTATGGACAAAAAAGAATTTTGGCTTGTAAAAAGAGAGAAAATTAAATGTTTCAAAATATTTTACTTGTAGCATTAGGAGGTGGTCTTGGGGCCGTTCTTAGATATTTCTCAAATGTCTTTTTTACTTCAAATTTTCCATCTAAACCTTACATTTCTACGCTCTTAGTTAATGTTGTTGGTTCACTTCTCATCGGCTTATTTTATTATTTAACCGAATTATTCGATTTTAGAGAAGGTGTTAGAATCTTTTTTGTTGTTGGTTTTTTAGGGTCACTTACAACTTTCTCAACTTTTAGTTACGAATTTATTAATATGATTGACGAAAAAGCTTTCTTGCTAGCTGTAAAATATATTTTGCTTAATATTCTCTTGAGTGGTATTTGTGTCTTTCTCTTTATTAGATTAATTAAAAGTTAATTTATTTTGCTAGATAGGATACTGCCTTGCTTATTCCATCAACAGTCAAATTATACATCTTGTTCTCTGTTAAATATCTAGTGTATTCAATAGATTGAGAATACTCCCATTCTTCTTTTGGAATTGGATTAAGCCATACAATTTTATCAAAGTGGTTTTTCATTCTTCTGAAGTAGAATTCACCAGGTTTCTCGTTGTAGTGTTCTATTGATCCATTAATATGTGTAATTTCATATATACCCATAAAAGCATCACCAACTATTATTATTTTATAATCTTTACCAAATTTGTTTACAAGATTTTGGATGTCTATTATCTCTTCTCTCCGGTCATTATCTCTCCATACACCTTCATAAATAAAATTGTGAAAATAATAGTACTCCATGTTTTTAAATTCATATTTTGCAGCAGAGAATAATTCTTGACAGAGCTTAATGTGTGGATCCATAGATCCGCCTACATCAAAAAATAATAAAACTTTTACTTGATTCTTTCTTTCAGGTCGCATTTTGATATCAACATATCCTCCATTTTTGGCAGTCTGATTAATTGTTCCTTCTAGGTCGAGTTCGTCTTGACCATTGATTCTTGCAAACTTTCTCAATTTCTTTAAAGCAACCTTAATATTTCTTGTTCCTATTTCGATATCGTCATCTAAGTTAATATATTTTCTCTTATCCCAAACTTTTACAGCTGAAAAATTTCTGTTACCATCTTGGCCAATTCTAATTCCAAATGGATTCGAACCATATGCTCCAAATGGTGAAGTACCACCTGTTCCTATCCATTTGCTTCCTCCTTGGTGTCTATTCCTTTGTTCGTTAAATCTTTCCATAAATTTCTTCATTAACTCTTCAAGATCTTTAATGGATTTAATTTTATCCCTTTCTTCCTTGGACAAAGTCTTTTCAAACTCTTTTCTCAGCCATTCTTCAGGAATTTCATTTTTTAAGAAATCTAAATTTACATTATCTATACCATCAAAAAAAACTGAAAAAGCTCTATCGAATCTATCAAAATACTTCTCATCTTTTACCATCATTGATCTACTTAAATAATAAAAATCTTCTGTACTAATACTTATGATTTCTTTATCTAGTGCATGGATTAGGTCTAATAATTCTTTAAGAGAGCAATTGATACCAGAACGTTTTAGATTTAAAAAAAAATCAATTAGCATTATTTTTCTCTTCTAATCATAAATCGTAATTGCTCAAGAAGATTAACATCTTGTTCGTTTTTAATTAGTGCGCCATGTAAAGGTGGAATAGCTTTTGTCTCATCTCTCTCTAACAATAAGTCTCTTGGGATATCGTCAGATAGAAGCAATTTAATCCAATCAATTAATTCTGATGTTGATGGATTTTTCTTTAATCCTGGAACTTCCCTTAAATCAAAAAAAATATTCAACGCTTCTGAAAGCAGTTTCTTTTTAATTTTTGGGAAATGTACTTCGATAATTTTTTCCATTGTTTCTCTTTCTGGAAAATTTATGTAATGAAATATGCATCTCCTCAAGAAAGCGTCAGGTAATTCTTTCTCATTATTACTTGTAATGACAACAATCGGCCTATTTTTAGCAACAATATTCTCTTTAGTTTCGTAAACATGGAATTCCATTTTATCAAGCTCAAGCAATAAGTCGTTCGGAAACTCAATATCTGCTTTGTCAATTTCATCAATAAGTAAAACTATTTTCTTGTCTGACTCAAAAGCTTCCCACAATTTTCCTTTAATGATGTAATTTGAAATATCTTTTACTCTGGGATCTCCTAATTGAGAATCTCTTAAACGTGTAACAGCATCATATTCATATAATCCTTGTTGAGCTTTTGTTGTAGATTTTATATGCCATTTGATAATATCAACGTTTAATGACTTAGCAATCTCTTCGGCTAGAAGTGTTTTTCCTGTTCCAGGCTCTCCTTTTACTAGGAGAGGTCTTTCTAAGCTTATAGAAGCATTTACTGACAACTCCAAATCAGGTGTAGCTACATAAGTATTTGTCGAACTAAATTTTTTCATTTGAATATTATAATTGTTAATGAATAATTAAAAAGCGAAAAAAATTTATAAAAGGTTTAATGTAATAAACAATGAGCAATAGAATAAAGAAAAAATCTGCTGAAGCAACAAGCAGTATAGTTGTCTTTCCTAATGATACAAATGATTATGGGACTATGTACGGAGGCAGATTGATTGAAATGATGGATATGGTTGGAGGAATTTGTGGCAGAAGATTCTGTGGACATAAGGTAGTAACTGCTTCAATAGAAGATATGCAATTTATTGCCCCAATAAATAGAGGAGATGTAATAGAATTTATTTCGAGGGTTATTTATACAGGTAGAACTTCATTAATTGTTAAAACGAAAGTTACTAAAGAACAATATGATGATGAGAAAGTAATATGCGCAAGAGCGTACTTTGTTTTTGTTGGGATTAACGAAAAAGGAAAACCTATAGTAATACCAGAGCTGATTACTGAAACACTAAAAGAAAAAAAGAATCAGCAGATTGGAGCCGAGATTAGAAAGAGACAAGCGTTACAAGAAAAAAGATTTGAGATTGAACTTAAAGAGAATCTATAAGTATGTTCGATATAACTATATTGTGGAACTATTCTCCGTATATTTTCTCTTCTGATTTTATTTCTATTAGATACTATTCATTGTTTTTTGCTATCGGAGTAATTTTTGTATACATAAAAACAACTTTAAAGGCTTCTAGCTACTTAACACCTAAAAAAGTTGATGAAATATTGATACCTTGTATTCTTTGTATGCTTTTATTTTCAAGAGTATTTCATTGTCTCTTTTATGAATTTTCATACTATTCTAATAATTTACTAGAAATCTTACTGCCAATCAGATTTAGTCCATTTGAATTCACAGGATATCAGGGACTATCAAGTCACGGAGGATTTGTAGGGTTTCTTTTTTGTTATTTTATTTTTTATAGAAAGAAAATTAAATTTAATATTTCTCTAAAATTACTTGATGCAGTTTTTTATTATTCTATTGTTTTGATTTCGTTAATCAGAGTAGGAAACTTATTTAACTCAGAAATTTTAGGGAAAGTGTGTTCTAAAGGCTTATGTGTTATTTTTCCTCTTATTGATGCTGTTTCTAGACATCCTGTTCAATTTTATGAAGCAGTATCATACGTTTTTATTTATCTAATACTTAGATTTTTCTCTATAAGAATTGAGTCAGTCCCGGGAAGATTAATGGTTTTAAGCGTATTCTCAGTATCCTTGGCAAGATTTCTTCTAGAGTTCCTTAAAGAGACACAAACTGATATTCAGCTTAGTTATTTCAATATGGGGCAACTCCTAACATTGCCGATTATGTTAATTTCATTATTGATTCTTCTAATATTGAATGGAACCGGGAAAAAGTACAGAAAGGAAAAAAATATGTTAAGTTTTTCCTAAATTGTAAATTAGTAGAAATTTAATGTCAGATAAATCTTTCAATTTCAACAAAGAGCTTTTACATAGATTTGTAAATACTGCTCAGCCATATTTTTTTCCATTGGAAGGATCAAAGTCGGGCTGGAAGCTCTTAATAATGCTTCTATTGTCTATAGTCTTTGTTATATCAGTAAGTCATTTCTCAATTATAGCAATAGGTTTTTTAATTGAAATTCTATATCCAACTTTTTTATTAGAGGTTGCTCCAAATTTTAAAGTATTTGTCGATAATCTAAGCTCAGGATATTTACCAGTGCTTTCTTTAGCTTTAATACTTCTATTCCTGTTTTTTTTGATAATCAATAAAGAACATTTGAAGCCAAGAAAATTTCCTTGGATTCTTCTCATAGTTATTCTGTTTCTACTTTTTTGTGTAACAGGTTTAAATGTTGGACTTAGTTATATTTTTAGATTTTTAGATACATCTTTAAATTTAAGAAATGATAAAGCTTTTTGGGAGTTCTTATGGGTCTATGGATGGATAGTATTAATTGCATTACCAATTGTAGCTTCATACAGATTTACTAGGCTTAAGCTTGCAAGATATTGGAGGGAATGGCTTACGAACAATTTTCTTGAAAGATATTTTCATAATAGGGCTTTTTATTTATTAGATTCAAATACTGAAGATTCCGATATAGATAATCCAGATCAGAGAATATCCGAAGATATTAGAAATTTTACAACTGTTACATTAGATTTTTTGATAGACACTCTTTATGCTATCCTCACTGTTTTTGCTTTTAGTGCAATCTTGTGGAGTATCTCTAAAACCTTAACTATTGGATTAATAGCATATGTCTTCCTTGGAACTTTGATTGCTATATATACAGGAAAGAAAATGATTAAAATTCACTACAATCAACTAAAACTCGAAGCAGATTTCCGATACAGCATGGTTCATGTTAGAGACAATTCTGAATCTATTGCTTTCTACAAAGGAGAAGAAAAAGAAGTAACAAATGTTGTAAACAAATTATTTAAGGCACTGAAAAATTTTGATTTATGGATTATCTGGCAATCAATTGTAGATTTGTTCCAATTCTCTTATCAGAATTTAATGCGTTTCCCAGTCTACATATTAGTTGCACCTTTATATTTTTTAGAAGAAATAGACTTTGGAACAATCACGCAGGCATTTGTTGCATTCTATCAAGTTTTTGGAGCCTTATCTATTGTCGTTAGCCAAATTGAAAGAATTTCACAATTTTCTGCTAGTGTATTTAGGCTTGGCAACTTTGACTTAATGCTTAATTCAATATCAAAAAATGAAAATAGTTACAATCAAATCAACTATAATGAATCTGATAAATTAAAAATAGTTAATCTTAATCTTGTCACTCCTAACGGAGAAAAACAATTAGTTAAAGATCTTAATCTGGATCTTGATTCTAACACTAATTTAATGATAGTAGGCGAAAGTGGAGTAGGAAAAAGCTCACTATTAAGATCTATAGCTGGACTATGGACTAGAGGAAAAGGTGATGTCTACAAACCTAAAATAACAGACACAATGTTTTTACCACAAAAACCATATATGTTACTAGGAACATTAAGGGATCAGGTCTGTTATCCTGGATCCTCAAATCAGTTTTCTGATGAAGATATAAGGAATGCAATAAATTTAGTTTCCATGAACAGAATCATTCAAGAACATGGCCTTGATGATACGAAGGATTGGTCGAGGGTCTTATCTGTAGGAGAACAACAAAGACTGGCATTTGCCAGAATTATTCTAAATAAGCCTAGCCTTGTTATCCTCGACGAAGGAACTAGTGCTTTAGATACAGAAAATGAAAACAAGGTTTATGAAATTTTAAACAACAATAGTATTAGGTATATAAGTGTTGGTCACAGAGAAGGATTAAAAAGGTTCCATAACGTTTTATTAACATTGTTGCCGAATTCTGGTTATAGAATTGAGAGCATATAGAGTTTTACTAGATATAAATTAATCAAAATTGATATATATTGACATCAAATATTTATTAGGTTTAAATAATGTCTCTATGAAAGTAGTTAGCTCAATTGGAACAATGAAGAAAAGACATCCAGACTGCCAGGTTGTAAAGAGACGCGGTAGGATTTATGTTATTTGTAAAAGTGAACCTAAATTTAAGGTCAGACAAGGTTATAAGAAAAAGAGAAATAAACTTTAATCTTTCTAGTCTTCGTAAGGATTACCAATAGAGCTATACACCATCTCAAATATTCCCACTTGTTCATCAATTACTTTATATTTAGGATCACCATTTGGAAGCTTGTCTTCAAAGAAGCTATTAGCTTTTTCATTAGATATTTCCGATATTTTTATATCAAATGAAAGTGGATCTATATTGCAAACCGATATTACCGTCTGGGTGACAGAGTCTCTATCTTCTGCATCAATTAAAAATCCTTTGTAAAACTGATGAGTGTATTTGTTTTCTATTTCAACAAAAAAAGCTTGGTTTTTTATCTTCATTCATTAACTTTACCTCTAAGAGTTAATTTTTAAAGAGAAATTTAGTTATTTTACTTGCGGTCCATATTTATTAGCTGATGGTTCAGAATCACAACAGAAAAGATAAAGATTATAAAAAGGAATTAATTGAAACCATCCACTTTTTCCCACATCATGCATCCTACGACAAGCAACAGCAATGCTTGGAACTAAAGTAATAAGAGAGCAAATTGCATTGATAGCCGGCAACCTTAAAGTTAAA
The DNA here is from genome assembly GCA_036340075.1 of Thermodesulfobacteriota bacterium. Classification (GTDB taxonomy): domain Bacteria; phylum Desulfobacterota_D; class UBA1144; order UBA1144; family UBA1144; genus JAYYZJ01. The sequence goes on along the minus strand of JAYYZJ010000005.1, from coordinate 96,554 downwards.
AAATGTACAATTAAAAGAAATAGAAAAAAATACCAGTATTCTTTTCTTCTTGCTCTGCCTTCAAAAACAGCATATTTTTCAAAACAATTAAGTATATGCTCCATTTATATAACTCTCAGATAAATTATATCTTATATTCTGGATTCTAGAATTTTGATATAATTATTTTATGTTTATTATTGAGTCTCTTGTAGAGCTATTGATTTTCCTTACCTAAAAAAGAACTGTTATACTAATTTCCCTTGCCCCAGTAACTCAGTGGATAGAGTATATGTTTCCTAAAGAAAGAGTGGGCATTTAACCCTCTATTTTTAACCCTTTTGCAACCCCCAAAATCATCCGTATACAAAACGTAAACTTTTTCGTCTCGTAAACTCACATTTTTGATACAATTATTTTATGAGAACATTAAATCTATTCCTCTTATTTTTCTTTTTGTTTTCACTCAACTCATATTCTTTACCTAAGTGTAAAGGTGATGACTCCACTAAATGGAATAATTGCGAAGGAACTTGGATTCATCCAGATGGTACAATCACATCGGGTGCATGGAACGATGGCAAGTTCCATGGTAAAGGAACCTTGCATTATCTAGATGGTTCACAATATGTAGGTGAATTTGAAGATAACTTACCAAACGGCAAAGGAACTATGACTTATCCAGATGGTTCAAAACATGAAGGTGAGTGGAGATTTGGGAGAAAACACGGCAAAGGCTTTTTGTCTTTTCCTGACGGTGTCATATATGAAGGTGAATGGAAAGATAATAGGAGAGACGGCAAAGGAACTTTGCATTACCCAGATGGTGCAAAATATGTAGGTAAATTTAAGAACTGGCACAAACACGGCAAAGGAACTATGACTTATCCAAATGGTGATAGATATGTAGGTGAATGGAAAGATGATAAGAGACACGGCAAAGGAACTTTGAGGTGGGCAAATGGTTCAAAATATGTAGGTGAATGGAAAGATGGAAAGATGCACGGTAAAGGATATATAACTTATTTTGATTCTGGAAGAAAAGTTTGGGGAGTGTGGAGAAACGGAGAAGTAGTTCCATAGAGTGACATCCAAAAACCTCAAATTCTTGATATAATTATCTTATGAGAACACTAAATCTATTTCTCTTATTTTTCTTTTTGTTTGCACTCAACTCATATTCTTTACCTAAGTGTGAAGGGGATGATTTTAATAAATGGGATAATTGTGAAGGAACTGCTACTTGGGCAGATGGTACAAAATATGTAGGTGAATTTAAAGATGGAAAGAGACACGGCAAAGGAACTATGACTTATTCAGATGGTGGTAAATATGTAGGTGAATTTAAAGATGACAAGAAACACGGCAAAGGAACTTATACTTATCCAGATGGTGCAAAATATGTAGGTGAATTTAAAGATGCGAAGTTTCACGGCAAAGGAACTTATACTTTTTCAGATGGTGGTAAACATGTAGGTGAATGGAAAGATGGAGAGATGCACGGCAAAGGAACTTATACTTATCCAGATGGTGAAAAATATGTAGGTGAATATAAAGATGGAAAGAGACACGGCAAAGGAACTTATACTTTTTCAGATGGTGAAAAATATGTAGGTGAATATAAAGATGGAAAGAAGCACGGCAAAGGAACTGCTACTTCTCCAGATGGTGACAAATATGTAGGTGAATGGAAAGATGGAGAGATGCACGGTAAAGGAACTCATACTTGGGCAGATGGTACAAAATATGTAGGTGAATGGAAAGATGGAATGCAGCACGGTCAAGGAACTTATACTTGGGCAGATGGTGATAAAATTGAAGGTATATGGAAAAACGGAGAATTAGTTGAATAGATTTTCTTTACCTACAAAAGAACTGTTATAATAATTTCCCTTGCCCCAGTAACTCAGTGGATAGAGTATATGTTTCCTAAACATAGAGTCGTAGGTTCGAATCCTATCTGGGGTAAATTACTTTAATTTGCTTTTTTCATATAGAATTTATAATATAAATTATGCTTAGATCAGAAATCGAAGATGAAATGACTAAAGCTTTTAAGTTAGAAAAGAATTTATCTCATCAAATAGTCGACTTAATAATATCATCTATGTCCGATGCTATTTCGAATAATACTAGAGTTGAGATAAGAGGTTTTGGCAGTTTCTATCCAAAGAAATATAAATCTTACAAAGGACGAAATCCAAAAACTGGAGAAAGTATAGTAGTTCCTGAGAAAGTCTTACCACTTTATAGGCCAAGTAGAGATTTATTGGACAAGTTGAACGATAAGTAGAATTAATGGGAAAATTGCAATTAAAAATATTTCCTGATCCGATACTGGAAAAGGAATGTATTGAAATAGATGAAATTACTAATGAAATAGTAAATCTTTCACAAGATATGATTAAGACAATGGTGGATTCAGAAGGAATAGGTCTTTCTGCGCCACAAATTGGTGCACTAAAAAGAATTTTTGTTTGTAAAGACTTTTCTGTAGAAGATGAAGATAAATATCTTGTTCTTATAAATCCGAAACTTGTAATGTCTGAAGGAAAAGTTCAATCAAGAGAAGGCTGTTTAAGTATCCCAGGGTTTTATGATTATGTTAATAGATATGAGAGAATTAAGATGACCGCTTTAGATATAAATGGGAATGAGCAAAGTTTTGAAACCGATGGTATGCAATCTATTGTGTTTCAGCATGAATATGATCATTTAGATGGAATTTTGTTTCCCGAGAGAATGACAAATATAAAAAGGGAAATATTTTTAAAAAAAATAAATAAAGCTTTTAAAAAATAAATATTATTTTTTTGGTGCTAATTTCTTTAGCATTTTTCTTTTTATTTTTAATGCTTGAGCAGACAATTTAGATTCTGCGGTTTTCATTATGAATGCATCAAGGCCACCATGTTTAGATACTGTTCTAATAGTGCTAGCAGCAATTTTCATTTTGAAAGTTTCTTTTAGTATATCGCTTTGGAAACTTACGGGTTGTAAATTGATATCAAACTTTCTTTTAGTCTTATTGTTAGCATGGCTGACATTATTGCCAGACATAAACTTTTTTCCTGTTAATTCACAAACTCTAGACATAACTACTCCGAATTGAAAATTTATAATACCTATATAATTTATCTAAAACAATTCTTTTTACTATTATCTTGATGTTTTTTACAATAGAATATAACTATGAATTCAAACATATTAGAAGCTATAGAGCCTTTCTATGTTATGGAGATATTAGAACAAGCTCAAAAATATGAAAAAAAAGGTATTAATGTAAGTCATTTAGAAATAGGTGAACCAACTGAAAAAATAAATAATGCAATAAAAGATCGAGCAATTAAAGCTATATCTAATGATCAAGATAGATATACTCACAGCTTGGGCCTTCAAGCTTTAAGGATAGCTATAGCAGCTAACTATAAAAAAAATACCGGCGTAAATATTTCAGAAGATAGAGTTGTTATTACTACAGGTTCATCCGGAGCTATTATTCTAGGATTGCTTTCGTCATTAGAAGATAAAGACGAAGTTATATTAATTGAGCCATATTACCCATGCTATCCACAACTTGTTAAAATATTCGGGGGTAGAGTGAAGCTGTTCACAACTCATTCTGTAGATAATTATCAAATAAATATTAAGAAATTGAGAAAAGCAATAACAAAGAGAACCAAGCTTATTGTTATAAATTCTCCTTCAAATCCTTCAGGTGTTACTCAAAGTGAAGAAGTTCTGAAATCAATTGCTAATTTAGGCATTAAAGTAATATCAGATGAAATTTATCAAGAGCTAAATTATGAATACAAAGTAGATACAATGTTAAATTATAAAGACGACGCTATCATAGTTAATGGTTTTGCGAAATTTTATTCAATGACAGGATGGAGGCTAGGGTACTTAATTGCCCCAAAAACAATGATTCGTAATATACAAAAATTACAACAGAATATGTTTATATGCGCACCTACAATATCACAGCATTCAGCAATTGGAGCTTTTGAAATTGATGATTTAGAAATCGAAAGAATGAAGAGTGATTATAAAGCTAAAAGGGATTTTATAATAAAGAGACTAGATGATATCGGGATGCCAATTGATTATAGTCCTGATTCAACCTTTTATGTTATATGCAACATGGAAAAGTTTAAAAAGAATTCTCTAGATTTATCACTAGATATATTGGATAAAGTGGGTTTAGCTGTAGCACCTGGTAGAGATTTTGGTCCAAACTATGATAAATACATAAGACTATCTTATGCAAGCTCTATGGAGAATTTAAAAGAGGGTCTAGAAAAACTTAACAAATATATATCAGAATATACATAAGGTAGAAACAGGGTTATTATAAAACTGTGAGTAAGAAAAAAATAGTATTTGCCAATTGGAAGATGAATTTAGATTCTGAATCTATCATATCATTAGTAAAAGAAATAGATAAGAATTTAGAAAACGTTGATAATGTTGATATAATACTAGCTCCATCTTTTCCATATTTAAGTTTAGTTTCAGATTTAATTAAAGATACTAGGATTAATTTATCGTCTCAAAATGTTTTTTATGAAAATACGGGCCCATTTACTGGAGAAGTTTCTAATCTTATGTTGCAAGATGTCGGGTGTACTTGGGCTATGATTGGTCATTCAGAAAGAAGGCAACATCTACTCGAAACAAACGAAATGATTAATAAAAAAGTTTTAATATCTACTAAAAATAAATTAAATATTATTTTATGTGTTGGTGAAACATTTGATGAAAGAAGACAAAAGAAAACTTTTGATCGAATTGCTGATCAATTACGTAGAGGCTTAAGAGATATAAAAGAAACAGAATTAGATAGAATTGTGATTGGGTACGAACCAATTTGGGTAATTGGTTCTGGTGAAGCAGCAAGAGTAGAAGATATTCAAGAGGTTCATAATTTTATACATAATGAATTAAATTTAATGTTTCCAGATTCAGTTAATTTACCTAGAATAGTTTACGGAGGTAGTGTGAATCAGATTAATATTAAGCCTATTGCTTCACTAGAAAACGTTGATGGAGTACTAATTGGAAATGCAAGTATGGATTGTGATAAATTCTGTGATATTGTATTCAAAGTTGGTAATTTATAATGATTGAAACTATTAAAAGCTCATTAATTGTTTTTCATGGAGTGGTAGCAGTTGTTTTGGTGCTTGCAGTTTTGTTTGGTCCTTCTAAAACAGACGATTTAGGTTCAATGTTTGGCGGTTCGTCTGAATCTGTATTTGGTGCTGATTCATCATCATTCCTAAGAACACTTACTAAATGGTTAGCTACTATATTTTTTATTACTAGCCTTGCCTTGGGTTATATATATATAAAATATGACAAAAAGTCTGTTCTTCAGGAAAAAGTTGATTTGTTTGAGAAAAAAGAAGAAGTTTCAGATATAAATTAACTTAGACATTATAGACCTCGTATATCCATAAAGTACTGATATCATTAACTTTTTTTCTTGATTAATCCTTCTCAATTTGGTAAATTGTAATAATATAGGAGGTCATTTATGGCGTACGTTATTGCAGAACCATGTATTGGAACAAAAGATAAGGCTTGTGTAGATGCATGTCCAGTTGATTGTATTTATGAGTCTGATGATCAATTAATAATTAACCCTGAAGAGTGTATTGATTGTGGAGCATGTGTAGATCCTTGTCCTGTTACAGCAATACATCAAGAGGATGAAATTCCAGAAAAATGGGCCAGCTTTGTTGAAAAAGCTAAAGAATTTAGTTTTGATGGATTAAGTCCAGCAGTTAAGAATAGCTAGATATAGAGATATCTAATTAATTCATACAATTTGATAAATTTCCTTTATCAAGGATAATAAAAATATTCATGAATATTTGCGTTATTGGTTCAGGTTATGTAGGCCTTGTAACTGGCTCATGTCTTGCGGATTCAGGAAATCATGTAATTTGCCTTGATATCGATAAAGAAAAGATAGATTCACTAAAAAAGGGCAATGTTGGAATTTACGAACCTGGCCTATCCGATATCGTTGAAAGAAACATTAAAGGGAATAGGCTTAAATTTACTACTAACTATAAGGAAGCAGTTGAATCTTCCACGATAATATTTTTAGCAGTATCGACACCACCTAATAAAGACGGATCAGCCAATCTTGACTATATTAAAAGTGCTGCCACTGAACTATCAAAATACATAAATAGTTACAAAATAATAGTTACCAAGAGTACAATTCCCGTTGGTACTACTTTGTTACTTAAAAATCTAATTCAATCTAAAACAAAAGAGGAATTTGATGTCGCTTCTAATCCAGAATTCTTAAAAGAAGGTTCAGCAGTTAACGACTTTATGTTTCCCGATAGGATAGTTATAGGTGTTGAAAGTAGTAAGGCAGAAAAAATACTCAAAGAATTATATGAACCTTTTATGAGAAGAGAAGATAGATTGATATGTGTTGACATTCAATCATCAGAGATTTCAAAATATGCTTCTAATGCAATGCTAGCAACAAGAATTTCCTTTATGAATGAGATAGCAAATCTATGTGAAAAGGTTGGGGCTAATGTTGGTAGTGTGCGTAGAATTATGTCTCAAGATCAACGAATTGGTAAACATTTCATTTTTCCAGGTTTAGGTTATGGTGGATCGTGTTTCCCAAAAGACATTAAAGCTTTGATTAATATAGCAAAAGTTAATTCAGTTGATTTACAATTGTGCAAAGCAGTTGATTCTGTGAATATATTACAAAGAAAAATATTTTTTGAAAAAATAAATAATTATTTTGATAACTTAGAAAAAAAGAAATTTGCCGTTTGGGGATTATCATTTAAGCCTAATACTGACGACATAAGAGAAGCACCTTCTGTAGAAATAATACAAAACCTAATAAAGTCAGGCTCAATAATAAATGCTCATGATCCAGCAGCATCAGATAATTTTAGTAAAGTTGTTAATGAAAATATTAATTTCTTTAACGATAATTATGAAGCACTAGATGGTTGCGATGCATTAATAATTAACACTGAATGGAGCGAATATAGGCAACCAGATTTTAATAAGATAAAAGAACTATTGAAGAATCCTGTTATTTTTGATGGGAGAAATTTATATAATGAACAAAAACTTTCTGATATGGGTTTCTTCTATAGCAATGTAGGTTCACATCCATTAAATGACACCGAAGAAATATAATCTCGATACTAGTCTAGTTTCATTGCCTGGAGTTGGCCCCAGTCTAGTCAAAATCTTTAATAGAATAGGAATAAGCAATATTCTTGATTTATTGTTTTATTTTCCTAGAGATTATAAAGATTATAGAGCAACTAGCTACATTTCATCCATTTCTATTAATCAAGAAATAACAATTAAAGGAAGGATAATCAAATCAGAATTAATAAAAGCTAGAAAGCGAATCTATGAAGTAGTTATAGATGACGGTACCGGGACATTCAAATTAGTCTGGTTTAATCCAATATATAAATATTTAAAAGAAAACTTCTTAGAAGACAGTTGGGTTGTTTTGTCAGGGAAGGTATCTAAATCTTCAAAAAATCTACAGATTATTAACCCTGCTCCGGAGAACTACTTTATATTAGAAAAAGAACCAGAATTAGATAAATTCTCAAGAATACATCCTGTTTATTCACTTACAAAAGGTTTGACTCAGAATCGCATACAAAAAATTATCAATGATTTATTAAAAAATATTAACCTAGATGCATTAGATTTTTTTGATAAGGATTTTCTAGAAAAATATAAGCTTGAAAAAATTTCTAAATCTATCCTTAATATACACTTGCCTAAAAATGATGACGAGATTTGTGATTTTCTCATTAATGATTCTCTAAATTCATCTATTTGGCATAGATCAATCATCTTTTTTGAATTTTTAATTTTATGTTTAGGCATGAAAGAAAGAAGTTTTACGAAAGAGATTATACTTGGAAAGAGTCATTCACTGAAAGTAAATAATTCTTTACAAGAGAGGATAATGAATATTTTTCCATTTCAGTTAACAGAATCACAACAGAAAGTATTGTCAGAAATCATAAATGATATGAAATCAAAAAAACAAATGAATAGGTTATTGCAAGGAGATGTAAGTAGTGGCAAAACAATCATAGCATTGTTATCCATGGCTATTTCGTATGACAACAATTATCAATCTGCAATTATTGCACCAACAGAGACATTAGCAGATCAACATTATTATTTTTTGAAGGAGTATATAGATGAAGAAAGTCTTATTATATTAAAATCATCATTATCTTTGAACGAAAAAGAGAAAGCCTATGAAGATATAAGGTCTGGAAAGGCAAAAGTTATTGTTGGTACACATTCTTTATTCCAAGAAAAAGTTCAATACAAAAATTTGAGTCTTATTGTAATAGACGAACAACATAGATTTGGCGTATTGCAAAGAAAACTTATGACAGAAAAAGGAGATAATCCTGATATTTTAACTATGACTGCAACACCAATACCTAGAACTTTGTCATCAATATTTTTTAGTGAATTTGATGTTTCAACAATAGATTCCTTGCCAAAAGGAAGAGGCAAAACAATTACCAAAATAACAAACAAAGAAAGTTTGGAAGAAACTTATACATTCATAGAAGACGAATTAAACAAAGGAAGACAAGGATTTGTAATATGTCCTATTATAAAGAAATCTAAATTAGACGAATTTGCTAATCTTTCTGATGTAGAAACAACTTATTTAGATTTAAAAAATAACAGGTTTAAAAAATTTAATCTAGAAATGATGAATGGACTAATAAGTTCTGACAAAAAAGAAAAAATAATGAGAGATTTTAAAAATAGAAAAATAGATTTACTAGTATCTACTACAGTTATTGAAGTAGGGGTAGATGTCCCTAATGCTACCTTTATGATAATCAATAATCCGGAAAGATTTGGATTGGCTCAATTGCACCAATTGCGAGGTAGAATTGGCAGAGGAGTGAAAGATTCTTACATGTTTTTAAACATAAGTAATCAAGAAGATTCGTTTTTGGAAAGATTATTTATTTTTAAAGAAATATCTGACGGATTTATTCTTTCTGAAAAAGACCTAGAAATTAGAGGGCCGGGAGCATTCTATGGAGCTGGAGTTGAACAATCAGGACAATTCTGGAATCTACATTTAGCTAATTTAAAAAGAGATTTATCAATACTAAAGCTTGCTAAAGAAAGCGCTGATTCTATTGAGGATTTTAGTTTTTATAATGAGAAAAAGCAATTAATTAGAGACATGGTAATTAAAATGTGGGGAGAAAGTTTAGAGCTGACAAAAATAATTTGAACTAGTTATAATATAAATATGTCTACTGAATCTGTTGCAACTTTTGGAGCAGGATGTTTCTGGGGAGTTGAGCATAATTTTATGAATTTAGATGGTGTTGTTAAAACCAGCGTTGGATATATGGGAGGGAAATTTAAAAATCCTACATATTTTGATGTTTGCTCAGGTATAACTGGACACGCAGAAGTAGTAAATGTTGTTTACGATTCTGAAAAAATTCATTTTAATCAACTATGCTCTTTTTTCTTTAATATTCATGATCCTACTACTTTAAATAGGCAAGGACCTGATGTAGGTACGCAGTACAGATCGGTGATTTTTTACCATAATCAAGAACAAAAGGAAATTGCTTTAGAAATTATAAATGAATTAAATTTAAAGAATGATTCTAATAATATTGTTACTCAGATAGAACCAGCAGGAGATTATTATTTTGCAGAAGATTATCATCAGAAATATATTTCTAAGAACAATATAGAATCATGCGGAGGATAATTCTATGAATGCATTAAAGACAGGTTTTTTATTAGCAATAATGACATCTTTCTTTCTTCTTATAGGAAAGTATTTGGGTGGATCTAGTGGTATGTGGTTCGCCTTTATTTTTGCAATAGTTATGAACGTTGGTTCTTATTGGATGTCAGATAAGATTGTATTGAAAGTTTTTAAAGCAAAAAGAGTAGATGAGACCGAATACAAGAATTTAATTGGTATTTTTGATAATTTGTGTACAAAGGCTAAAATAGATGGACCAAAATTATTTGTTTATGATGACCAAACTCCTAATGCTTTTGCAACTGGAAGAAACGAAAAAAATTCAGTCGTAGCTGTTTCTACATCTCTTGTCCAACAACTTACAGATGAAGAAATAGAAGGAGTGCTTGCTCATGAGCTTGCCCACATAGAAAATAAAGATATTTTAATTGCATCAATAGCTGCAACTTTTGCAGGAGCTATTAGCATTATTGCATCAATGTTAAAATGGGGATTAATTTTTGGAGCTTTTAGAGGGAACAGAGGAACAGGTAATGTTATAGGACATTTGTTAATCGCAATACTTGCCCCTATAATAGCTCTGATTATACAAATGGCAATTTCAAGAACAAGAGAATTTAAAGCTGATTATACTGCGGCACAAATAACAAATAAGCCTGCTAGCTTAGCTTCTGCGCTAAGAAAAATAAGCGATTTTTGTACATCAGAAAAGTCAAAACCTATCAGAAGTAGGTATGAAGAAAGAGATGCTGCGACAAGTCATATGTTTATAATAAGCCCACTTACTGGTGGAGTAGGGAAATTGTTTAGTTCTCACCCACCTGTTGAGGAAAGAATTAATAGATTAATGGCATTAAAGCCTTTAAACTAATTTCAATCAAAGGAGAAAATTATGAAAAACCTTTTTTATGCTATTTTAGCTTTCTTTACACTAAATCTTGTCTCTATTGCTAATGAATGTGAATTAAATTTGGAAGCAGATGGAATGATGCAGTATAGCACAAACAAAATTAATATTAGTTCAGAATGTAAAGAGTTTAAAATAAACTTGAAAAATACCGGCACATTGGATGTTTCACTAGCTGGACATAATATTGTTATTTCAAAAAAATCTGACTTTGAATCGTTAACATCTTTAGTGAATCCATCGAATGGCCTAAACGAAGGGTATTTACCTAAGAATGATAAAATTATATATAAAACAAAATTTTTAGGACCAAGTGAATCTATTACTTTAGTTTTAGATACCAATAAGTTTTCGAAAGGCGAAGACTATATTTTCTGGTGTAGTTTTTTAGGCCACTGGGGAGTTATGAATGGTAGCTTGTCTCTAAACTAATAATCAATTACATGTTGATAGTTTTAGAAGTATTTTGAATTTTTTTGGAAAGTTCTATTAAATTAGACTTTTCTATTTCTGGGTTAATTTGATCTTTGGTTATTCCTCTAGTTTCCGCACATTGACTACAATAAAAAGCTTTTGCCCCTATTTCTACTAGTTGTTTTATTTTTTCAGATGTTGATTGTCCTTTGATTTCATCGGGTGGATTTTGATTATGGAGAGCATTGAATACGCCATCATTCATCAAAAAAATTTCGACATCTTCATCATTGCTTAACAATGCAGCTGTTATCCTTAAAGCATTCCATGTTTTACTGGATGATGGAGGCTCGTTAATAATTATTATCATTGACATAAGCTAATGATACCTTAAAAATTTATTCTTTTATGGAATTATGTTTGGGTAATCCAACTATAGTCCATACAGTTACAATCATTAGACATAAAAATATTAAAGAAGCATAGTTACTAAAACCAAAATATTCTGCTTTAGAATAAAAGAATCCCGCTATTATGCTACCTATAGCATGACCAAGAAAGCTCATAATGTAATATGGACCATTTCCTGTTGCTCTCATTTTTTCTGATACTTTTAAAGATAACAAGCTAGGTAAAGTTGAATGAAAAATAGTACTACCAAGAAAAAAGAATATTGCTAACAAATAAAGTGAGAATATATTTCTTTCAACGAAAAGAAATGATAGAAAACTTATGAATAGGAATATCCAGCCAAAACTTGTTGATATGTCGATTCTTTTTATTTTTTCCAAATATCTGATTGATGGATAAATAAATATTGCGGCAGGAAGAAAAACAATCAAATATACAATGCTTAACTCATTTGTTGATTTACCTAAATCTTTCCACATTAGAGGATATATGAACAAAAATATACTCAAGATGATAGACAACATGAATGATGCAGAATAAATCTTAATCATATCAGAATTCATTCTGAAAGGATCTCTTTTCTCTACATCCTTAGTAGTGATTTTTCCTTCTGGATATAAAAACGATGCACATAATATTGCCAAAATACCAAAAAAGAAAAGCAGCAAAAACAAAATTTTAAAATTAAACAGATAAGACAAAAAAGGCCCTATTAAGAATCCTATTACAAATGCTACACCAACAGAAAGACCAACTATAGTAAAAGCACTGGCTCGATTGTTTTCATTTGTATTTTCTGCTAAAGTCGCAACACCAACTGAACTAATTGCTCCACAGCCTTGTATTACTCTACCGAAGATTAGTAGGTTTATATCATTTGCAACATAACAAATTAGGCTTCCGATTGTAAAGAAACCAAGGCCTATAAGAACTACTACTCGCCTTCCAATTTTGTCGCTTAAATAAGCAAGAGGTATTTGCATAATTGCTTGAGATAAAGAATAGACACCAATTGCTATCCCAGCCAAAAATGCATTAGAATTTTCATAATCAATGGCATAAATGCTGAATATTGGCAATAGCATAAATAGGCCTAATAGCCTTAATGACAATATTAAGCTTACTATTCCTGTTACTTTTTTTTCTAGTGTTGAAAATGACATTTAGGTAAGAGAAATATATCATAAATAAGTAATCAAGCTAGGTTATTCGAGAAATAAACACATCTATGTTAGATTAAGAAATAATGCGATCTACTCAAGCTGAAATAGACCTTTCTAATTTAAAGAAGAATATTAGTTATCTACGGAGCATAGTGGGCAAAGAAGTTGAAATCTTAGCTATTGTTAAGGCTAATGCTTATGGTCATGGATCTATTACAATGACCAAAGCTCTTATTGAAAATGATATTAAAAGTTTTGGAGTTGCAACACTTGAAGAAGCAAGAGAATTATTAGATTCAGGAATTTCTTGTAATATTTTAATTCTTGGATCAATAGAAAATGATGAAATAAAAGAAGCTGTAAGTAGGAAAATAGTTTTTACAGTTTATGACTTAAAACAGCTAGAGTTTCTTTTAACCCTTGATGAAACTAATATCCCTTTTCATTTAAAGATTGACACAGGAATGAATAGATTAGGCATATCTATAAAAGAAATAAGCCATAGTATTGATTTAATAAGATCTAACAATAAGCTCAAACTGGAAGGTATTTATACTCATTTTCCTGAAGCTGATAAAATAAATTCTGATTTTACATTAAATCAAATAGATAATTTCAATAAGATTATTAAAGAATATAAAGAAAATATAGAAAATGTTAAATATTTTCATGCAGCAAATAGTTCAGGAATCATTAATTATCCTGATTCTCATTTTAATATGGTAAGGCCCGGAATCTTAATGTACGGCTTAGGAGATAGCGGGAAACAACATCTTTTACCAGTAATGAAGCTAAAAACAAAGATTATAAAAATTAGAGATGTAAATAAGAACGAGTCAGTAAGTTACGGAAGAGACTTTGTGGCTGAGAAGAATATGAATATTGGAGTTATACCCATAGGATATGCCGATGGACTCCCTAGAGCAGTTTCAAACATTGGATTTGTAAGATATGGAGATATAAAATGTAAAATAATTGGTAGAGTCTGTATGGATTTAACTATGATAGATTTATCAGAAATTAAAGAACCAAAAGTTGGAGACGAAATAATAATCTTTGATGATTCATATACAGCAAATGATTTATCATCTTCTATCGGAACAATACCTTATGAAATTGTATGCGGAATTAGTAAAAGAGTTAAAAGGTCTTATTTATGAAAAAATTACTAACAATTATTCTAATAATAGCTCTTCTCCCAATAAATATATTTGCTCAAGATGCATTTACTATGTTGGGACCGATAATTGAATATAAAAAAGATGAATCATCTAAAACATATGCTTTTAGACCACTTTTCTATTACGAAGCAGATTATGAATTAAAATTTAGATCTTTAGATATCATTTATCCTTTTATTGGGTATCAAGAAGACAATCAGCAAACTCAATTCAAAGCTTTTTTCTCAATAATTCGCTATAGCAATTTTAACGATTACGATGATTTGGAAGAAAAAAAATTCTCGATATTCCCAATTCTCGATGTTTCATGGTCTGGAAAACCAGAAAATGATTACTTTTCACTTTTTCCCATATGGGGCAATCTAAAAGATAAATATAACAAAAAAGAAATTTCATATTTTCTATTCCCTTTATATCTAAAAACAGTCAAAAAGAATTCTGTAAATAGACATTTTCTTTGGCCTTTCTTCTCGAAAGTGGACGGTAAATATGTTTCTGGCTTTAAAGTATGGCCACTATTTGGCTATGAAACGAAAATGGATGAGAATAATTTGAATGTTGTAAGAAAATCAAGATTCATTTTGTGGCCATTTTATGCTTACAAAAAAGATACAAGAGCAGGGATTAATTTGGAACAAAAGATATTCTTTCCTATATATCTTTCTTCAAACTCATCACTACACAAATCTAAGACTTATCTTTGGCCTTTTTTTAATATTTATACCGATAAGACAAGAGGACAAACAACATATAATATGCCATGGCCTATAATTCAGTATAAAAAAGGAGTCAACATTAAAAGCCAAAGATTTTTTCCATTTTATTCTTATGTTAAAACACCTAATGTAGAAAAAGGTTTCTACTTCTGGCCTATATATAGATATAAAAATGAAATTTTAGCAACTGAATACTTTAAAACCCAAAGTTTTCTTTTTTTTCTATATAAGCAAGATACATATTATGATTTGATTACAAATAAAATTTCTAGAGAATTTTCAACGCTTTGGCCTATCTATTCGAAGGACACTTATGTTGATGGGTATGATTTTAGAATATTTTCCCCTATAGAGAGCTTCTTTTCAAAGAATCAGAAAATTAAGAAGATATGGTCCCCAATGTGGTCAATTCTAAGGATTCAAGAAGATGCAAGTGTTTTTAGAACATCAATAATGTTTAATTTAATTAAATATAAGAATGATAGATCTAATAAATCAAAGGAATTTAGCATTAACTTTCTAATACCAATTATTTCTCATAGTTCAAACGATAATGGCACTAAATTTAATATCCTGGGTGGTTTTTTAGGACTAGAAACTGGTGATGAATCAAAAATTAGAATATTATATATTCCAATAAATATATGAATAATATTTTGGCAATTATTACAGGAATAGGTGAATTTCTCAAGCTTCTTTGGAAAACAATTAAGTGTATTAAGTATTTTGGTTCTACCGTAGATAAATTTCTCGCACAATTGTTTGATATGGGAAACAGAACCCTTCCAGTTGCAGCTTTAATATCATTATCTATTGGTGCTGTATTAGCCTTGCAGACTGGAATTCAACTAGCAGGATACGGAATTGAAGACAGGATAGGAGGAATAGTAGGTGTATCTTTATGTACCGAACTAGCTCCCGTAATGGCAGCTATCTTAATGGCAGGTAGGGTTGGTTCTTCAATTACAGCCGAAATTTCATCAATGACTGTTTACGAAGAAATATCTGCTTTAAAAACAATGAATATCGATCCAGTTAGATTTCTAGTTTTGCCAAGATTCCTAGCATGCTTGATTGCATTGCCCTTTCTTGTCATTTATATGGATTTAATTGGTTGGTTGGGCGGATCTTTTGTTTCCTCGATGAACCAGACTATCTCTGTCTCTTTATCTTCATTCTATAATGATCTAAGCCAAGTTGTGACGCTTTCCGATATAATGTCAGGGATTATAAAGTCTATATTCTTTGCAATTGCCATTTCTATAATTTCTTGTTCTGTAGGTCTGTTAGCAAAAGGAGGACCAAGAGAAATAGGAAATTCTGTTACAAAATCTGTTGTTGCATCATTCATTTCGGTTCTATTGTTGGACTACTTTATTACAAGGTTTCTAATATTGGTAGGTTTGCTATGACATCCCAAGCAACAATAACCTTGAACAATTTAAGTAAATCCTTCGATGGAAAAATAATTATTGATTCAATGTCGACCAGTTTTATGAAAAACGAAGTGCATGTTATCTTGGGAAAATCAGGTACTGGAAAATCAGTTCTATTAAAAATGCTTATAGGTTTAATTGAACCAGATTCTGGAACAATAATGGTTAATGGAGAAAATTTAAATCCAGAAAAAACCGCACAAGATTATAAAATGTCTTACGTTTTTCAAGGCGGAGCTTTGTTGAATTCATTCTCTGTTTTAGATAATGTTACAATTTATTTAGATGAGCATAATATTCATGATAAGGAAACAAGGGTTTCAAAAGCTCTTAAGATTTTAACGGAGCTAGGAATTGAAGATTCAGCAAATAAAATGATTTCTGAGCTAAGTGGTGGAATGCAGCAAAGAGTAGCTATAGCCAGATCATTAATTATTGAGCCTGATATATTGCTATATGATGAACCAACTTCAGCGTTAGATCCCATTAATACCAAAACTGTTTCTCAAATAATTAATAAATTAAAAAGTGAAAGAAATATGACTCAAATCGTTGTAACTCATGATATACCTTTCTCATATTCTATAGCTGATAAAATATCAATTTTAGATAAGGGAAAAGTCTTGTTATCAGGTGATATAGATACAATAAAAAACTCAAATAGTCCTATTCTAGAAACAATCTGATTTTGTGTATAATAGCTGTATGAATAAAACTGCTCAATTAGGAACTTTTTTTGTTGTTGGCATCATTGTGTTGTTGGTGTTGTTCGAAGTTGTATCAGGTGTTTCTTTCTACAAGAAAGAAAAGACTTACATTTCCTTTTTTCCAACAGTAGGAGAATTAAGAGTAGGAAGTGAAGTTAAATTGTCTGGTGTAGAAGTTGGACGCGTTAAAAATATTTCCTTAGCAGGCCAGAATGTCCAAGTTGTAATTGCTATTAACAAAGATGTAATTATAAAAACAGACTCTCAAGCTTCAATTAACATGACGAGCTTATTAGGTTCAACTTATGTTGGCTTAAGTTTTGGTTCTGTTAATTCGCCAATATTAGGAGATGGAGGAGTGATACCTTCCAAAACCCCGGTAGATTTTAATTCTCTAGTTAGCAAGATTGATACAACTGTTGATATGGTCAATAAGCAGTTATTCGAATATCACGATAAAATTAAATCAATACTTGGTAATTTAAGTGAAATTACTGCTAGCATAGCTACTTCTCAAGGAACTATTGGTAAATTAGTTAATGATCCAAAAGTTTATGAGGAGTTAAATAAAACTCTAGAGTTTTTTTCCAGAATATCTGAAAAAATTGATAAAGGAGAAGGAACCATAGGTATGTTGGTAAATGACGACACTGTTTATGTTGAAGCAAAAAAAGCATTAGTAAAATTAAATTATCTTACTGACAAAGTAGCTACTGGTGAAGGATCTTTGGGGAAATTAGTCAATGATGACAAACTTTATAATGCAGTTAATGAATTATCAACTAATCTTAATGAATTAATTAAAAAAATTAATTCAGGACAAGGAACACTTGGAAAACTAATTAATGATGATCGTTTGTATTACGATGCTTTAAATTCAGTTAGAAAATTAAAAAATGCGACAGAAACTCAAGAAGATTTAGCACCTCTAACTACTATTACGGCAGCATTCGGAGTCATGACTCTGTTTTAACCATGCCAATTTATTCTACTAATCCAAATGCTAAAAGAAATTATCATATAGAAGAAACCTTTGAAGCAGGTATTGTGCTATCTGGCTCTGAAGTTAAATCTGTTAAACAGGGAAAACTTAGTATTAAAGAGAGCTATGCTGTCTCAAGAAGAGGAGAGATATTTATTATTAATTCTTATATATCTAAATTTTCTAATTCATCTTTTTTTGGACATGAAGAGAAAAGAGATAGAAAATTATTATTAAATAAAGCAGAAATCAGAAAGCTGATAGGGAAGATTCAAATTAAAGGTTATGCTCTAATTCCCATCAAGGTATACTCTCGGAAGAGCTTAATAAAGATTGAAATCGGCCTTGGAAAAGGTAAAAAACTTTATGATAAAAGAACAGATTTGAAGAAAAAAGACTTAAAAAGAGAGTTGGAGAGATCTTTTAAAAATAAAACTAGTATTTAGCTTCTTTTTGTAATATTCTAAGTTACTTATTATTTGGGGGCGATTTGGTTTCGACGAGGATTTTGCGTTTAGAAGTAGCATGTCGAGAGCTAACTCGTGAAAATTGCAAAAGCACTATAAGTGCCGAACCAATCAATCAACTTGCTGCCTAAATAGAGCAGCAACATTGTAATCAACTTTGCTCATAGAGTTTTTTACAATGTCATTCATATGAGCCTGAAAAAAAATATTTTCCCTTTATTTTTTTTCAGTATTAAAGGGAATCGAAGTATTTTTTGTTTTTTGGCTCAAGAAGTACTTTTAAATTTAATGCTAAAATAAGCATGTAGAAGCTCTATTTGGCACATTCTCGGACCTGGGTTCGATTCCCAGCGCCTCCACAAGAAAAGGAAAAGTCTTTGCAACAAATACTTATCGGAACTAACAATCAAGGCAAAATTGATGAATATAAAATTCTTCTTAAAGGCTTGTTCGACCCGGTATCATTGAATTCTTACGGGATTAGTCTCAATGTTGAAGAAACTGGGGTTACTTACGAAGAAAATGCAATAATTAAACTTAAATATTTAATTCAAAAATCTTCCATTCCTGTTATTGCAGACGATTCAGGACTTGAAGTAATTTCATTAAATAATGAACCAGGTGTTTTTTCAGCAAGATATGCAGGGAAGGGCTCCTCAGATCAAGAGAATTTAAACAAGCTTTTAAAGAAAATGGAAGGAAATACAGATAGAACAGCGAGATTTGTGTGTTGTATAGCTTATGGTAATCCAACAAATGTTGATAGCCCAATTATAGGTTATGGAACATGCAAGGGCTTGATAACCGAGTCTCCAAAGGGAAAAAATGGTTTTGGATATGATCCCGTATTTTACAATGAAGAGCTTTCCAAGACTTTTGGAGAATTAGAACCAAATAAGAAGATTCTCTTAAGCCACAGATCTGAAGCTGTTAAAGATTTGCTAACAAAATTAAATATTTAATTTGTAAATAGTAAAATATTTAAATATTATAAGACTAGGTCCATGCGTAAGAGATTGACTAAGTATATCTTTGTAACTGGAGGCGTTATGTCCTCCCTTGGCAAGGGACTCGCTAGTGCAGCAATCGGAGCTTTGCTTGAGGCTCGAGGAATAAAAATTTCTCTTCAGAAACTTGACCCTTACATAAATGTTGACCCAGGAACAATGAATCCATATCAACACGGAGAGGTTTATGTTACTGATGATGGAGCGGAAACAGATTTAGATTTAGGCCATTATGAAAGATTTACTAATATAATTGCCAGCAAACACAATAATGTAACTACTGGTAAAGTTTACAATGAAGTAATTTCTCGTGAAAGAAAGGGAGATTATTTAGGAGAAACTGTTCAGGTTATTCCTCATATCACAGATGAAATAATAAAAAGAATCTATGCTATAGAACAAGAAGACAGTCCGGATGTTTGTATTGTGGAAGTTGGTGGAACAGTTGGTGATATAGAAAGTTTACCTTTTTTAGAATCTATAAGACAAATTAGAACCCAGTTAGGTAGAGAGAATGCAATTTTTGTTCATCTAACCTATGTTCCTTTTTTATCTGCAGCTGGGGAACTTAAAACTAAACCAACACAGCATAGCGTTAAAGACATGCTACAAATAGGAATTCAACCCGATATATTATTATGTAGAACTGATAGATTTCTTTCGAATGATATAAAAAAGAAGATTGCTCTTTTTTGCAATTTAAATGTTGAATCTGTAATTACGGCTAAAGATGTCGACATTATTTACGAAGTTCCAATAATTTTTCACAAAGAAGGTCTAGACGATATCATACTCGAGACTCTCAAAATGTGGACAAAAGAACCTGACTTTTCTAAATGGGAAAGAGTAGTTGCTAAAACTAAAAGATTAAAAAATGAAGTTTCAATTGGTGTCGTTGGAAAATATGTAGAACATAAAGATGCATACAAAAGCCTACATGAAGCATTATGTCATGCATCCATTGAGAACAATGTTAAATTAAACATTAAATATATAGATTCTGAGGATTTAGAAAAAGAGTCGCCAAAAAAACTTTTAGCATCCTGCGATGGTATTTTAGTGCCAGGGGGTTTTGGCGATAGAGGTTTTGAAGGAAAAATTTCAGCTATTAATTATGCAAGAGAAAACAATATTCCTTTTTTTGGAATATGTCTGGGTTTGCAAATGGCAGTTGTTGAGTATGCAAGGAATGTTTGCGATATAAAAGATGCTGGAACTATAGAGTCTAATAAGAAATCAAAAAATTATGTTATAGATTTAATGCCGGATCAGAAAAAATTACAAACCAAAGGAGCAACAATGAGACTGGGTCAATATCCCTGTGAGATTAAGAAAGCTTCAAAAGTCTTTCAAGCCTATAAAAAAACTAAGATTTCAGAAAGACATAGGCACAGATATGAAGTTAATCCCGAATATCATTCTACATTGATTAATAATAATTTAATTTTAAGTGGTTTGTCTCCTGATGGGACTTTGGTAGAAACGATTGAAATAAAAAAACATAAATGGTTTGTGGCTTGTCAATTCCATCCAGAGTTCAAATCTAAACCTTTTCGTTCACATCCATTATTCCGTGATTTTATTAAGGCATCATCTAAAAAATCTTAATGTATAATTCTGACTCTTTTTATAAAAAAAATAATATAAACTTTGTTTTTCCATATGATGAATCTAGTATTCCGATTTACGATGCAAAAGAGGATGAAGGTGGTATTCTAAGTGCCTTTACAATTGACGATGAGTCAACATATGACCATGACGATGCTATTACAATTAAAAAAAATCAACAAGTCTTCGAACTATATGTGCATATAACCAATTTTTCTAATTATATCGATTATGGTTCAGAGTATGACAAAGAGGCCAAAAACAGAACCAATACAATCTATACGCCAATATGGAATTTTGATTTATACGAAAGAAAAATCGTAGAGAACATAAGTTTAAAAGAAGGGGAACTCCGAGAAACAATTTCAATTAAATTCACAATTTTAGATTATAAAATTGAAGACACCGAAGTTTTTAATTCCACTATCAATATAGATAAAAATTATTCATATAAAGAATTTGACAAAAATATTCAATTAAGCGAAGAATTCATATTTCTTGATGAGTTTACTAATAGAATCAGACAAAAAAGAATATTAAATGCTGATTTTAAATCATTTAATGAGCAATTATCTATATCCGAAGTTGATAATAAACTATTTATTAAAAGCAATGATCAATTTATTTCATTCAGGATAGTTTCTGAACTTATGATACTTGCTAACGAAAAATTATCTGAATATACAATTGGTAATTCGATACCTTCTATCTACAGGTCTCAAGTAAAATCCGATTATTTGGAAATACTCGAATTACCAACAACTCCCAAAGTTGTTTTTTATAAAAATGTTTCACCTGTTGAGGTATCTACAGAATACGGATATCATTTTGGCTTAGGTGTTAATTCTTATCTTCAATTTACATCTCCTATCAGAAGATATTCAGATTCAATTCTTATGAGACAACTAGATGCGTGGTTGAAATACTCTAGGATAATGTTCTCAGCAAACGAATTAAATAGCATTATTAGAACTACTAAAGATTCAATCCAACTAAACAGAAGAAAATCTAGAAATACTCATAAATTCTGGGCTCTTAAATTTATAGAAACAAATAATCTTAAAAATCTATCTGGCTATATTTATTCAGATGCAAAAAGCCAATATGTTATTTATTTTAATGAAATTGGTTTCTTTCATTCTATTAAAAAAATATCTTGTAAAAAAACTTATAAAATTATGGATAAAATCGAAATATCGTATAGTTCTTTAAATCCAGAACTTTTAACTTTTAATGATATAGAGGATATTGTTTAACAAATAATTCCAGCTATGAAATTACTTTCTTCTCTAAGACATTTTTGTTATAATAAGTTAACCCAATAAATAATTACAAGATATCTAAATATATTTAAATGATTTAAGGAGATTTGTTTTGGGAAAAGATTCACTAACTCTAATTGACAATAGAACTGATAAGACTTATGAGATTGACATTACTGACAGCACCATAAGAGCCAAAGATTTGAGACAAATTAAAGTCACAGATGATGAATTTGGGATGATGAGCTACGACCCATCTTTTGAGAATACTGCTTCTTGTAAGAGTAGTGTCACTTATATTGATGGCGATAATGGTATTTTACGGTATAGAGGTTATCCAATTGAACAACTAGCTGAGAGTTCTTCTCAATTAGAAGTTGCAAAATTACTTGTTGATGGAGAGCTACCTAATGAGAAGGAATTACGAAAATGGACAGAAGATGTTCTAAGTGAAAATAATATTCCAAATGAACTTCTCGAAATTATTCAGAGTTTTCCTAAGGACTCTCATCCTATGGGAGTATTGATTAGTTTAATAGCAGCACTTTCGACTTTTTATCCAGATTCAAAAAATATAACAGACGAAAGAGAAAATTATAAAAATATCTGTCGTCTTATTGCACAAGTTCCTATTTTGGCTGCATATTACTATAGACACTCCCAAGGCCTTAAAATTGTCCCTCCTGATAATTCTTTATCCTATGCAGAAAATTTTCTTAATATGATGTTCGAGGGTGATGAAAAAAAATTACATCCAAATTTAGTTAGCGCAATGGATACTTTGTTGATATTGCATGCTGACCATGAACAGAATTGTAGTGCTAGTGTAATGAGGAATGTAGGTAGTTCAGAACCTGATCCATATTCATCAGTTTCAGCAGCAACTTCAGCATTATATGGTCCTTTGCATGGTGGTGCGAACGAAGCTGTTTTAGAGATGCTAAATCAAATTGAATCCGTAGAGAACATTCCCACTTTCTTAGAAAAGGTTCAGAAAAAAGAAGTAAAATTAATGGGATTTGGACATAGAGTTTACAAAGCATACGATCCTAGAGCAAAATATATCAAGAAAGCAGCTGACAATGTTTTTGAAATCACAGGAACTAATCCTCTTTTGGATATTGCTCTTAAACTTGAGTCTATTGCATTAAGCGAAGAATACTTTATTAAAAGAAATCTCTATCCAAATGTTGATTTCTACTCTGGTTTAATTTATCAGAGCATGGGTATTCCGACTGAGATGTTTACAGTTCTGTTTACAATAGGAAGAACTCCTGGTTGGCTTGCACAATGGGTAGAATTTCTATCAGATAAAGATCAAAAAATTGCAAGACCTAGGCAAGTTTATACTGGATATGAAGAAAGGGACTATTTAGATATTTCCAAGAGATAGTTCAAATAATATTTTGCAAAATATTTGGATAAACTCCTAAAATAATAGTTACAATTGCACATACAATTATTATTGCTTTGTTGATAAATGAAAAGTTAATATTTTCCTTTTGATCTAATTGTCTTTCAGAGAAAATAATTTTTATTACTTTTAGATAATAATAAAAAGATATTAAAGTTCCAATCAATATAAAAGCAGGAAGAATTAATCCGAATGATTTATAACTGATTAAAATTATATTAAATTTTGCCCAAAATCCAGCAAAAAGAGGAGCCCCTGCTAGAGATAACATAAAACAAGAAATACAGATTGCTAAAAAAGTGTTATTTTTGTACAAACCACTTAGATTGTCTATATCTAAATATTCTTCAGAATTAGGTAACGAATTTATACATACATACAATCCTACATTGGCAACCGTATAAAATGTAAAATATAAAATTAAAATATCTCCTGAGATGTTATTTGTCGACATTATTCCTATAAGCATCATTCCAGCGTGAGGTATGCCAGAATATGCAAGAAGTCTTAATAAATTATTTTGTTTTATGGCCAATAAAGAGCCAACAAGAATTGATCCAATACTTATTATGGCGATAATTATTAAAATATGATGATTCAATGAATTACTAGTTAGAGCATTAAAGAAAAAAATTAAAAAACCTATAATAGATATCTTTGGGATGGTACTTAAAAACGGAAGCATATTCATTGGTGCAGATTCGTAAACATCAGATACCCAAAATTGAAAAGGGTACAATGCACATTTAAAGCTAACTGCAATAAGAAGAAAGATTGAAGCAGTTACCAAAATAAAATCATTAGATCCCCAATCAATATCCACAAAACTAGTAGTTCCTGCAATTGCATAAAATAGAACTGCAGAAAAAATCAGACATACAGTTGATAAAGATCCAAAGAAGAAAAATTTTGTAGCTGCTTCTATGGATTTTTTTGAATTTGTCCCCATTCCTGAAATTAAATAAAGAGGTATGCTTAATAATTCAAAAGAAATAATTAGTGTAAAAAATTCTCTAGATGATACAACTAGCATTGCTCCAACCAAAGAAAGAATGATAAGGAAGCAATACTCGTTGAAGTATTTTTTTAATTCATCAGTTTTTGAATTCGAAACAATTAATAGGGAAAACATTGAAGCTAATACTAAAATTATTTTAATTATTTTTGTATATTGGTTGTTTTCTAGAGTAGCGTTTAAATGAAGTCCATCTGGAATTTGGTTAATTAAAAATATAATGGAAATACTTGTTCCTATAAATAGCATAGATTTGTTAAGAAATCTCTTATGACCTAAATCGATTATTGAATTAGCTAGTAAAGCAATAGAGAGAATTATGAGAGTTATTTCAGGGAGTAAAAAAATTAATTTTTCCATGAACCCGCCTCATTTAATATGTAATACGAATCAATATTGATAAACTCAGTTAAAAAACTAGGAAAGATTCCTATTAAACATATTAAGATTATTAGTAAATAAACTATAGTTTTGTCTTCCACATCTAAGTCTTTATTTGTATTATCCGAAGATATAAATCTAAAACATATCTTTTTTACGGTTCTAAACATATAAAGAGTGGTTATAAGTATTCCAAATATTGGGACAAATAATAATAGATATTGTTCGGACAAATATACGCTCAACATAATTAAAAACTCAGCTATAAAGCCGCTTGTTAGTGGAAAACCAATACTTGCAAATGCAGCAAAGATAAATACATAAGCTAAATTAGGTGAATTATCAAGCATAGAGCTTAATTGGCTAATAGACCTTGTATTTTTAATCTTGTGTATGAGTCCAACTGAATAAAAAAGCAAACATATAATTAATCCATGAGAAATTGTTTGGGTGATAGCACCAATCATTCCTATATGTGAATACATAGCAAGTGCAAGAAAAATGTACCCAATATGTGACAAAGATGCATAAGCAGCTAAATATTTTAAGTCATCTTGCATCATTGCTGTAAATGCACCATAAATAATATTAATAGAAGCCAAAATTATTAATAAAGTTTTATATTGAACAAATTCTAATCCAAGAATAGGAATTATAACTTTAATAAAACCAATAACTCCTATTTTCATTAATATCCCAGCAAATATTATCGAACCCGCAGTTGGTGCTGTTCCATGTCCATCTGGGACCCAAGTATGAAATGGCCAAAGCGCTGAATGAGAGCCAAAGCCAACAAGTAAAAGGAAAAAAGCCAATATATTTTTAGTTGAAGAAATTTCATTACTAGAACTTAGAGCACTAATAGAAAAAGTCCCCCCTTGAATTCCTATTATGGCAACCCCAAAGAATATTAGGAGAGAGCCAAATAGTAGATAAAGAGTAATTTTATAAGCACCATAATTTTTAGTTCCAACAGATAAGTAGTTTAATATTTTAGAAAAAGGTCCGGACACTTCCCTATCTAAGTTGTATCCCCAGTTCATAATCATTAAGAACATTGGAACTACTGCTATCTCATAAAAAAGAAAAAAAACAAATAGATCATCAGCCAAAATTAATCCATATATTCCAACTGATATTAGCAATATAAGAGTATTAATTTCATTTAATCTTTTTTCTGTTTTTAAAGTGGAGTAAAGGGCAGTTATTATTGTTATGTTAGCTAAAAACAATAATGCAATTGATATTTTATTAGTAATGAAGCTCATCGAAATTCCTAAAGTCGGAAAAAGTTGATAAAGCATTATTTGAGGGTTAAACACTTGAGAACTAGAAAAATATTGTAGATATGTAAACAAAGAAATAATTAACAGCGAAATTACAGAACATAGAATAGGTACATATCTTACTATTGTTATTTTAGATCTATAAATATTTACTATGATAGATCCAAGAATTGGTAGTATTAATATCGACAATAAGTAGGTCATAATACTAATACTCCTGCATTTGAAATATTAACAAATACTGCACCAAACAAGGCGAGTAGAACAAAGAAAAGAACAACTCTTATTGCATATTTTCTTGCTATTCCATCTTGCATACTCATTAAAAATTTTGAAGTACTAAGTATTTTGATTGGTATTACATTTATTAATCCATCGATTATATTTCTATCAAACCAAGCGATATATATAGAAAGTTCTTTAAAACATTTATTATATATTTCAATGTAAACTGGTTCTGAATCAAATATTCTCTTTGCAAATTTCTTTAGATTCAACGACATATCTTGAATATTCTTTTCGTAAAAATAGTTGATAATTATTGCTGTTATTATGATTAATTGTATTGGTATTACATAAAGAAGGTTTAAATTAAAACTATCTAAACTGATCCCAGTTGAATCAAAGAATATTCTTTTTGTGATTGGACCAAAGGCTGAGAAGAAAGCCAAGAATAAAAGAGGTATATAATAGCGCCAACTAATATTCTGCAGTTTGTAGTTAGTCGAATTTTTAAATTTTATATCAGTTAGATTAAAATAAAGTCTTGATGAATATAATGCGGTGAAGAAAACGCTTATTATTAAGATTCCTAGCTCTATATATCTACCTTCTTCTATTACAATTGACAAAATAGCTTCTTTTGATTCTGACCCAGTGAATAAATAAACTGAAGATAGAGATAGGCACCCTATAAGTAAGATTATTCCAATTAGAGAGGTTTTTTTAACGGTTCCTTTTAATTGTTCTAAATCCGAATGACCTAGTGTTGCAATTACAACACCAGCCAGTAGAAATAGCATTGACTTGAAGAAACTATGAGAAAATAAATGATATTCTGCAAAGGTCCCCTGACCTAAGCCAACAGCAACATACATTAATCCAATATGAGAAATAGTTGAATAAGCAAGTATCTTCTTTATGTCGGTTTCACTGTAAGCCATAATAGAACCAACAAAGGTTGATATTAGGCCTATATAAAATAAGATTTCAAGAGAATTCCCAACCAAAGGTGAAACAGTAAGAAATGAAGAGTCTATTTTCCCCAAGAGAATTACTCCTGCTACGACCATTGTAGCGGAATGAATTAATGCAGATACTGGTGTTGGACCTTTCATAGCTTTTGGTAGCCATATATTAAAAGGGAATTGAGCAGATTTAGTTAAAACTGCAATAATAATAAATACAATTCCTGTGGATATAAAAGTGGAATTTGAAAGAGAAGATGTAGTTTCAAATAGAATATAATTAAGAGTTCCAAATTTGGAAGAAATAATTATTATTCCAGATAAGAAAAACAAGTCGCCAACTCTAGTTATCCAGAAAGCAATTGTTGAAGATTTTATAGCTTCATTATCTTTATTCCAAAACCCTATAAGAAAATATGATGCTAAACCAAGAAATTCCCAGAAAATAAAACTTCCTAGTAAGTCATTAGATATAACAAATAAAAACATTGATGTAATAAAAATTGTAAGAAACAAAAAATACTTGTTGTATCTTGAATAAGATTCATTTTCAATAAATTTTGATGAAAAAATCAATATTAGAATAGATATACCTAAAACAACTAATGAGATTAAAGTATAAGTTTTTATGCCAAGATGAAACGTAATTGGGAGGAACCAGAAGTTCTTTATTTCTATAAAATTAAAACTAGAAACTCCATTAATGTCAGATAAGACATTAAAAGAATAAATAGGAATCATCAATATTAAAATCGACGAATAAACCATAGCTGGAAGAATCCAATTTAATTGCTTTGGACCTTTTAGCAAATTATTCGAAAATACTGAAACTATAGGTAAAATTGATAAAAAAATAATTAAATTTACAAAATTCATCCCTAAATGTCCTTCAATCTATTAAGATCATCAATATCTATAGTATTATTAGTTCTCTGATTAATAAGAAAAATTGCCAATCCTATCGCAACTTCGCATGCTGTAATTACTAAAACAAATAGAATAAATATATTAGCAAGCTCATTGGCATGTGCTTTGGATATTGTAATGAATAAAAGATTAATTCCGTTTAAAAATAATTCGATTCCAATAAGAAGTGATAAAATATGTTTCTTGCTTAGCAACATAAAGATACCTATAGAGCTTATTACAAGTGAAGTATAAACAAGCAACATAAACATATTATTTGATTTCCTTCCTAAATTTTAATAATGTAAGGCATCCAACGATAGTGCCTAATAAAAGAATTGATGCAATCTCTAACAACAGGAACCAATCGTTAAATAGTGATTTACTTATTTCTTTAGATGAGAAAGTATTTGATTCATTAAAATTCTTTTCTAGTTGAATAAATATTTCTGATTCAGAGATTAAAGTTGCAACACCAATAAAGAATATGAAAGAAACAAAAAGAGCTCTGATTGGACGGTTGAAAGTTTCTCCAAGATTTTTATAATCCCAATTCCCAGTCAATATGATAGCAAAAAGAAATAAAATTAAAGTTCCACCTGTGTAAAGAAGTATTTGCACAGTTCCGAGAAGTGCAGAGCCAATCAATATAAAAATAAAGGCTATTAGAAATAATGTGACACCGAAAAAGAATGCTGACCTAATAATTTTCGAGCTCATCGATGTTGCAAAAGCTGCAAGAATAGAGAGAATGCAAAATATTACAACTATTGTATTAATCATTTTTGTTCACCCATAGAAGGTTTATGTGAATTTTGCAATATGCTTCCTTTAGCCCATGATTCTTCTAATTCAGATGCATTTTTCATCATTTTTTCTTTTGTTAAGTATAAATCTGATCTTAATTTCACTGGCTTTTCAGGTGTTTTCATCATTATTATTGCATCAACAGGGCAAATTTGCACACATAGTTCACACTGTATACAGCTTTGCAAGTCTAGATTGAATACCTTTGGCCATCCTCTTCCATCTCTTTTTTCAATTTCGATTTCGATTATTTGAGATGGACATATTCTTTCGCAGAGTTTACATGCGATACAATTTTCTTCTCCTGTTTCTTTATTAGAAGTTAGTCCAAATGTTCCTAGCCGTAATCGCTCAGGCATATCTCTTTTCTCTAGTGGATAATTAATCGTTATACTTTTTTTAGGTATATTTTTGAGAGTAAAACTTAAATTTCTAAAAATGTTTTTAGTTAACTTTATTATATTCATCGTACTAAAAATCACCAAAATATTTAATAAAACATGTAGCCAACAATGCTAGAAAAGAAATTGGGATAAGCTTTATCCAATTAAATCTAAGCAGTTGATCGATTCTAATTCTAAAAAAACTCCATCTTATAAATAAAATTAATGTAAAAAAGAGAAGAGCTTTTAAGACTATTAACATGTTAGAACTTATAAATGGTCCGTTAGGTCCACCAAAAAAAACTATAGATCCAAGTACAGATATTCCAAAGAGATGGGCGTACTCAGCTAAGTAGAAAATTGCGAATTTGATTCCAGAGTATTCTGTTGTATATCCAGAGACAAGCTCTGATTCTGCCTCTGATAAATCAAAAGGTATTCTGTTTCCTTCTGCAAGAGCTGAAACAAAAAAAATAACAAAACTAATTTGTCCAATAAATGGATAAAAGATAGTCCACAGTTTTTCTTGTGAATTAATAATATCGGAAAAACTTAAGCTACCAATTAATATGCATGGGATTAGTAATGATATAACTAATGGTATTTCATAAGAAATAATTTGGGCCGTTGTCCTTATAACAGAGATTAATGCATATTTATTATTTGAAGACCAGCCGGAGACAAAGATGCCAACAATTATTAGTGAGCTAATTGCAATAAATAGCATTAAGCTCAAATCAGCATTAATCATTGGATTATCAAAATAAAAGGGTAATAATGCAAAGGAGCCCAGACTGACAACCATTACCCAAATAGGACCAAAATTAAATAATAACGAATCGGAATTTTTAGGAATCGAATCATCTTTTATCATTAGCTTTAAAGCATCAGCCAAAGGCTGGAGCCAACCATGAGGTTTACCAACAAGATAAGGTCCTATCCTTGATTGAATTCGTGCTGCAACTTTTCTCTCTAGCCAAACTAAATAAGCTACGATCAAAATTAATGTAGAAATAGACATAAATATTGGGAAACTAAATTGTAAAAATTCTTTAAACATTATCTATCAACATCTCCAAAGACAGGATCGAGTGACCCTAAAATCGCAACGGAGTCAGCAACATAATTTCCTGGCAATATTTTTTCTATTACAGACAAATTCGAAAAAGATGGTGCTCTAATTTTCATTCTGTAGGGGATCGAAGTTCCATCTGAAACAACAAAGAAGCCTAATTCTCCTCTTGGAGACTCAACAGAAGAATAAAAAGAACCTTTTGGTGGTTTTATTAGTTTTGCACTTTTAAGAGGTTTTCTAGAGCATAAATCACCTGTAGGTATACCTTCAATTATCTGTTCAACAATTTTAAGGGATTCGATATTTTCTTTGATTCTTACTAATGTTCTATCGTAGGCGTCTCCTGTTTCACCAAGTGGTATGTCGAAATCAAATTCGTTGTAGCACTCATATGGTTTATTCTTTCTTATATCAAAATTAATTCCTGATGCACGTGCTACTGGACCAGAACAACCATTTTCTTTTGCTAGTTTTTGGGAGATTACACCAATATTTCTAGTTCTCTTAATAATTATTTCATCTTTAGAAAACATATTGCTATATTCAAGTAATAAAGGTCGTAAGTACGAAATTAAATCGTGAATTTTGTCTACCAATTCAGGTTTTACATCATATCTAACACCACCAATTTGATTCAAATTAGTATGAAAACGAGTTCCAGTAAGTTCTTCCATTATATCTAGTATTTTTTCTCTTTCTCTAAAGCAATATAGAAAAAGACTCGCGCCACCACCTAATGCTCCGCCTAAGTCTAGTCCATAGGTTCCGAGTGCAACTAAATGAGAGCTGATTCTTTGGAGTTCAGCGCCAAGTACCCTAATGTAAGAAGCCCTTCGTGGAACTTCAATTGAACACATTTTTTCAACAATGTTTACAAATCCTAATGAATTAGAAGTAGGGGACAAATAATCATCTCTTTCAAGCACTGGAGGAATCATATCGTAATCTAGAACTTCTGTTAGCTTCTCAACGCCTCTGTGAAGATAGCCAAGGTAAGATTCAACTTTATTAATTCTTTCCCCTTGCAAATGAAGTTTTAGTCTAAAAACTCCGTGAGTAGAAGGGTGTTGAGGACCCATATTGATAGCGAGGTCTCCAAAATCCTGTTCTATAATTTTGTCTTCCAAGATTCGTACTCCTCTTTGGTAGGTCTATATGGTAGCTTGTGTGTGTTCATTGAATATTCCTTTCTTAAGGGATATCCTTCCCAGTCATCTGGCATCATAATTCTTTTCATATTTGGATGGTTAATAAAATTTATACCGAATAAATCATATATTTCTCTTTCTTGCCAATTCGCTCCAGAAAATATCTGTGCTAATGACGGAACTTCACAGGCGTCTTCTAGAATTATATTAAATTCTAAATCTTCGTTTAATTTAATATTCGATATAACATATGTAAGAATTAAACCATCTTCGAAATCTGTAGCCGTAATGAATTTAAGATACTCAAAACCTTTGTTTTTATAAGTAGTTGCATAATTTAATATCTCTTCTTTCTTGATAAAATTATTTGAAATGAGGTTCTTTTGTTTTTTAACTTTCTTTTCTTCAATTTTAATTTCATTTTTTATACAAGGAACATTTTTAGTAGGAGAAGCTTTACCAGTGGAAATTATATTTTGCAGTTCCATTATTCCTTCAATAAAAGCTTCGGGAGTAGGAGGACAACCTGGGACATAAACATCTACAGGGATGACCCAGTCAACTCCAGGAACTACACTATAAATATGTCTGTAATGATCTCCAGATATTGCACAGCTTCCTGCAGCGATTACCCATTTTGGAGAAGCCATCTGATCATAAAGTGTTTTAATTCTGTCGGACATTTTAACTGTAACTGTTCCAGCAATTATCATTAAATCAGCTTGTCTCGGAGAAGCTCTAGTTATCATTCCTAGTCTATCTAAATCATATCTAGATGAGAACGTTGCCATCATTTCTATTGCACAACACGCAAGGCCAAATGATAAAGGCCATAAGCTAGATTTTTGTGCCCAATTAAACAATTTTTTTGTACTGGTTATAAATAAATTAGCACCAGGTAGTTTGGTAAAAGTTCCTATATCTTCTAATGATTTTTTTACATTTCCCATTTTAAATAACCCTTTTTATATGCATAAATCCAGCCTATAAATAGTATTATTATAAAAGTTATGAAAGAAAAATATGATAGTTTAGTTGGGTCGTCTAAGCTCAATATCCATGGAAAGACGAAGACTAATTCAATATCAAAAAGTATAAAGATTAATGCAATTTTAAAATAAGAAATTGGTATTTGTTTCCAGGATGTTTCTATGCTTGGCTCTCCACACTCATATATTGTATCTAAGGGATTTGTGTTTCTTCCCAGTATGAATTTAATCACTTTGGATGTAAAAATCATCAGAAGGGGAATGCTAATAATAGCTACAAAGATTATAAGAAAAAAACTGTATTCCATCATGACCCAGCACTATATTTTTAACAGATTATTGACTATTTGCAAAGTATTCAAGCTGAACGAATAGGAGCTTCATCCACCAAGCTGCTTGCTGATTATTAGATTGTAAACTCGATCTATAGTGCTAACTATTTCAACAAAAAAATTATCTAAAATCTGAGATTCAATATCATCCTTATTCTCTTTACTGCTAGATAAAGTCTCAAGAAGTTCCATGTTCTCTTCCCTTATTTTACCGGCCATT
The DNA here is from genome assembly GCA_036340075.1 of Thermodesulfobacteriota bacterium. GTDB lineage: Bacteria > Desulfobacterota_D > UBA1144 > UBA1144 > UBA1144 > JAYYZJ01. The sequence continues at coordinate 63,369 of JAYYZJ010000005.1, read as the reverse complement.
TCATCTAATTCTTCATTTGATAAAGTCTCAATTAAGGCCAAATCTTGATTATCAATCTTTAATTTAATCATTCTATCTTCTAGGAGATTGATTGACAAAGAGGTAGCATCTTTAAATGCTCTATTGAAGATTTCTAATATTATATTTTCTTTCATTAGTTAAATTTATGAATATTTAAAATAATCTTAGTGAGTAGCTTTATTGTTAGTTCTATATCGTTCAAGGTTGCTACTGAGCTAGGACTATGTAGATATCTTACTGGTACTGACAAAACAGTTGCCTTTGACCCTTCTCCAGTAACTTGAAAAGCTGTAGAATTTGTTCCACCAGCATTTTTTGCCGTCAATTGATAATCAATTTTATTAGAAGTTGCTAAATTTTCTATAAAAGTATTAAAATCTCTATCAGCTATTAGGTATTTATCAGATATACGAATTTCTGGACCAGCACCTATATGAGCTAACGATTTATGTTTTGGAACTCCTGGTAAGTCATTTGAAACTGTTCCTTCTAGAGCAATAGAAAAATCTGGTTTTACTCTTGAATTAATGATTCTTGCTCCTCTCAAACCCATTTCTTCTTGGACTGAGGCAGATACAGTAAGCTGACATTTAAGATTTTTTTTCTTAATGCTTTTAATAGCTTCAATTGCTACAAAAAGACCAACTCTATCATCTAAAGCTTTTGATAAGACTCTCCCATTATCAACTAAACATTTAGTAGAGAAAGTTACTGGATCACCAACTTTGACTAGTTTTTTTAATTTTTTATATTCAATTCCAGAATCTATAATGCAATCATCAATTTCTGGAGCACTATCGGTATCTTTCCTTATGTGGGGTGGGATTGCACCAACAGTTACATCTATTTCATCTTTACCCCATATAGTAAGCCTCTGACCATAAAAAAGTTTTGGGTCAATACCACCTAAAGGTATTACTCTGATTATTCCATTCTCTTCTATATGCGAAACAATAAATCCTACTTCATCCATATGTGCGTCAACAAGAATTCTGGGACCATTATTGTCTGTGATTTTAAAAATTACATTACCCATAGGGTCTGTTGTTATCTCTTCAGAATAATTCTTTAATTCTCTTTGAACTATTTCGCTTACAAGATTTTCACAACCAGGTACACCAGGACAATCACAAAGTTCTTTTAAAAGTTTTAAATCCATAACAATAAATATAAACTAAATTACTATAAGTTCTAACCAGAGTATTCCACATAGTTTCTTGGTGTTTCATGAAGACGAACCTTTATTTCGAGCTCCTTTTTTATTTTATTTCTAAGAATTTTCCAAATGACTATAGCTATATTTTCTGCAGTGGGTATTAAATTCTCGAATTCTGTAGTATCAAGATTTAAATTTTTATGATCAAATTTCAACTCTATTTCTTGTTCTATTACATTGCCAAGATATTTTAAATCAATTAAATATCCAGATTCGCTGTCAATTTCTCCTGTAACTGTTACTTCTAATTCGTAATTGTGTCCATGATAGTTTTCATTGTTGCATAATCCATAGAATTCGGCATTTTTTTTATCTGACCAATTAGGATTATGTAGTCTATGCGCAGCATTAAAATTCGCCTTTCTTGTTACGGATATCATTTCATCTTTGCAATAACTCAATTTTATAACCATCTGGATCTTCAACAAAAGCAAGTATTGATTTACTTCCTTTCATTGGACCTGGCTCTCGAGTTATCTTCCCCCCTTTGTTTTTAATAATTTCACAAATAGAATAAATATCATCGACACCTATAGCTATGTGCCCAAAACCTTTGCCTAAGTCGTAATTTTCAATCCCCCAATTATAGGTTAATTCTAAAAAAGGTTCTGGATCATTTTCATTAATAGCAAGAAAAGCTAAAGTAAAATCACCATGAGGATATTCAGTTTTTCTTACTAATTTTAGACCGATTATATTAGTATAGAAGTCAATTGATTTATCAAGATCTCCAACTCTTATCATTGTGTGTAAGAACTTCATCTTTGAAATTTTAATTTATTGCCCTAATTAAGTAAAGTTATATATCGTGGATAACATAATACAGATAAAAGGATTAAAGAAAAGCTATAACGAAAATCTAGTCTTTGAGTCAATTAGCTTAAATGTAAATAGAAATTCTATTTTTTGGATTAAAGGTGTTAATGGTTCAGGGAAGTCTACATTGATGAAGATAGTTGCTTCTCAAATTGAAGATTACGAAGGAGATATTTTTTACGAAAATAACAATATAAGAAATATAGGAAACGAAATACATAATCAAATATTTTATTTACCAAGTTCTTCGGCACTTTATCAAGGATTAACGGCTTTTGAAAACATAAAATTCTTTTCGAGTATTTTTAAATCAAAAGATTATAATTTTAGGAATAAGTTAATAAAAGACTTTCAAGTTAATGACTTTATCAACAAAAGAGTAGATGAGTTGTCAGATGGAATAAAAAAGAGAGTATCTTTGCTAATATCTTTTTTAATTCAACCCGAAATCTTATTGCTTGATGAGCCTTATAGCTTTTTGGATACTAAATCAGTAGAAAATCTAAATCAGATAATTAACGAATATATTTCTAACGGAGGGACACTGCTAGTTTCAGATAATTCTTTTTTTGTAGAAAGATTGAATCCTGATTCTTTTTTTGAATTGTAAGTCTAATGAGAAAATATTTATCAATTGTTAACTTAATTCTATGGAAAGATTTAGTGTCAGAGTTTAGAGAGAAATTAAATATAATTTATTTTTTAATTTTAGCTCCTGCTGTATCACTTATGTTTTTTGTTTTTATTGGTGAACAAAACCCTGTTCATTTGTTTTTTCTTACTATATTAATTATTAACTTAATAACAAATCAAAGGATATCGAGACAAGAAGTTACTTCGCAGGGTGAGCTAATTCTTATCAATATACCTTTCGATTTATCTGTACTATGTTTATCAAAAATATTATTTACATTTTTACTTAATTTTTTAATACTAATTGTGGCTCTTGTAATGTTTATATTTTTATTGGGAGACTTTTTCTTTAACAATGTAATTAGTTTTATTATTTTTTCTATTTCATTTTCATTGGGACTCTCGATAATACTCACTACTTTTTCTTTAATGTTGGAGCGGATTAGATCCGAAGGACAGTTTATGTTGATTATGATTTATCCTTTAATTATTCCCTTTTTGGTACTGTCCTATAATTGCTTGTCTGAAATAAATATTCTAGATTTAATTAATTTTGTTAATACATTTTCTTTGCAAGTACTTATAGCATTCGATATACTTCTCTTGGCTGTGTGTCCAATACTCTTTAGTTATTCTTTAAGAAGGTGATTTATGCTTAAAATATTATTCAAATTCTCGCCAACAATCTCTCTAATTTTAATATCAATAAGTCTTTATATGATTTTTATATATGCACCACGAGAAATCGTTATGGGAGACGTACAAAGAATATTTTATTTTCATATGGCATATGTACTAGTTTTCACAATCGCTTTTATAATGAATTTGTTTTTTTCAATTAAGTTTCTTGTTGATAACAAAAAAATCAATTCTGTGTATGCATATGTAAATGGAGAAATAGGAGTAGTTTTCACTCTTTTAACAATAATTTCAGGAATGTTTTGGGCGAAACCAATTTGGGGGACATGGTGGACTTGGGATCCTCAATTAACTACTACTTTTATTCTATTGCTTTTGTATTCTTCTTATCTTGTATTTCATAAGCTTTCTACTAGCGCAGGAGTGCCTAGATATGCAGCAGTTTTTGCAATAATAAGTTTTATAGATTTGCCAATAGTTTATATTTCAGTTCGAGTAATGAGAGGAATTTCTCCTGTTGTCTTTGGTGGAGAGGGAGGAGGAATTTCGCCAGAAATGATGGACACATTGCTTGTTACATTAGCTGGTTTCTTTTTCTTGTATCTTTCCATTTTCGACCTAAGATTAAAACTAGATAAATAGTGATTCGAAGTTAAAATACTGACATGGTTATAGATTCTTTAGAATATCTTTTTTACTCTCAAGTCGTTTGTTGGCTAATTCTTTTTGGATATCTTTTCTATATTAATAATAAAATTAACAGGAAGCGTTAATAATGTCGCCAAAAAACAAGATAAAGATACTCTCAATATTCCTAATCCTTTTCTTCTCGTTTCTTATTTATAAGGCGATAGAGTCTTCATTGGTTTACTACCTTACAGTATCTGAGGCAGTTGAAGCTAAATCTTTTAGTAAGATAAAGAGATTAAGAGTTTCAGGCATTGTTCAAGAGGGTTCAATAAAAACAAACGAAGATGGTTCAATTTCATTTAAAATTAAAGACCAAAATTCCATGATTTATGTAGAATATAAAGGAGTGATACCTGATATTTTCAAAGACAACATAGAGGCGGTAGTTGAAGGCTCTATGGATAAAGATACTTTTTTTGCTAACAAGTTGTTTGCTAAATGTCCAACAAAATATGAGGAGGAAAAATTAGTGGATAATAGGTCGACCATTGTTCAATAGTGTTGGAGAGGCATCTCTTTTTCTTTCATTTTTAGTTGCTTCCTTAGGATTCTCTTTTCTTTGCTTGGGAATATTAAGAAAAGAGAATAGATTTGTATTTATAGGAACTCGCTGTATTAATTCTGTCTTAGTCCTATTAACAATTACAATAGGAATCTTAATTTATTTGTTAATCACCAAAGATTATACAAATGCATATGTTGCTAAAAATGTAAGTAATGATTTGTCTATGATGTATTCTGTAGCTGCTTTATGGGCAGGCCAAGAAGGATCACTTCTTCTTTGGTCATGGATTATGTCAATTTATTTATTTATTGTCTCCATAACAAAGTCGAGAGACAAATTAATCCCTATAACTCAAGCATCAATTCTATTCGTGCTCGTATTCTTTATCCTTCTTATAGTTTTTATTGAGAGCCCCTTTGAAACATTAATGTCACCAGAAGCAAATGGTAGAGGATTGAATCCGATTTTACAAAATATCTATATGGCGATTCATCCAGTAACTCTATATGTTGGATATATCGCTCTTACAGTACCTTTCGCATTTTCTATTGCCTCAATCCTAGCTAAAGATAATTCTGATAAATGGATTAAAATTTCTAAACGCTGGACTTATTTTAGTTGGGTTTTTTTATCAGCAGGTCTTCTTTTAGGATCAAGATGGGCGTATTTAGAATTAGGTTGGGGTGGATATTGGGCCTGGGATCCGGTAGAGAATGTAGCCCTGATGCCATGGCTAGTTTTAACTGCTTTTTTGCACTCCTCAATGGCACAGGAATCAAGAAGTTTATTAAGAAAATGGAATGTTTTTTTAATCTTCCTAGCGTTCTTTCTTTCAATTTTTGGAACTTTTATAACTAGAAGTGGTTTAATTTCATCTGTACATTCGTTTGCGCAATCAGGAATAGCAAACTATTTCATAGCATTTATATTGCTTATTTTGATAATTTCTTTTTGGTCATATTATAAAAATAGAAGCCATATTGAATCAGACGAAGAAATAAATTCACTTATATCAAAAGAGAATTTTTTTATTTTTAACAATATATTTTTTTTAGTTATAACTCTTACAGTCTTATTAGGAACAACTTTTCCAATATTATCTGAATTTATAACAGGAGAAAGAATATTGGTTGGACCAAGCTTTTATAATTTAGTTAATTTCCCAAATATTTTATTGCTAATGTTATTAATGTCTATAGCACCCATAGTCCCTTGGAAGAAAGGAAGTCCAGATATTTTATTTAAATACTTGCTTGCTCCATTGATAATCTCTACAATTTTCAGTCTCATATCTTTTGTTTTAACATATGACTACAAAACAAGTATGATTCTTTTTTTATCTCTCTTGGTTATCTCCGTAATGCTTAAAGAACTAATTATAGATTTTAGATTTCAATATAAAAATAAGTCAAAAGAAGTAATTAAATTTAAAGCCAGAAGATACTGCGCATTTGTAGTCCATTTAGGAATCGTACTGATTGTATTAGGAATTAATTACTCCTCTGTTTTTGCATCAAGATACGATATAAGTTTAAAAAAAGGAGAAACTGCAATCGTAGGTAATTACAAGATAGAACTTACGGATGTATACGAAAAGGAAAATGAGGCAAAGAAAATATTAGGAGCTAGATTAGCTTTGTATGATGGTGATGACAAATACCTTCTTAACCCTGAACAAAATAATTACAAATATGAAGGTAATAGGGAGATTAACAAAGAGACTGAGGTTGCCATATACTCTACTTTAACTAGAGACTATTATTTAATTCTTATTGATCAAAATTTAAAAGGAAATTTTAACTTCAAAGTCTATATTAATCCTTTAGTATCATTCTTATGGATTGGGAGTATGGTATCAATAATAGGTGGAGCAGTACTTATGATTAGGAGAAGAAACAATTATGAGTAGTCTTATAATTTCGTCTTTGATTACCATTGTTGTTTTGTCTTATGTGCTTTCCCCAATTTTTATGGACAATGAAAATAAGATAAAGAAAACTAATTGGGATGAATAAAATTAATCTAAAATTAAAACTTTTACTTCATTTTATTTTCGTATTATTTGTTATATTCGTTAGCAAAGCATCTTTAAGTGAAGAGAAGCCAGGGTCAAATCTTTTTATTGAAAAAAGATGTATTACTTGTCATACAATTGGTAGAGGTAAATTTGCTGGACCAGATTTATATGATGCATTAGACAAATATTCAGAAGAAGATTTAATTACGTGGATTACTAATCCAGAATCTATTTATAAGAAGTATTCAAAAATGCCTATTAATATTGGCTATCCACCAATGCCTAACATGCAAGTAAATTCAATAGAAGCTAAATCTATTATTAATTATATAAGAAATAATAAGAAAGGGATTAGAAAAAATACTAAGGGAAAGATTGCTGGTAAGGTAAATAATTTTACTACAGATAAATTTCTTAATAATAAAGAAATTGAGCTTAGATCTTTATTAGCCGATAAAGTTTTATTTTCAAAGAAGAAATTAATTAAAAATGGCAATTTTTCTTTTGATAATCTAAAGGGAAATTCGGCCTATAAAATCATACTTATGCACAATGGTATTGAATACTCTACAGATAAATTTTATTTCTTGCCAAAAGAAAAAGAAAAGAAAATTGATTTAACTGTATTCGACACAACACAGAATAAAGACAATATAAAAGTAGAATCAGCACATTTTATAATTACTTATGATGAAAGTTCGAAATCACTAGTCGTCGCAGAAATAATTAATGTTAATAATTCTTCAAGAAATATTTTTGTTGGAGAGAATATTTTTAGTGAAAAAGTAAGATTAATAAATGACTATTCTCTATTCTCTAAAACTCAAAACCTAAGCTTTCCTCATAGAAATCCTGACACATTTATAGTGTCTGATAATAAAATAACAGATACTCTTCCTATGCCACCAGGAGTTAGAAGATTAGTTCTAACATATACATTAAAATTAAATTTATTTTCTACTTCAATCTCTAAGGTCTTTTTAAACAATATACCGAATTTAACAATTATTATTCCAGAAAATAAATTATCATTTGATATCAAAAATTTAGAATACACAAAGAAAGATACCAATATTAAAGAGTTTGTTGATGAAGAATATACTACTTATTCTATAGTAAATATTAAAAATGGTGATTCAATTATCTTAGAATTTAAAAAGTATGACTCAATTTTTAGTACAAAAACTGTCGTTGCTGGAATTTTTTTATTATTTATCATAATTGGTCTAGGGTTTAGTATAATTAAAAAAAGGAATTAGTATGACTCAGTATATTATCAAGTTACTTATATCTGCAGCGATTATAGTTTTAGCTTCTGAAGTTTCAAAAAGAAGTACTGTGTTAGCTGCTCTCATAATAGCTCTTCCTTTAGTATCCTTAATTACTTTTTCATGGATTTATTATGAGACTAAAGATACTGAAAGAATTGCAAGTTTAAGTCTTGAGATTTTATATTTTGGTTTAGCTACAGTACCTATGTTCTTACTTCTACCTTACATGCTTAAAAATGGATATTCATTTGTAATTACTATGATTTGTTGTTGCGGTATTACTGCTTTAGCTATGGGATTAGTTAAAATTTTCTTTCTAAAAGTTTAATTATTATTAACAACCATTTTTATTAGACCGACACCTAAAATTAATGCAGTTGTCGATTTTAATACAGTGTTTCCTAGAGAGATATCTTCAAAATCATTTTCTTTTGCTAAAGCAACTTCTTTTTGGCTAAACCCACCTTCTGGCCCTATAATAATTGATATTGTATTAACATCTTTAGCTCGAAAATTACAATTATGCATTCTGTTTTCGCTATTTTCATAAAAGATTATCTTTAAATCTGAGTCATCAATCCCAAATATTTCAAAAAATGATATCGGTTCAGAGATTTTCATGAAATCATTTCTTCCGCATTGCTTCGTGGCACTCTCTATAATATCTAGCCATCTTTCTTTGACCTCTTTAGATTTTTTAATCGTTCTTTCAGATACAACAGGTATTAAGATTGAAACACCAAGTTCAACAGATTTCTCGATAATATCTTCTATTGTTTTTCCTTTGGGCATGCACTGATATACCTGAATTCTAGGTCCAGCTTCTTTCTTTGGCATTAAATATTGAATCTCAACTAAAAAATGGTGTTTTTTTATTCCGATTATTTTGCAATGGTATTCACTCTCAGTATTATCAAAGATTACGATATTGTCTCCAATTTTATGTTTAAGAACCGTTATACAGTGATGAAAATTATCACCTTCTATTTTCAATTCTTGATCTCTATTTATCTTTTCATCAACAAAAAATCTATTCATTTCTTAGCAAACTTCACAATTTCTTTCAGTAGATTATCTATAGTGTATTTTTTACAAATTAAACTTGGCTTAATTTTGTATTTTTTTAGTGTCTTCGCTGTTATAGGGCCTATACATACATATGCTATATTTTTTTGTTTCTTTATTTGTGAAGGGCTTATATATTTAAAAAAATTGTCAACAGTAGAAGAACTTGTAAAAGTTATATAATCAATCTTATTTTTATAAATTCTATTCTGGATTACTTTTTTATTTTCTTTTGAAGGTAAAACAGTATCATAGATTTTTAGTTCTTTTACTATATTTCCACTAATTCTCAACTCTTTAATTAAAGTATCCCTTGCTAGCTCAGCTCTTGGGACAAGTATTCTAGTATTTTTAATTTTTCTCTTTTTGAAAGTTCCGATTAAGCCTTCGGCTGTAAAAAGTTTGGGTACAAGGTCTACATTAATTTTTAGGTTTTTAATTGCTCTACTTGTTTCTGAACCAATGGCGGCTATTTTGACATCACCAAGTTTCCTTATGTCTTTAAACTTTTTAATAAACTCATCGAAAAATATTTCCACTCCATTTACACTTGTAAAAATAAGCCAATCATAGTTTTTCATGTCTTTTATATTATTCTGAATAGTTCTAGATGGCTTAGACTTAATTTCAATTGTTGGAATTTCAATTGCATTTCCTCCAAGGTTGATTATTTCTTGAGACAAGACACTAGCATTTTTTCTAGCTCTTGTTACAACTATATTTTTTCCAAAAAGTGGTTTTTTCTCAAACCAGTTTAATGTTCTTCTTAGCTTACAAATTTCACCTATTACAATTATTGATGGGGATGTGATTTTATTAGACCTAATTTTTTCATGTATGTCTTCAAATGTTCCTACAACTGTTTTTTGTTTAGAATAAGTCCCCCAATTAATAGCGGCTATCTTTGTATTTCTTGACATACCATTATCTATCAAATTTCTTAAGTTCTTTTTTAAATTTTTAGTTCCCATCAAAAATACTATAGATTTCATTTTTGCTAAACCATCCCATGCAATAGATGTTTTATTTTTTTCTGGATCTTCATGACCTGTAACGATTGCTAAAGTACTTGTTATATTTCTATGAGTTACTGGAATTCCTGCGTATGCAGGTACTGCGATTGCAGAAGTAACACCAGGAATTATTTCAAAATTAATTTTATTCTTTTTAAGGTCTTCTGCTTCTTCTCCACCTCTACCAAATAAAAATGGATCTCCACCTTTCAGTCTAACTATTGTTTTTAGGCCACTTTTAGCTAAATTTATCAGCTTTTTGTTTATTTGATTTTGAGACATTGCTTTAAAACCTAGACCTTTTCCTGCATAGATTATTTTGCAATCTTTTTTAGTTTCCTTAATAAGAGCATTGTTTGCCAGGTAGTCATAAACGATTGCATCAGCTTTAGAAATTAATTCTTTTCCTTTTACTGTTATTAGCCCAGAATCACCAGGACCAGCTCCTACCAAATAAACAGTGCTTTTCATAATATGAAAGAAAACCAAAAAGGACTTAAAAAGTCAATTCAGTAATTATCCGTTAAAATAACAGTATGTCTTCGCTTTTTAAGATTAATGTAGATTATAAGCCACAGGGGGACCAACCATATGCAATTACTGAACTTTCTGACAATATACTCTCCGGAAACAAAGAACAAACATTATTAGGCGTAACTGGAAGTGGAAAAACATTTACGATTGCTAATGTAATAGAAAGAGTAAAAAAACCAACTCTTATTATGGCTCACAACAAGACGCTTGCTGCACAACTTTTTGAGGAATTCAAAACAATTTTTCCTAATAATGCAGTTCATTATTTTGTTAGCTATTATGATTACTACCAGCCTGAAGCATATGTGCCTTCTACCAATACATATATAGCTAAAGATTCAAAGATTAACGAACAGATTGATCAGCTTAGGCATGCATCTACAAGCTCACTTTTTGACAGACGGGATGTAATTATAGTTTCAAGTGTTTCATGTATTTTTGGAATTGGGAAGCCAAAGGATTATTACGAAATGATTACTAAAGTCAAAGTCGGAATGAAAATTTCAAGAGATGATTTATTAAAAAAATTAACTGAAGTTCAATACGCTAGATCGAGAGTCGAGTTAAATCGAGGAACCTTTAGAGCCATAGGGAATAACGTAGACATTGTACCAGCCAACTTAGATGATAAAGCACTTAAAATCATATTTGATGGAGATACTATCTCAAAAATTTACGAGATTGATTCATACACATCAGAAATGATAAAAGAAATAGATTCGGTGATTATTTTCCCGGGTTCTCACTATGTTGTAGAAAAACTTACAACTGAAAAAGCTATTGAATCAATCAATAAAGAACTAGAAAAACAAAAAAGATTTTTTAAAAAAAATGGAAAATTAGAAGAAATGAAAAGAATAGAGGAAAGGACTCTGAAAGATATAGAATTAATGGAAATAATGGGGTTTTGTCCAGGAATAGAAAACTATTCAAGACATTTAGATCAAAGGAAAGAGGGCGAGCCACCGTTTACACTACTAGATTATTTCCCTGATGATTTTCTTATGATAGTTGACGAAAGCCATCAAACAGTTCCGCAAATAAGAGGTATGTATGAAGGAGATAGAAGCAGAAAACAAACACTTGTTGAACATGGATTTAGACTACCATCGGCATTAGACAATAGACCTTTGAATATTAAAGAATTCGAAAAAAAAATTAATCAAATAATTTACGTATCCGCTACCCCTGCTAAATATGAGACTAGTAGGTCTTCAAAAAATGTAATAGAACAAATAATTAGACCTACTGGATTAGTTGATCCAGAGATAGAAGTACGATCAGCAAAAAATCAAGTTGATAATTTAGTTGATGAAATAAACAAAACAATAAAGAATGAAGAAAAAATATTAGTTACTACTTTGACTAAAAAAATGGCGGAAGAGCTTACAGCATATTTTAAAGATAAAGGATTAAGGACAGAATATATGCATTCAGATATTAAAACTCTAGAAAGAATTAAAATTATTAAAAATTTTAGAGGTGATAAATTTGATGTATTAGTTGGGATAAATTTGCTTAGGGAAGGATTGGATTTACCTGAGGTTTCTCTCGTTGCAATTCTTGATGCAGACAAAGAAGGATATCTTAGGTCATCAACTTCTTTGATTCAAATATTTGGTCGAGCAGCAAGAAATATTAATGGAAAAGTTATTATGTATGCAGAAGAAATTACTAAATCTATGAGTTCAGCTATTGACGAATCCAATAGGAGAAGAAGAATGCAACTAGATTATAATGAAAAAAATAATATTATCCCAAAATCCATCAATAAAGACATTAATTCGAATCTTTCGCAAATATATGAAATTGACTATCATGATAAGCAATTTCAACAAAATATAACCATACCACCTCATAAAATAGGAAAGGAAATATCTAAATTAATGAAAGAAATGAAAGTACTATCAGAGAATCTACGATTCGAAGAAGCAGCGAAATTGCGAGATAGAATTAAGGAATTAAGGAAGATAGAGCTCTCATTTGTTGATACAATTGAATAGTCCAAACGAAATGTTAAAATAAATTTAAATTTAGAGAAGCGGGGCATGCCCCGCTTCTTTTTTTATTAGGGTAAGAAATGACAGAGGATTTAAAAACAAAGGTGCTAGATATATTAGAAAGGCAGTGCAAAACCACTGAATACAGATTAGTTGATATTGAACTTACAAAAAGTTCTTCTTCTTTAAAATTGATAGTTTATATCGATAAAGATCAAGGAGTGAATATTGATGACTGTGTAAAATTTAATAATGTAATAAATAATATTGACGGTTTTGACGATTTATTTGAATCTTCTTATATATTAGAAGTTTCTTCTCCAGGAACAAATAGATTATTAGAAGAAGGAGAGAGTAGATGAGTTTAGATGAATTAGCAAGAGTAATAGAGTCAGTATCAAAAGATAAAGGAATAGATAAGGAAATCATTCTTGAAGCGGTTAACGAATCAGTAGTCTCGGCTGCACATAAATTATTAAAGACAGATCCTCTTTACAAGGATTTAGAATGTCAATTTAACGAATATAACGAGTTAGAACTTTTTGAATTTAAAAAAGTAGTTGACGATGTTTTTGACGAAGACATGGAAATTTCACTGGAAGAAGCAAGAAAATTTGATCCAGAGGTTCAGATTGATGAAGAGATAGGAGTAAAATTAAGTCCTGATTATACGAGGATAGCTATTCAAAATGCCAGACAAAAAATTATTCAGAAGCTAAAAGAAGCTGAAGCGAAAGTTATTTATGAGGAATTTAGAACCAGACAAGGCGAATTGATTAATGGAATCGTTAGAAGGATCTCGAGAGGCACGATTGTTGTAGATATAGGAAGGACAGAAGCCATTATTCCCTATGATGAACAAGTTCCTAGAGAATATTTTCAACCAAAAGACAGATTAAGAGCAGTGTTGCTCAAGATTGAAGAAGACAAAAGGGGAACCCAGCTAGTAATTTCAAGAGCTCATAAAGATTTTGTAGAATCTTTATTTAGGTCTGAAGTCCCAGAAATAAATGAGGGTATTGTTCAAATTATGGGCATTTCTAGAGATCCCGGAGGAAGAACAAAAATAGCGGTATCTTCATCAGACTCCGACATTGATCCAGTAGGAGCATGTGTAGGAATGAGAGGATCAAGAGTTCAAAACATAATACAAGAACTTAAGGGAGAAAAGATAGACATAGTTCCATGGTCTGCGGATATAGCCAAATTTGCCTGTAATGCTTTATCTCCTGCTCAAGTAACAAAAGTAATCCTTGATGAAGGTTCAAAAATAATGGAAGTCATAGTAGACAAGGATCAGTTTTCATTAACAATAGGAAGGAAGGGACAGAATGTAAGATTGGCTTCCGAATTAATAGAATGGGAAATTACAGTCAAAACCGACGAACAGCTTAAGGAAGAACAAGAAAGTGTAGTTAAATTACTACTAACTCTTCCCAACATATCCGAGGTCAATGCTAATTTATTATTTGCTGGAGGTTTTCATACATTGGAGGATATAGCATTTGGAGACGCTGAAGATGTAAAAAAATCATCAGGAATATCTAGTGACGAAGATGTAGAAAAAATACAATTAGCAGCAAGAACTGCATTGCAAGAAAAATTAAGAAATATAAATGTTGACGAAGAATCTGAAGAAGAGGAGAGCGAAGAAGATTCTTTAGAAGAAAATAAGGAAAAATAAAGGGTAAATTAAAGAAATATGGGAAAAACCAAATTAAAAGATTTAGCTTTAGAAATTTCAGTAGAAATTAAAGATTTACTGTCTAAATGCAAAGAGTTGTCAATTGTTGCGAGAAGTTCAGCAAGCTCTGTAACAGATGAAGATGTTTTAAGAATTAAGAATTCTTTCTTTCCAGATGCTACAAACATTAAAACGCAGAAATCCCCAAGAGATATAGTTAAGAGAACAGGTGCAAAAGTAACTATAAGAAGAAAGAAAGCACCAATTGTTAAAGATAAAGAGAAAGAGCCAGAACAAGAAATAGAAAAAGTGGTATCTTCCGAAGAAAAAGATTTAGATCAAAATAAAGCTAAAGAAAGGACAAATCAATCACAAGCCAAGCAAAATCAAAAATCTGTTAAACCAAGTTCGCGAGAGAGCAAAAGAGTTTATGATCCAGCAAAAGAAAAGGATTCACCTTCTCAAGGAAAACAAAAAACTGAAAAAACTAATAAGCCTTTTAAAAAGAATGAGGTAGAAGCAAAACCAAAACCAAAATTCCCTCCTGAAGCAGTTGCAGAAAAGAAAAGAGAAACTAAAAAAAGCAAACCAGTAGAGAAGAAGAAAGTTCAAATTAAGCCATCCAAAGAAGAGATTATCGATGAAGATGCAATGGATGTGTTAAGAAAAGCAGTAAGAGCAAAACTTCCTGGAGGCAGAAAAGAATATTTAATATCAAATAATTTTGCAAAGAAAGCTAAGAATCAAAAAGATTCTGCAGCAACAGAAGAAATAGGCAATGATATCGAAAAAGATAAAGATACAAAAGCTAAAGTTAAAATTAATAAAATTAAAATACAAGAAAAAATTATTATCACTCTTTTGGCAAGCAAATTAAAATTAAAAATTAATCAAGTTATCAACAAGGCATCAGAGCTGGGCTTAAAATTAACTGCTAAAGATGAAATTGATTCAGATGAGGCGACTATTATTGCTTCAGAATTTAATTATGATGTAGAAGTTGATTCGTATAATGAAAAGACAGTTCTAGAGCAAGGTTTTGTCCGTAAAGACTCTGATATAAGATCTATACCACCAATTATAACAGTTATGGGTCATGTCGATCATGGAAAGACTTCCTTGCTTGATTATATAAGAAAGTCTAAGGTTGCTGATAAAGAACACGGTGGAATAACACAATCAATTGGAGGATACAGCGTAGATGTTAATGGTAAAGATTTAGTCTTTATAGATACTCCTGGTCATGCTGCTTTTTCCGCAATGAGATCTCGTGGAGCAAGTTTGACTGACATCATCATATTAGTTGTTGCGGCCGATGATGGGGTTATGCCACAAACAATAGAAGCTATAAGTCATGCAAAATCCGCAAGTGTTCCTATTATTGTTGCTGTTAACAAAATTGACAAAGAAGATTCAAATGTTGAGTCTATCAAGAGCCAATTGTCTGAACAAGGACTTACTCCAGAAGATTGGGGTGGTGACGTACCTTTTGTTCCAGTATCGGCACTTAATGGAAAAGGAATTAATGATTTGTTAGAAATTATAGTTCTACAAGCCGATGTTATGGAATTAAAAGCGAATTCCATCGTACCTTCTTCAGGCTATATACTAGAATCTTACTTAGATAAAGGTAGAGGAGTAGTTGCAACTTTAATTCCCAAAGAAGGAGAAATTAAAAAAGGAGACATAATTCTTTGTGGTACGAATTCAGGAAAAATTCGCGCTTTAATTGACGACAAAGGAAAACAACTAAAATCATCTGGTCCGTCATATCCTGTTGAAATACTTGGATTAGATGGTGTTCCTGAAGCTGGCTTACAATATAATATAGTCAAGAATGATAAAGTTGCTAAAGATGTCATTAGAAATAGATTGTCAGCAATTGAAGAAGAAAAATCCTACAAACCTCATACTGTTGGATTAGATTTTATCGATACAGATTTACAGCTTAATCAAATTAAAGAACTACCTGTTGTAGTTAAATCTGATACTCAGGGTTCTCTTGATGCGCTAGTATCTGCGCTAATTAATTTTGAATCAGATCGATGTAAGGCAAAAATTGTTCATTCTGGAGTCGGCAATATAAATGAATCTGATTTCATGCTAGCAGAATCTACACAAGCAATAATTCTTGGTTTTTCAACTAAAGTGGAAAGTAAAGTTCAAGCATTATTAGACAAATCATCAGTTAGATGTGAAACATATAAAATAATTTACGAAATCCTTGATAGGATAAAAGAATTACTCGAAGGTCTACTTGACCCAATTCTAGAAGAAAAAATTACTGGATATGCAGAGATTAGGGAAGTCTTTAATCTTTCTAAACAAGGAAAGATTGCCGGGTGTTTCGTCAATGACGGTAAGGCTGTAAGAGGACACAATATAAGAATAAAGAGGGAAGAGGAGATAGTTTTTGAAACTACTATAACATCATTAAAAAGATTCAAAGATGATGTCAAAGAAGTTTCAAGTGGATTTGAATGTGGGATAGGGTTTGAAAATACAGAAGATATTAAACAAGGAGATACAATAGAAATTTATACTTTTGATAAAATAAATCAAACTATCTAGTAAAGAAGATGGACTCTCGAAGTTTTGAAAAATCTAACCTTTTTGATATTAAACAAATAATTGATTCGAATAAAAAGATATTAATAGTATCTCATTATAATCCCGATGGTGACGCTATAGGGTCTTCTTTTGGGTTGTATTATTTCTTAAAATATATTTTATCTAAGGCTTGTTGTATATATAATCGAGATGATATCCCTCATTATTTATCTTTTCTAAAATCGGAAGAAATCCCATTTTACAATTCTATTGAAAATCTCCCTAAGGATTTAGATTTAATTATTCTTTTAGATTTGAATGATTTAGAACGAACAGGAAAAGAAATGGAAACTTATATTAACTCTAAGATGAAGGATAAAGACTTATCAATTATTGTAATTGATCACCATGAAAACAATAAAATATATAATGCGCAAGGCACATATATAGATTCCGAAGCATCTTCTACTGGTATTTTAGTACATAGATTAATTATGGAATTTCAAAAAGAAATTAAAGTTGCTATTGATTCAAGAATTTCAACTTCCCTTCTTGCAACTATAATTACTGATACTTCATCATTTAGAAATTCTAATGTTAACGTAGAAACTTTTGATGTTTGCACCAAATTATTATCCGGAGGAGGAGATTTAGAATTAATAAACAATAACGTATATGACAGTGGCGAAATAAAAAGATTAGAGCTAAAATCTTCTATATATTCTACTCTTGAATTTCATAAGCAACTTAAAACCGCAATTTGTTATTGCACCAGATCTTTTTATGATAAGACCTCAACTTCAAAAGAGGATTCTGAGGGTATAGCAAATTCACTACTAAATTATTCAGATGTAGAGATAGGGATATTCATAAGAGAGATTGATAATGATAAATGGAAAATTAGTTTACGAGCCAATGGATTTAAAGATTTATCAGATTTTGCACAAAAGTTTGAAGGAGGCGGACACAAAAATGCCTCCGGTTTTACATTTAATGGAAAACTAGAAGCTTTAACGGAAAAAATTGTTAATGAATTAAAAAATGGATAAAATTTTATTAATTGATAAACCCTATGGGATGACAACATCTCATATAACCAATAAGATTAAAAAACACTTTGGAGCTGAAAAAGCTGGCTATACTGGCACACTCGATCCTCTTGCAACAGGAGTAGTACCAATTTTTTTAGGAAATCTTACAAAGCTGATACCATTCATAGATGAAGATAGAAAAACATACAGAGTTAAAGCAATTATTGGTATAGAAACAGAAACTTTAGACATTTCAGGAAAAATTATAAAGACAAACAAAGTAAGAGCCCTTAAAACAAAGCAACTACAAAATACAGTAGCTTCTTTTCTAGGAGAGTATTTATATGTTCCACCTAGCTATTCAGCAATTAAAGTAAAAGGAACACCTTCATATAAGTATGCAAGGAGTGGTAGAGAAATAAAATTACCTGAAAGAGCATCTACTATATATGACATTACTATTTTAAATATTAAAAAATATAGTTTTGAACTAAAAGTCGATTGTTCAAAAGGAACATATATTAGAGCACTGATTAGAGATATAGGATATAGATTAGATTTAGGTGCCACCGTTGCTAATTTAAGAAGATTGTCAACCGGTATATTCGAACTTGATGATTCAAATAATTATTTCTCATTAATGAAAGACAATTGTGCTAATTTTTTTAATATTGATAAAATATTTAGTACAGTTGAAATAAATTCTCAATTATTAGAAAGATTAAAACAACATAATAATCATAAGAAAATCGATAAAGACTTCTTGATAAATTTATCTAACAAATTGAGCATAAAGTCAAAAAAAGACCTAAATAAGGTGCTTACTATTAACCAATACCCGGTAGGTTTAATTAACAATGAATTTGATAAAGAAGGCAGGTATGTATCTTCAAAAATGAAACTGTTTTTACAAAAAGAGAATCGTACTTGATTTTTAAAGATAATTGATTAATTATTAAGCTATTAAAAATAGAGAGGTTTATGATTGAGTTTAAATAAGAAGGAAATAATTAGTGAATTTGGATCCACTGAAAAAGATGTTGGTTCAACTAAGGTTCAAATTGCCATTTTGTCAAAAAAAATAGAATTACTCACTAAGCATGTCCAGACTTTTAAAAAAGACACATCCTCACGAAGAGGTTTGTTGTTGGCGATCGAAAGAAGAAGGAAATTGTTAAAATACATAAAAAGAAAAGACAATAATCAGTATGTCGAGATTCTTTCTAAGCATGGCTTGAGAAAATAGTTTCGATGAGTTCATATAAAAACATAAATGAAGTAATAGCTAACAAGACTTATACTTTAGAAACAGGAAAGTTAGCGAAACAAGCAGATGGTTCTGTTCTTGCTCAAATTGGAGAGACACAAGTTCTTGCTACAGTTGTAAGTTCTTCGGAGCCAGTAGACGACAATTTTTTACCACTAACTGTAAACTACCAAGAGAAAGCTTTTTCTTCTGGAAGAATACCAGGAGGATATTTTAAGAGAGAAGGAAGACCCACTGAATTCGAAACATTGATTTCTCGATTAATTGATAGGCCATTAAGACCTATGTTCCCAAAGAATTATAATTATCCAACACAGGTCATTATTTCAGTTTATTCAGCTGATTCTGAGAATCCACCAGATGTACTTGCTATAACAGCAGCATCTGCTGCATTAACAGTTTCCAATATACCTTTTGATGGACCATTAGGTGGAGTAAGAGTAGCAAGAGTAAATAATGAACTTATTTGTAATCCTACTTATGAACAGATACAGGAATCAGATTTAAATTTTATAATAGCCGGCAGTAAGGATGCGATACTTATGGTCGAAGGAGAAGCAGATACTGTGCCAGAAGATGAGATTATAGATGCCTTAATGTTCGGACATTCTCATATTAAAGAAATAATCGATCTTCAAATTAAGTTAATTTCTGATAGTGTAGAAAAAAGAGTTGTCCCTGAAAAGGATTTAAACCCTCAAGTTGTTGAAAAAGTAGAAGGATTAATTGCAGAAGAGATGCAAAACTCTATTAGAATCAAATCAAAGCAAGATCGAAATACTTCTATTTCGAATTTATATACCAACACCTTAAATAAAATTTCAGAAGACGAAAATTTTAATGAAAAAGAATTTAAAAATATATTTGATAATTATAAAAAAACTGCAGTTAGGGATATGATGGTAAGTGAAAAAATTAGAATTGATGGCAGATCTTTTACAGATATTAGAGATATATCAACTGAAATTAGCGTTCTTCATAGAGCACATGGATCCGCAGTTTTTACCAGGGGGGAAACTCAAGCATTGGTAGCATGTACGCTTGGTTCAAAAGATGATCAACAACGACTTGATACTTTACAAGGCGAAGAAAGAAGAACCTTTATGCTACATTACAATTTTCCACCTTTTAGTGTTGGCGAGGTCTCAAATAGGCTAGGAACTGGGAGAAGAGAAATAGGTCATGGGGAGTTAGCTAGAAGAGCTGTAATGGGAGTTATGCCTAGTTCGGAAGAATTTCCATATACTGTAAGACTAGTTTCAGATATATTAGAATCCAATGGTTCTTCATCAATGGCTACTGTTTGTGGATCTTCTTTATCCTTGATGGACGCAGGTGTCCCGGTAAAAGCTCCCGTTGCTGGTATAGCAATGGGTCTTATCAAAGAAGATGCAAATCATTTAATTCTTTCAGATATTTTAGGAGACGAAGATCATCTTGGCGACATGGACTTTAAAGTATGTGGAACATCAGAAGGAATTACTGCTTTGCAAATGGATATCAAAATCCAAGGAATTAGTAAAGAATTACTACAAGAGGCTCTTGAGCAAGCAAAGCAAGGAAGACTACATATTTTATCGGAAATGGCAAAAACAATAAGTGACAAAAAAGAAAATATCTCACCTTATGCACCTAGGATAACAACAATTCATGTTGATCCAGGCAAAATTAAGGATATTATTGGTTCCGGCGGAAAGAACATAAAAAAACTTACAGAAGACAATAATGTAAAGATTGATATAGATGATTCAGGCCAGGTTAATGTGATAGCAGTTAATGAGTCAGATGCAAAATCAGCTCTAAAAGATATATCTTACATAGTTAGAGATATTGATGCTGGAGAGTATTACATAGGAAAAGTTAAAAGAATATTAGACTTTGGAGCAATAGTTGGACTAAGTCCAACTCTTGATGGTCTAATTCACATTTCAGAACTTGCAAAAGAAAGGGTAAAAACAGTTTCCGATGTTCTTAAAGAAGGAGATGAAGTGCTAGTAAAGTGCTTATCCAAAGAAAGAGATGGGAAGATAAGATTAAGCAGAAAAGAAGCACTTGATAAGAACATTGAAGATTTCCGAGAATAAAATAAACGAAAAAAAAATTATAATACTAACTGGGCCTACCTCAAGTGGTAAAACAACTATTTCTATTGAATTAGCAAAAAGATACAAAACAGAGATTGTTTCAGCAGACTCAATGCATGTTTATAAAAAGTTTGACATAGGTACAGGTAAGCCTCCAAAGAATATAATGAGCGAGATACGACATCACCTTGTTGATATAATAGAGCCAGATCAGGATTTTAACGCATGGGAATATATGCAAATTGCTAGGGAAGTAATAGATTTATCTAGTAAAGACAAATTGATTATTTCAGGAGGAACACAGCTCTACATTAAAGCATTAGTAGATGGTCTGATTTCCGATTTATCTAAAAATGAATTAGATAGAAATAAATTATTGGAAGAGCTAAATTCTAATGGGATAGAGCATATGTACAATAAGCTCAGAGATATTGACCCAGTTCAAGCAAAAAAAATAAGTTCCAATGATAGTCAAAGAATAATTAGATTTTTAGAAATAAATCAACTAACTGGCAGACTTCCATCAGAGTTGTTTGCAGAAGAAGAACAAATTCCCCTTAAAGATTGTGAAATTATTAAGGTTGCTCTTTTAATTTCTAAAAGTAAGTTGGATGAATTAATAAATGCTAGAGTCGATGAAATGATATCAGAAGGACTTTTTGATGAAGTTGATGCTTTAATTGAATCCTTTGGCTACAACATTAAGCCGCTTGGTTCTATAGGATATAAGGAAATATGCTCATATTTTAAGGGAGATTTAACTAAAGATGAAGCTATAGAAAAAATAAAAACTAACACTAGACGATTTGCTAAAAGACAATTAACTTGGTTGAAAAAAGATAAAGAAATGATTTGGTTTAAGAACAAGGAAGATTTAATTAAGTATTGTGATTGTTTCACTTCTAATTGATTATCATTCTAATTCCAATAAAAATCATCAAAAAACCAAATATAATTTTTAAATTCTCTGAAGAAAGCATATGAGCAGTCTTTGAACCTAGAAATATGCCAATACAAAAGAAAATAGCTATTGTTATTGCGGCATTCATGTTTATATTACCTTCTTGATAATATTGGTATGCTCCAAAAATCACAACTGGCAAGGTAAGAACAGCTAAAGATGTTCCTTGAGCCATATGTTGAGTAAATTTTGCCAATATCACTAACAATGGAACCATAATTAGACCACCACCTATACCCATAAACCCACTCATAAAACCGCCAGCAATTCCAATTAAAATGTATAGAAACATTAGTTCAATACCTCCAAGCATTTTCCTATATAAGTTCTTGTATCTGTTGCTATTGAATTATAAGAATTAATCTTCTTAAAAGAATCTCTCGATTTGTCGCAAATATCCATCTCTGCATAAATTCTGCTTTGTAAAGAAAAAGCTAAGTCATTAATGAGAGGAGATTCTGAATTAGAAATATTTTTCAAAATTTCTAGAGCAGTTTCTTTGTTATTAATTTTAAGAAAATAGTTGCTAGAAAGCAAAGGTAGCAAGTATGAAGAATTACTGTATTTTTTTGATTCAGATTTTTTAATATAAGAAAGTACTTCATCTCTATTTTTGAAGGTTTCTTTCTGAATCAAACTATTTACTTCTAAGTTAGCTTCAATTTTTACTGCTTTAATGTGATTTAAGTAAACAAAGACCAGAGTTGACCCGACAACTAAAACAAGACCAGCCATAAGAATCTTTTTGAATAAATTCTCCATAAAACAATTATACACTTTTATATTAGTAGGAAATAAACTAAGATTTAATTTATATGGTTAATCTACTGGAAGTTGAATCTCTAATCCTGACATCTTTAGAAGCTGAGGATAAAGTTTTACTCAAAGACTCTAATTTTAGTATTGAAAAAGGGAAGATAGTATCGATTGTAGGAGAAAGCGGTTCAGGAAAATCATTGTTTGCATATTCTTTAATGTCAAAAGAATTTCTATATAATGCAAAAAAGAAATTTAAGTCATTTAAATACAACGGTCAAGAAATCGTAGATAGATATGAAAAAAATATATCCTATATACCACAGGAGCCTTTGTCATCATTAAATCCTACTCTTACTGTTTTAAAGCATTTCGAAACGAATGCAAAAAACAAACTTAATGATTCCGAAGTTAAAAAAATTGCAACTAATCTCTTATTAGAAGTTGGTTTTCACGAAATAGATATTTTATTAAAAAAGTTTCCTCATGAACTTAGCGGAGGTATGGCTCAAAGAGTTTTAATAGCTCTTTCCCTTCAAAATAATCCAGAAATGTTAATAGCAGATGAGGCGACATCATCTTTAGATGCAGTAAATGAAAAACTTATTTTGGACTTATTAGTTAAAATCTCAACCAATAGACAACTTACAATACTAATTATTACTCATGACCCAAGAATAGTTTCCAATTATTCTAGCGAATGTTATGAGGTTAAAGATAAAAAAATAATAAAATATAAAAATGTTTTTGAAATTAGAAGATACTATGATGACTCTAGATCACTAGCAAGAAATAATCTTCCAGAAGTAGAAGAAATAGTTAATTCAAGAACTGAACTCATAAATCTAAATAATATTTCTTTTAAGTTTGATAAAGAGAAAGAATTGATATTAAACAATCTAAACTTTTCTTTAAATAAAGGAGAAGCTGTAGGCTTAATAGGTCTTAGTGGTTCAGGAAAAAGTACAATTTCAAAGTTAATAACTAAGTTGCTAGTTCCTAGTTCGGGAGAGATTCTATATAATGGTAAAAATATAAATCAAATTAGCAGTAAAGATTATTCACATAAGGCTCAAATTGTTTTTCAAGATTTACTCGGTTCTTTGAATCCAAAAAGGAAGATTCAGAATATACTTTTAGATTCATTTTTTAATATTGAAAAATATAATTCTAATGAAAAAAAGGAAATTATTAAAAATAATCTTTCTAAAATAAGGCTGCCTATTGAAATTTTAAATCAATTTCCATCTACCTTAAGCGGTGGACAGAGGCAAAAAATATTAATCTTAAAAGCTATATTGTCGAATCCTGAATTCATTGTATTTGATGAACCAATGTCTTCATTGGATGTTAAATCACAGATAGAGATAATCTCAATTATTAAGGAATTATTAAGAAGTAAAAATTTTACAGTTTTGTTCATAACACATGATTATAGATTAATAGAGGATTTATGTGAAAAAGTACTTGTATTATCTGAAGGATTAATAGTAGAAATGGGTAATACTGAGGAAGTTTTTACCTCTCCATCTCACGAAATCACAAGAAAGTTATTGCAAGTTGTAAAATAATAATTTTGCCCTATAATACCAAATTAAAGGACATTATTATGGCAGTACCAAAAAGAAAAACTTCAAAATCTAAAGTTAGAAAGAGAAGAAATCACCAAAAAATTACTTTAAGTGGACTTTCTAAAGATAAAAAATCCGGAGAACTCAAAATTTCTCATAGATTTAGATCGATTGAGGAATACCAAAATTCTAGAAAGAATTGATAACTAATATGATAAAAAATAAAGGAGCACTTAAATGTTAGCTTTAGTTTTTCCAGGACAAGGTTCCCAGTATGTAGGAATGGGAAAAGATTTATATGAAAACTTTGAAGAGGCAAGGATTACTTTTGCTCAAGCAAGTGAAAAATTAGGAATTGATATGAAAAAATTGTGCTTCGAAAGTGAAGAGGTTCATTTAACTGTAAATGCACAACCTGCTATATTAACTGTAAGTACAGCAGCCCATAGAGTTCTAACATCTATAAAAGATATCAAACCATGTTTCGTAGCTGGCCATAGCCTTGGTGAGTATTCAGCTTTAGTAGCATCTGGATCACTTAATTTTGAGGATGCGATTTGGGCAGTACGAAAAAGAGGTGAATATACTCAAGAAGCTGTTCCAGTTGGAGTAGGTGGTATGGCTGCAGTTTTAGGTTTGCCAGACGAGCAAGTAAATGAAATTTGTAAAGAAGCATCGAATGACCAATCTTATGTAGCACCTGCAAATTACAATAGTATTGGACAAGTAGTAATTTCAGGAGTCAAAATGGCAGTAGAGAAAGCAGCTGATTTAGCAAAAAAAGCAGGAGCAAAGAGAGTCGTTCTACTAGATATAAGCGCTCCTTTTCATTCTGAACTAATGAAATCAGCAGTTGATAAAATGCAAGTTGTTTTAGATTCGGTTAATTTTCTCGATTTTAAAATTCCCATGGTTTCCAATTTTAATGCTAAAACTATGGATGACAAAGACAAGATTAAAGATCTTCTCCTGGATCAATTGGTTAGTCCAGTCCTATGGCATCAATCAATAAATTATCTAAACAAGAATCTAGGAGTTAAATCTTTTCTGGAAGTTGGACCAAAAAATGTTTTATCAGGGCTGATTAAAAGAATAGTCCCAGATTGCCAAGTTTTAAATTTCGGTGAAAAAGCCGATTTGGACAAAATATAATTATGCTTGAAGGAAAAATCGCATTAGTAACAGGTGGATCTAGAGGTATAGGTAGGGCGATTTGTCTTGAACTTGCTAAAGCAGGAGCAACGATAATTATCAATTATGGAAATTCTGAAGATTCTGCCAAAGAAGTTTTAAGTACTCTTAAGGATTCAGGTGGCTCAGGTGAGATACTGAATTTTAACGTTGCCAATACGAAAGAAGTAGAAGATAAAATCAAATACATTTTGGAAAAATATGAAAAGATTGATATCTTGATTAATAATGCAGGAATAACTAGAGATTCTCTTTTTATGAGAATGAAAGAAGAGCAATGGGACGAAGTGTTTGAAGTAAACACTAAAGGAGTATACAACTGTACAAAAAATGTTGTTAGATCAATGATTAAAAATCAGTATGGAAAAATAATAAATATAACATCTGTGGTAGGCGAAATGGGAAACCCAGGACAAGTTAATTATTCATCTACCAAGTCAGCTATCATGGGATTCACTAAATCTTTAGCAAAGGAGTTGGGTTCTAAAAATATTAATGTTAATGCTATTAGCCCAGGATTTATCGAAACTGATATAACAGATGTTCTTCCTGATGCAATAAAAGAAAAGTATAAAGAGATTATTCCTTTGTCAAGATTTGGTATACCGGAAGATGTTGCAAAAGCCGTATTGTTTTTAGCTTCAGATGATTCATCATATATAACTGGAGAGATATTAAAGATTAATGGTGGTCTTTACACCTAAGGAGGACATATATGTCAGACGAAATTAAAGGAAAAGTAATTACAATGATTGCTGAACAGCTAGGAAAAGACGAGAGCGAAGTTACTCTTGATTCTCAATTTATAGAGGATTTAGGCGCAGACTCATTAGACCTTGTCGAGTTGATAATGAGCATGGAAGATGAATTTGGTGTTGAGATAGCGGATGAAGATGCTGAAAAAATATTAAAAGTAAGTGATGCCATTAATTACATAGAAAAAAATAAGAAATAATAATGAATAGAGTAGTAGTGACAGGTGTAGGCATGCTTTCCTCTCTTGGAATTGGGAAAGAGGAGGTGTGGCCAAAAGTTAAAGAAGGAATTTCAGGGATTGATTTTCTAAAAAGGATTGATGCTTCTGATTTAAAGACTAAATTTGGGGGAGAGGTTCCCTCCGATTTTAATGCAGAAGACTTTATGGATCCAAAGGAAGCTAGAAGAAGCGATGTGTTTATCTGTTATGCAGCAGCAGCTGCTTCAATGGCACTTAAAGATTCTGGTCTAGAAATAACTGAAAAAAATTCTCATCTAATAGGTTCTTATATAGGTTCAGGCATAGGTGGTATTCAAACTTTTGTAGACAATGTAGTTGTTTACAAAGACAAGGGTCCTTCCAGAGTTTCACCATTTTTTGTCCCTTCAATGGTGCCCAATATGGCCGCAGGTTATGTTTCAATTTTTAACAATTTAAAAGGTCCTAATTGCGCTACTGCTACAGCATGTGCCGCTGGAGCTCATGCTATTGCTTATGCGGCTATGATGATTGAAAGAGGGGATGCAACCGCAATGGTTGCAGGTGGTGCTGAGGCACCTTTGGTACATGTAGCAATATCAGGTTTTAATGTTATGAGAGCAATATCAACAAGAAATGATAATCCAAAAGGAGCTTCAAGACCCTTCGATGCTGATAGAGACGGATTTGTAATGTCTGAGGGCTCAGGACTTGTAATACTTGAAGAGTTAAATCATGCAAAAAAGAGAGGTGCTACTATTTATGCTGAACTTCTTAGTTCTGGTATGAGTGGAGATGCACATCATATAACTTCACCTTCGATAGAAGGCCCAGTTATTTGTATGAATTCTGCTTTAAGAAATTCTAAAATTAATTACGATGAAGTTGATTACATAAATGCTCATGGAACCTCTACTCAACAGAATGATATTAATGAGACTAATGCTATAAAGGAAGTTTTTAATTCACATTCTAAAGACCTTCTTGTTAGTTCTACAAAATCAATAACTGGTCATCTTTTAGGAGCTGCTGGAGGTATTGAGGCAGGTATCTGTTCGATGGCTATACACGAAGGAGTAGTTCCTCCAACTATAAATTTAGACAATCCTCAAGAAGGATGCGACCTTAATTATGTTCCTCATGTTTCCATTGAGAAAGATATTAAAGTTGTAGTAAGTAATTCTTTTGGTTTTGGTGGAACAAACTGTACTTTAGTTTTTAAAAAATTCGAGGAGTAAAATGAAAATTGCTATTGGTTCTGACCATAGAGGATTCTTCCTTAAGGAAGAGATAAAAGAATATTTAGAAAAATTAAAATTCGAATATAAAGATTTTGGAACATATTCGGAAGATGCATTTGATTATCCAGACTCTGCTTCCGAGGTTGCAAAAAGAGTTTCTCAAAATCAATATCAAAGAGGAATTTTAATATGTGCCTCTGGTTGCGGTATGAATATAGTTGCAAATAAATATTTAAATATTAGAGCGGTAGTAGCTAATGACGTAAATATAGCAATAATGTCTAGATCACATAATGATTCTAATATTATTACGTTAGGTGCTAAATATGTTTCAGCAGACGTTGCTAAAAACATTATTGAACTTTGGCTAACGACTGATTATGAATCCGGAAGACATGAATCTAGACTTGATAAAATTAAACAAATTGAAAAGATTAATTTTGCTGAAAGGTAATTATAGATGAATAAAAGTGATTATTTGGTAACTAAAGAGCTTTCTGATGATGGAAAAAAGTTTTCTTTTTATTCATTACCTAAATTATCGGAAGATTTGTCTTTTGACTTAAAATTAATGCCATATTCCCTCAGAGTTCTTCTTGAAAATCTAATTAGAAATTTTGATAACAAAATTGTTAAAGAAGAACTAATTAAAAAATTCATTGCTAATAATAATGAAAAATTTGAAATACCATTTAAACCTTCTAGAGTGGTATTGCAAGATTTTACTGGTGTTCCTTGTGTTGCTGACTTGGCTGCTATGAGAGACATTGTCAACAAACTAGGTGGAAAAACTGATTCTATTAATCCATTAGTTCCAGTAGATTTAGTGATTGACCATTCAGTACAAGTTGATTATTTCAGAGAGCAAGATTCTCTCTCATTGAATACAAAGCTTGAGTTTGAAAGAAATCAAGAAAGATATTCTTTTTTAAGATGGGCACAAGAAGCTTTTACTAATTTTAGAGCCGTCCCCCCTGGAAATGGAATAGTTCACCAGGTTAATTTGGAATACCTTGCCAAATTGGTTCAAAAAGTTAATCAAGACAATCAAGAAGTTTGTATACCTGATACTTTAGTTGGAACAGATTCGCATACAACAATGATTAATGGGATTAGTGTTCTTGGATGGGGAGTAGGTGGGATTGAAGCAGAAGCAGCTATGCTAGGACAGCCTTTATATTTTTTAATCCCTGATGTTGTAGGATTTAAGTTGGAAGGAAATTTATGCGAAGGAGTTACCGCGACTGATTTAGTTCTAAATATTACTGAAATGCTTAGACAAGAAGGCGTTGTTGGTAAATTTGTTGAATTTTATGGCCCTGGTTTGGATAATCTGCCGCTACCGGATAGAGCAACAATTGCAAATATGGCTCCTGAATATGGTGCAACTATGGGGTTTTTTCCTGTGGATCAAGAAGCATTAAATTATTTAAAATTAACTGGCAGAACTGACGAGGAAATTGAGTTAGTAGAAAAATATTATAAAAATCAAAATAGTTTTAGAGATGCCTCAAGCCAAGACCCAGAATATTCAAAAACATTATATTTAAATCTTGAATCGGTTCAACCAGCTCTTGCTGGACCAAAGAGACCTCAAGATAGAATTCTTTTGTCAGAAATGAAAAGCAATTTAAAGCAAGAGTTGAAATCAAGACAAATTACTAATGATGATAATTTTGAAATTGAAGATTCAAGCGAGTCAATACGTAACGGCTCAGTAGTTTTAGCAGCAATAACAAGCTGTACAAATACTTCAAATCCCTACGTAATGATTACAGCAGGCTTAGTTGCTAAGAAAGCAACAGAGTTAGGATTACAAGTGCCTTCTTATGTAAAAACTAGTTTAGCGCCAGGATCAAAAGTTGTTGTTGATTACTTAGAGAATGCTGGATTGCTTAAAAGCTTATCTGATATTGGATTTAAAACCGTTGGTTTTGGTTGCACAACATGTATAGGCAACAGTGGTCCTTTGCCAGATGAAGTGGCGAAACCAATTACAGACAATTCCTTGCATGTTGCAGCAGTTTCAAGTGGTAACAGAAATTTTGAAGGGAGAGTGCATCCATTAATTAGATTGTCTTATCTTGGCTCCCCACCACTAGTTGTTGCTTACGCATTAGCTGGAACTATTGATATTAATTTTTATGAAGAAAAAATAGGAACATCAACTGATGGATCAAATGTTTATTTGAAAGATATATGGCCAAGCAATGATGAAATCAGAGAAACAGTTAATAGTTCAATTCTTCCTGACACTTTTGTTAATCGATACAACAACATTTTTATTGGTGACAAAAGATGGGAGTCGATTTCTGTTCCTAAGGGTTCAATTTACGAATGGAATACAAAGTCGACTTATATACAGAAGCCAGGTTTCTTTGATGAATTTTCAAATGACTTGCCAAAAGTGCCAGATATTGAGAATGCAAGAGTTCTAGCATACTTAGGTGACTCAATTACTACAGATCACATATCACCAGCTGGTTCTTTTACTGAAGATACACCCGCAGGAAGATATTTAACTAATAGAGGAGTCGACCCTAAAGATTTTAATAGTTATGGGTCAAGAAGAGGAAATCATGAAGTAATGATGAGAGGAACTTTCGCAAATATTAGAATAAAGAACAAATTGTTAGAAGATGTTGAAGGAGGCTTTACAAGGTTCTTTGATACAAATGAAACTTTACCAATTTATGATGCAGCGATGAGCTATAAAGAAACTAAGACTCCTTTAATTGTCATAGCAGGAAAAGAATATGGAACAGGTAGTTCCAGAGATTGGGCTGCAAAAGGGACTATGCTTTTAGGAGTTAAAGCCGTAATAGCAGAAAGTTTTGAACGAATCCACAGAAGTAATTTGGTTGGAATGGGAGTTTTACCTCTACAGTTTATTGATGGTGAAAATGCGGAATTTCATGAAATCAAAGGGGATGAATTTTTTACAATAACAGGTATTTCAAGCGATTTGAAGCCACTTTCTCAATTGTCGGTAAAAGTTCAGAATAGTGATAACCAGAGAGAAATAACAGTTCTTTGTAGGCTCGATTCACTAGTAGAAGTAGAATACTTTTATAATGGTGGAATACTTCAAACTGTTCTACGACAAATGCAAAAAGCAAATTAATAATTGATTTTTTCCTTTTATTTATTATATTTTTCATTGTACTAATTACAGGGAGAATTGACATGTCAAACGTAAAAATACCAAGTGACGGAGCCAAGATTACAGTTAACCAGGATGGAACTTATAATATTCCTGATAATCCAATAATTACATTTATTGAGGGAGATGGGATAGGTCCAGATTTATGGAGAGCTTCAGTTAGAGTCTTTGATGCCGCCGTAGAAAAAACTTTTAAAGGATCAAAAAAAATATCATGGGCAGAAGTTTATGCTGGAGAAAAAGCATTAGAAATTACAAAAGAATGGTTACCTCAAGAAACTACTGATGTTATTAGCGAATATTTAGTTTCAATAAAAGGACCTCTTACAACTCCTGTTGGAGGAGGAATAAGAAGTCTTAATGTATCTTTAAGGCAAATAATGGATTTGTATGCTTGTGTTAGACCTGTTAGATGGATTGAAGGAACACCTTCACCTGTAAAAAACCCACATTACATGGACATGGTTATTTTTAGAGAAAATACTGAAGATGTATATTCTGGAGTTGAATATGAAAGCAACACGCAAGAAGCAAATGAATTAATTAAATATCTTCAAGATAAACTTGGTGCTAACGTAAGAGATCTTTCTGGCATAGGAATCAAACCAATAAGTGCATTTGGTACAAAACGTTTAGTAAGAAAAGCTGTTCAGTATGCAATCGATAACAATAGAGAAAGTGTCACACTTGTACACAAAGGCAATATAATGAAATTTACTGAAGGTGCATTTAAAGATTGGGGTTATGAATTAGCAAAGGATGAATTTGCAGATGTTACTATAAGTGAAGACGACTTGTGGGACAAGCATAATGGTAAAGTTCCTGAAGGAATGATTGTTATTAAAGACAGAATAGCAGACAACATGCTACAACAAATTTTAACTAGAACTGACGAGTATGATGTTTTAGCTTTACCTAATTTAAATGGTGACTATTTTTCTGATGCTTGTGCAGCTCAGGTTGGTGGTTTAGGATTAGCCCCTGGTGCAAATATAGGAGACGAGATAGCATTGTTTGAAGCAACTCATGGTACAGCACCCAAATATGCAGGACAAGACAAAGTGAATCCAGGTTCTGTAATTTTGTCAGGTGTTATGATGTTTGAACATATTGGTTGGAGAGAAGTTGGAAATTTAATAGTAAAGGCTATGGAAAAAACCGTACTTGATAAAGATGTTACTTATGATTTAGAAAGACAAATAGAAGGAGCGAATCTTCTTAAATGTTCTGAATTTGGTGATGCAATAATAAAAAACATGGATCAAGTATAAAATACAATCTATGTTGAACGGGGGTTCTTTAATTAATTGTCAAATCTTCCAAAGATATCAATTATTGGTGCAGGTAATGTTGGTGCCTCTGCTGCATATAGAGCTTTAGAATTAAATTTATCAGATGTAGTTTTACTTGATATAGTAGAAGGTCTGCCACAAGGAAAAGCTTTAGATTTAACCCAAATGCTATCTGTTTCAGGATCTTCTTCTAAAATCATTGGAACGAATAATTATTCAGATACTAAAAATTCAGATTTAGTAATTATTACTTCTGGTCTTGCTAGAAAACCTGGTATGAGCAGAGATGACTTAATTACAACTAACACTAAAATTATTAAAGAAGTAACAGAAAAGGTTGTTGAGAATTCCCCAAATACAATATTAATAGTAGTAACTAATCCTCTAGATGCGATGACCTATGTCTCTTACAAAGTAAGTAATTTCCCAAAGGAAAGAGTTATGGGGATGGCTGGAGTGCTTGATACTGCTAGATTTAAAGCTTTTCTTTCAATGGAATTAGATGTTGCTGCATCTAATATTAGTGCATTGGTTTTAGGGGGACACGGAGATGATATGGTTCCTCTTAAAGATTACACTTCAGTATCAGGAATCCCTATCTCTCAATTAATTAAAAATAAAAAGCTTGATGAGATTATTCAGCGTACTCGAGATGGAGGAGCAGAGATTGTGAAACTTCTAAAAACTGGGAGCGCGTTTTATGCTCCAGGGGTTTCAGCTATTGATATGGCCGAATCAATTTTAAAAGACCAAAAGAAATTGCTACCTACATGTGTTTTTGCAGATGGTGAATATGGAATCAAGAATCAGTTCCTTGGTCTGCCAGCTGTTTTATCTTCTAAAGGAGTAGAAAAGATTGTTGAAGTAAGTATGTCTGAAGACGAGAAGAAAGAATTGGCTGTATCGGCTTCTCACGTAAAAGACCTTTGTAATCTTATTGATAATCTCAAAATAATATAAAATGTTTTATAATAACCTTTTAATCAATTCAGTTATAATAGAGGTTAATCTTTTTCGTAAAGTCTAAGATTTAATTTGGAGTTTTATAATGGCCGAAATTAAAAATGCTTCAGGTACTATCAGATTAGGTACAACAAACAGACTGGACAACTGGTGGATTGAACCACTATGGACAGGTTTAGGTTTCTTTGCTTTTGTTATATACACAACATGGGCGGTATTTCAGGCTGACTATTATTGGTGGAGCGCAGGAGCACAAGGTTTTGGAGGATACCTATCTCCTTTTTACTCACCACTTGTTTTTATAGATCCAACGGCACTAGGGTCTGCTCCATTAAGTCATAGCTTGCTTGGATCATGGCCTACTTGGTGGCCTAATTTAATTCCAGCATCTCCAGCTATTTTTATTTTGTTTGGTCCACTTTCTTTTAGATTAACTTGTTATTACTACAGAAAATTTTATTACCGCGCTTATTTTATGGCACCTCCTGCTTGTGCAGTACAAGGAATAGGGCAAGAAGACTATAAGGGCGAAACTAATTTGTTTCTTTTTCAAAATCTTCATAGATACACAATGTATATCGCACTACTTTTTATTTTTATTTTAACTTATGATGCATTCCTTGCTTTTTTTAGAAATGGTGAGTTTGGGATTGGAGTTGGAACAATTGTTTTGCTATTGAATCCAATTCTATTGGCTGGATATACTTTTGGATGCCATGCCTTTAGACATGTAATTGGAGGTGGTCAAGATTGCTATACTTGTCCTAAAGGAAAACCAACCCTTAATTATAGA
Source organism: Thermodesulfobacteriota bacterium (assembly GCA_036340075.1). GTDB lineage: Bacteria > Desulfobacterota_D > UBA1144 > UBA1144 > UBA1144 > JAYYZJ01. The sequence goes on along the minus strand of JAYYZJ010000005.1, from coordinate 29,447 downwards.
ATTTGGCAGGGAGTTTCATGGCTCAATGGAAGACATCAGCTATGGGCATGGATTAGCATGATATGGGTAGCTTTTGCAGATATTTATGTACGAATGGTGGCAAATGGAAGTTGGGTTGATTACAACACTTGGGGATATTAATTATGGATTTAGATGGAATTAAATTAATAGAGCATGATGTTATTGTAGTTGGAGCAGGTGGTGCTGGTCTTAGAGCAGCAATTGAGTGTTCATCAAAAGGATTAAGTACAGGACTAATTTGCAAATCCCTTTTAGGAAAAGCTCATACAGTTATGGCTGAAGGTGGTGTAGCTGCATCATTATCTAATGTTGATGAAAGAGACGATTGGAAAGTTCATTTTAGAGATACAATGCGTGGAGGAAAATTCCTTAATACATGGAGAATGGCCGAGCTTCATGCAAAACAAGCACCAAGTCGAATACGTGAACTTGAAGAGTGGGGCGCAGTTTTCGATAGAACTAAAGATGGATTAATTAATCAAAGAAATTTTGGTGGACATAGATATCCTCGTTTGGCACATGTTGGAGATAGAACAGGTTTGGAGATTATTAGAACACTTCAAGATTACGGTGTTCATCAAGGTATAGATATATATATGGAATGTACCGGGTTAGATTTATTGAAAGATGGAAACAAAGTTTCCGGTATGGTGGCAATTTGGAGAGATAGTGGAGATTTCATAATTTTTAAAGCAAAAGCTGTTATTATGGCAACCGGCGGCGGTGGAAAGGCATGGAAAATAACATCAAATTCTTGGGAATATACTGGAGACGGATATGCAATGGCATATGATGCAGGTGCAGAATTGATGGATATGGAATTTACTCAATTTCATCCTACTGGTATGGTCTGGCCACCTTCAGTTCGTGGCACTTTAGTTACTGAAGGAGTAAGAGGAGAAGGTGGAATATTAGTTAACAATCAAGGTAGAAGATTTATGTTTGATAACGTTCCAGAAACTTTTGCTTCAGAAACTGCTGATACAGAAGAAGAGGCTGCTAGATTTGTTTCTGGAGATAAAAGTGCAAGAAGACCACCTGAACTTTTAACTAGAGATGTTGTTGCACGAGCAATTAGAGCGGAAGTAAAGGCGGAAAGAGGATCACCTCATGGCGGAGCTTTCTTAGATATAGCCAGCCAGAGAAGCGCAGAAGATATAAAAAAGAAACTCCCTTCAATGTATCATCAATTTAAGGTTTTAGCAGAATTAGATATCACCAAAGATCCTATGGAAGTTGGACCAACTTTGCATTATTTTATGGGGGGAATTAAAGTTGACCCAGATACTCAAATGTCAAAGGTGGAAGGTCTTTTTGCTTGTGGTGAAGCTTCTGGCGGTATGCACGGAGCAAATAGATTAGGAGGTAATTCTTTATCAGACCTTCTAGTTTTTGGTAAATTGGCTGGAGATGGAGCAGGGAATTATATAAATAATTTATCCAGCTCTCCAATAATTGACAATGATCAAGTAAAACAAAGCATTCGTAATGCTACAGATATACTAAATAGAGACACAGGAGTAAATCCTTATTTGCTGCATGAGGAATTACAAGAAGCTATGCAAGACAATGTAGGAATTGTTCGTTCAGATGAATTATTAAAAACAGGTATACAACAATTGCAAGATTTTAAAGAAAAGTATAAAGATGTTAAAGCCGATGGTGCGTGTCAATTTAATCCGGGCTGGCATGAAGCTTTGTCTCTCAAAAATCTTATTATTACTGCTGAAGCTGTTGCTCAATCAGCCTTATTAAGAGAAGAAAGTAGAGGAGCTCATACTAGAATAGATTGTCCAGGAGAAAGGGACGAATGGTTGCAATACAATGTTGTTGTCAGTAAGAATTCTGATGGTTCAATGAAAACAGAAAAAATTCAAAGAATTAAAGCAGATCCAGATTTAGAGAGGATAGCTAACTCAACAATAGAAGAATTAGACAAAGAAGTTCTTAATGATAGATTAAAGAAGGGGTAAATAATGGCTATTAGAAATTTCAGATTGTACAGAGGGGATAAATCAGGTGGAAAGATGGAAGAGTACAAAATTGAAGTAGACAAAGGTATGGTTGTATTAGATGTTATACATCGTATTCAAGCCGAACAAGCTGGTGACTTAGCTGTTAGATGGAACTGTAAGGCAGGGAAGTGTGGCTCTTGTAGTGTAGAAATAAATGGAAAGCCCAAGCTTTCATGTATGACAAGAATGAATGAATATAGCCCTGAAGATACTATATATGTAAGACCAATTAGGACATTTCCAATTATAAAAGACCTTGTAACAGATGTTTCCTGGAACTATGAGCAAAATAAAAAAATTACTCCATTCACACCAGATCCTAAATTAAAAAATGAGAATGGTGATTATGTAATGATGCAACAAGATGTTGATAGAATTCAAGAATTTAGAAAATGTATCGAATGTTATCTCTGCCAAAATGTTTGTCATGTTTTAAGAGACCATGGTAAAAAAGATAAGTTTGTTGGTCCTAGGTTTATGCTAAGAATCGCAGGATTAGATATGCATCCTTTAGATTCAGAAGATAGAATACCTACAGCAAAAGAAGAACATGGATCAGGAATGTGTAACATTACCAGGTGTTGTACTAATGTTTGTCCTGAGCATATTCAAATTACAGATAATGCTATTATTCCAGTTAAAGAAAGAGTTGTTGATCGTTATTTTGATCCAATTCTTTGGATTTGGAGAAAATTTTTCAAAAAAGAGGTTGCCAAATGAATATTCACGAATATCAAGCTAAAGATTTATTTAGAAAATTTAATATCACTACTTCAAAAGGTGAAGTTTTTGAAAATGCAGAAGAAGCTGAAAATTATGCAAAATCAATTGAAGCAAATGAATACGTTGTAAAAGCACAAATTCATGCAGGTGGAAGAGGTAAAGCGGGAGGTGTTAAGCTTGTCAGCTCATCTAGTGAAGTCAAAGAAGAAGTTGCAAGGATGTTGGGAATGACTTTAGTAACTCATCAAACTGGCCCAGAAGGCAAGGTGGTTAACAAAGTTTATGTTGAAGAAGCATCAACAATAAAAAAAGAATTTTATCTTTCTTTCGTTACAGACAGAAAGTCTGAAAAAAATGTAATAATAGCTAGTCCTGAAGGTGGTGTTGATATAGAAAAGGTGGCAGAAGAAGAACCGGAAAAGTTATTAACTCAACCAATTGATCCAGTAACCGGAATCCAGCCTTTTCATATAAGGAAAATTGCATATTTTCTTGGTTTTGACAAGGATCAAACTAAGCAGTTAAATGGAATAATTAACGGAATGTATAATTTATTTACTCATATGGATTGTGCACTAGTAGAAGTTAATCCATTAATTATTACAGAAGACAATCTTGTTAAAGCACTTGATGCCAAGATTAACTTTGATGATAATGCAGCATTTAGACATAAAGAATATGACGAATTACATGATCCAACAGAGGAAGAACCTTCAGAGTTAGAAGCAAAGAAATGGGATTTTAGCTTTGTTAAATTGGATGGAAATATAGGATGTCTTGTTAATGGTGCTGGACTTGCAATGGCAACTATGGACATTATCAAACATCATGGTGCAGAACCAGCAAACTTTTTAGATGTTGGGGGTGGTGCATCTGTTGAGCAAGTTACCCAAGCATTTAAAATGATACTTAGCGATTCAAATGTTAAAGCAATTCTCGTTAATATTTTTGGTGGAATCATGAAGTGTGATACAATCGCTGAAGGAATTATAACTGCGGCAAAAGAAGTAGGAATAGAAGTACCCTTAGTCGTTAGACTCGAAGGGACTAATGTTGAATTAGGAAAGAAGATTTTAGAAGAATCTGACTTAAATATTACAGCTGCAACCACAATGAAAGAAGCTGCTACAACAGTTGTTAGTCTAATTTAACCCTTGACATCCGATTATTAATGATTAGCTTCTAGGTAAATTGATAGAAGAGGTGTATTTTAATGGGAAAAGTGATAGGAATTGACCTAGGAACAACTAATTCATGTGTAGCAATAGTAGAATCTAATGAGCCTAAAGTTATTATCAACGAGGAAGGGAACAGGACTACCCCATCTGTCGTGAGTTTCACACAAAAGGATAATGAAATATTAGTTGGAGAGCCGGCAAAAAGGCAAGCAGTAGTAAATCCTGAAAGAACTGTATATTCAGCAAAGAGACTTATAGGAAGAAGATTTGAAGAGACAGCCGAAGATAGAAAAGTTCTCCCTTATGAAGTGGTAAAAAATAGCAATGGAGATGCTTGGATAAAGATTGATGATAAAGAATATTCACCCCCACAAATTTCAGCAAATGTATTAACCAAACTTAAAACAGCAGCTGAGTCCCATATAGGAACTAAAATTACTGATGCGGTAGTTACAGTACCTGCTTATTTTAATGATAGCCAAAGACAAGCTACTATAGATGCTGGAAAAATTGCTGGATTAAATGTTGATAGAATTATTAATGAACCAACCGCTGCAGCTTTAGCTTATGGATTTGATAAGAAAAAGGATGGATTAATAGCCGTATACGATTTAGGTGGAGGGACTTTTGATATATCTATACTCGAAGTAGGAGAACAGGAAGGTGAAAGTGTTATCGAAGTTAAATCTACTAATGGAGACACATCTTTAGGTGGTGACGATTTTGATAGATTGATAATTGATTACTTAGCATCTGAATTTAAAAAAGAGAATGGAGTTGATTTAACTTCAGATAAAATGGCACTCCAAAGATTAAGAGAGGGAGCTGAAAAAGCTAAAATTGAATTGTCATCTTCTATGGAAACCGAAGTTAATCTACCCTTTATTACTGCTGACCAAAATGGACCAAAACATCTTTTAGTGAAATTGTCTAGATCTAAATTAGAGCAAATAATTGATTTAAAAGTGAAATCATCATTGGAGCCATGTAAAAATGCTCTAAAAGATGCGGGTCTTAAACCCTCAGAGATTAATGAAGTAATTTTAGTTGGAGGATCTACTAGGATACCTTTGGTACAGCAAACAGTTACAGATTTCTTTGGTAAAGAGCCAAATAAAGGTATTAATCCTGATGAAGTTGTTGCACTTGGTGCAGCGATACAAGGTGCAGTTTTAAGTGGAGACGTTAAAGATGTTTTACTACTTGATGTAACCCCTCTATCTTTAGGAATAGAAACACTTGGGGGAGTAAATACACCTATAATTTCTAGGAATACGACAATACCAACTAAACAAAGTCAAATATTCAGTACAGCACAAGATAATCAACCAAGCGTTGAAATTCATGTTACTCAAGGTGAAAGATCTATAGCAGCTGATAATAGAACTCTAGCAAAGTTTATTTTGGATGGAATTACTCCTGCACCAAGAGGTATTCCTCAAATTGAGGTAACTTTTGATATTGATTCATCTGGTATTTTAAATGTTTCTGCCCTTGATAAGGCTACAAATAAAGAACAAAAAATAAAAGTTGAAGCTTCATCTGGCCTCTCTGATGAAGAAATAGATAACATGGTCAAAGATGCAGAATCAAAATCTGAGGAAGATGAAAAGAAAAAAGATTTGATTTCAGAAAGAAATAATCTTGATCAGCTTGTATATGCAACAGAAAAAACACTATCAGAGAATTCTGACAAAATAGATGAAGCTGAAAAGAAAGAAATTGAAGATGCTGTTACCAAAGCGAAAGAATCATTAAATTCAGTAAGTGTTGACGAGCTTAAAGCAGCATCAGAAGAATTAACAAAAGTTTCACATACTTTAGCTGAGAAAATGTATAAGGAGGCAAACAAGCAAGCTGAAACTGAAGCATCAGAAGATAAAAGTAAAGATAAAAAAGACAATGATAATAACAAAGATGATGTAGTTGATGCAGAGTTTACTGATAAATAGTTGTAAATTTTTATTGAGCTGTTAGTATTTTCACCTATGAAAAAGGATATTCACCCAAATTATAGAAAAGTTCTTTTTAAAGATATAACCACTGATGATAATTTTATAATTTCTTCTAGTGTTGAGACTGATGAAACTATAACTCACGAAGGTGTTGAATATCCATTAGTAAAAGTCGAGATATCTAGCTCATCTCATCCATTTTATTCTGGAAAAGAAAGATCCGGTGGGACTACTGGTAGAATAGAGAAGTTCAATAAAAAATATAAAAAGCAACAGTAATGCTTATTTTTAGTACCACAAATAAAAAAACTAAAAATTATACCAGTTGAGAACAATATGGAATCAGAGAAAGAAAAGAACTCAGAAGTTCTTGAAAAAGAAATTGAAACTAAAGATGAAATTGTTGATTTATTAAAGTCTTTAAAATTAAAGAACGAATCAACAAAGGATAATTCCGAATCATTTTCCTTTGATATCCCCAAAGATTCTAATTTTTCAAAAGCACTAATCTTATTTTTAAAAGAAGAAGAAGACTTGAAGGAGTATCTATCTCTAACTGATGATTTGGAAGAAGCGCAGAAAGTTGTATATGAAAAATTATTATTACTTGGAGCGGAATTTGAAAATTATAAAAAAAGGTCATTACAAGAAAAAACTTCTGCTTCTACATACGCTAAGGAAACTGTACTAAAAGATATCTTAGGATTTATTGGAAATTTCGAAAGAGGTCTGATTTTATATAAAGAAGCTAATAAAGAAACAGATTTTTATAAAGGAATGTCCGCAGTCTATAAAGAATTTGATTCATTCCTAGAAAAGAATAATATAACAAAAATAGTCTGTTCTAATGGAGATGATTTTGATCCAACTTTTCATGAAGCTATAGAAGTTAGCCCATCAGAAGATATACCTAAAGATAAAATTATAAATATTATTCAGGAAGGTTATCTTATTAACGAGAAACTCTTTAGACCTGTATTAGTAATTGTTTCATCAGGCAAAGGCACAGACAATGAGTAAGGATTTTTATTCTACACTAGGTGTTTCAAAAAATGCTTCTGATGATGAAATAAAAAAATCTTATAAGAAGCTTGCATTTAAATATCATCCAGATAGGAACAAAGGTGACAAGAAAGCCGAAGAGAAATTTAAAGAAATAAATGAAGCATATCAAGTCTTAGGAGATAATGAGAAAAGATCGCAATATGATACATTTGGTTCTGCAGCTTTTGAAGGTGGGGGCGCAGGAGGAGGTTTCCCTGGAGGAGGTTTCCCTGGTGGAGGTTTTCCTGGTGGAGGTTTTCCAGGAGGATCAATCAATTTAGAAGATATACTTGAAGGCTCAGCTTTTGAGGACTTTTTTGGTGGTGGAGGAAGAAGGAAAAGCAATAATAACGACTTAAGAGTCGAAGTAGTCTTAGAGTTTGATGAAGCTGTAAAAGGTGTAGACAAGAAAATTCAATTAAGAAGAATTAAGACTTATGATGTTTGTAAGGCATGTAATGGAGCAGGTGGTGTTGTTCAGAATCTAGGGCCGTTTCAACACAAAAGAACGTGTGGTTCATGTGGTGGAGCTGGAGCTTTTCCAGAAGATACTGAAAATAAAACAATTAATGTGACTATTCCGTCAGGCGTAGATACAGGTATTTCCTTAAGAATTGCTGAAGAAGGAAATGCTCCCTTTGATTCTGGCCCAAGGGGTGATTTGATAGTAAATATAGTGGTCAAAGATCACCCATTCTTTACTCGAGAAGGAGAAAACATAATTTGTGAAGTACCAATTAGTATTCCCCAAGCAGTTATTGGTGGAAAGATTGACATACCTACATTAGATGGAAAGTCAGAAATAAAAGTTCCACCAGGTACTCAACATGCTCAAATTATGAGATTAAAAGGAAAGGGGATTCGAAGACTTAATTCTGACAGCTTTGGAGATCTTTACGTAAAGCTTAATGTAATTTTTCCTAGAGATATTAATTCTAGACAAAAAGAATTAATGGAAGAGTTTCAAAAAGAAATAGATCAAGATTCAGCTAATCCGATAACAGATTATTTAAATAAAATAAAAAACTTTTTTAATTAAATACCACCAGCAATAGCAGGAATTATGGAGACTGTATCTTCATTCGATATAGAAGTCTTTTCTGCATCCATAAATCTTATATCTTCTTCGTTTACATAGATATTGATAAATTTTCTAATGCTCCCATCAGAATCGCATAGTCTTTCTTGCATCCCTGGATATTGTTTTTCTAAATCTAAAATCATATCAGATATATTTCCAGCAGATGTTTCAACTTCATCTTTTTCTCCAGTTAGTCTTCTAAGTGGTGTCGGGATTTTAACTTTTGCCATTTTGTTCTCCTTCTTTAACTTTCTCTTTAAATGAATCTATGTTTGGTTCTATTATAAAAGGTTTTGAAATTTTATTCACTAGTGGATCTTGAGTTTTTAAACCATTACCTGTAATAACAAGAACGATTGATTCATCTTTTGGTATTCTTCCACTTTCGATTAACTTTTTAGCGCAAGCAAGAGTAACTCCTCCTGCTGTTTCGGTAAAAATACCTTCTGTTTCAGCTAGTAGAATCATTGCTTCTACAATTTCTTCATCTGTTGCATCTTCTGAGTATGATTCCGTAGACTTTAACAAGTTAATCGCATTTAAGCCGTCCGCAGGGTTCCCTATAGCGAGAGATTTAGCTATAGTTTTTGGTTTTACGGGCTTAAACGTTTCCCAATCATTTTTAACCGCCGTTGAGATAGGAGAACAGCCTGAGGCTTGTGCCCCATATATCATTGTTTCATTTGGATTAATCAAACCGATTTTTTCGAATTCTTTAACTCCTTTATGTATCTTAGTTAGTAAAGAACCACTTGCCATACAAACAACAATATGTTTTGGAGCAACCCATCCTAATTGCTCTATAATTTCATATGCTACTGTTTTTGAACCTTCTGAATAATAAGTTCGTAAATTAATGTTAACAAAGCCCCATTTTTTATCTCCTAATATTTCTGTGCATAATCTATTTACTTCATCATAATTCCCTTCTACGGCAACTACATTTGATCCATACACACTTGTTCCTATAACTTTAGATTCTTCTAAGTCCGAAGGTATAAAAATAAAGCTTTCCAAACCTGCAGCAGCAGCTTGAGCAGAAACAGAGTTTGCTAAGTTGCCTGTTGATGCACAGCCTACAGTTTTAAAACCAAGTTCTTTAGCTTTTGATAAAGCTACTGCTACGACCCTATCCTTGAAAGATAAGGACGGATGATTTACACCATCGTTTTTAATATATAAATCTTTTACACCAAGTTCTTTTGCTAAATTATCAGCTTTAATTAATGGTGTGTATCCTACATTTGGTCCCACAGTAGGTTCTTCATCAAGTGGGAGCAGTTCTTTGTATCTCCACATATTTTTTTTTCTTGATTGAATTTTTTCAATTGATAATTCTTCTTTGATTTTTTCATAATCATAACGTGGCTCAAGAGGGCCGAAACAAAAATCACATACATATAAGTCCTTTTTTTCGAACTCTTGATCGCAATCCTTTGATGCACAACTTAGATTAACTACAAAACTATTAGACATATGAATCCTCTCACATATACAAAATTTGTAACTCGAAGAGGAAAGGTAAAGAAAATACCCTTTCTCCGTTTAGCAATTATTTAAAGTCGCTGCAATTAGAGTTAAATGACGACGAAGTTATTATAATGCTAAAAACAAAAAAAACAATAATTCCTCTTTTTTATGAGGGTATAATAAAAAAATGTATGAAAAACTTGATAGTGATTCATGTATTATTTATAGATTTTTAGTCCCTGAAAGTGATAGAAATATTGGTTATATCATATCTTCTATTGAAAGTAATGAGTGTATTATTGTCGACCCCTTAGATAAAAAGATCGTTGAAAATATTATTAAAACAGAAAAATTGAAACCCCGATACATTATAAATACACATGCACATCCTGACCATATAAAAGAAAATTCTTTTTTTATGGATAAATATAATTTAAAATTATTAGCTCATGATTCTTGCAAGGAGTTGTTTGAATTTAAATTTGACACTATTTTTGAGAACGATTTAATAAAATTAGGAAAACTTAATATAAAGGTTCTTCATACACCAGGTCATTGCCCTGAACATATTTCACTAATGTTTGATAATTATTTATTATGTGCTGATACAATATTCAATTGCGGAGTAGGTAATACTAAATTTAGAGGTGATGTCACTATGTTGTTTAGAACTATTTTTCACAAATTAAAAAATTTACCTGATAATTTAAATCTTCTGGTAGGACATGATTACCTTTACAACAACATACTCTTTATTGAATCTTTATTTTCCAAACAGAGTAAAATCAGTAATGAACTAATTAAATTAAAGGAAGGTTACAAAGAGAATCTTTTGTCACCAGTTTTAGATATAGCTTTTGAAAAAAAACATAATCCATTTTTTAGAATCGATGAGTTTTCTTTTTTAGATGATTTAAAGAATAAGGATTTATTCGTTAATGAAGATATTAGTGTTAGATTTAAATTATTGAGGCAGTTAAGAGATGAATGGTAATCAAAATAAAAGTGAAGTCTTTAAATATTTAGATGATGAATCGTCAAAAAGAATTATATTGATGGATGGCCCAATGGGTACTATGATCCAAAGATATAAATTAGAAGAAAACGATTACAGAGGGAAAATTCTTGAAAAACACTCTATAGATTTAAAAGGAAATAACGACATCCTTAATGTGACAAATAATGATATTATCAAGAAAATACATAAAGAATATATCCTTGCTGGAGCGGATATTATCGAAACTAATACCTTTAATGGTACCAGCATAGCACAATCAGACTATAAGCTAGAAAGTAAAGTTGCTGAAATTAATAAAAAAGGAGTTGAAGCAGCTAAAAAAGCAATAGACGAATGTTCAGACAATCTAAATGGTAAAAGGATTTTAATTGCCGGTGCATTGGGCCCTACAAACCGTACTGCTTCCATTTCTCCTGATGTTGAAGATCCAGGTAATCGTAACATTAACTTTGATGAGTTAGCGGAAAGTTATTATGAACAATCAAAATATTTACTAGAAGCAGGAGTAGATATATTTTTACCAGAAACTACATTTGATACCTTAAATCTTAAGGCAGCTATTTTTGCACTTAAGAGATTATTCGATGAAACTAGTTTGTTTTTTCCAGTTTTCTTGTCTGTTACTTTTTCAGACAAATCTGGAAGAACTTTGTCAGGACAAACAATTAATGCATTTTGGGAATCTATAAGGCATGCCAATCCATATGCTGTAGGAATGAATTGTGGTTTAGGGGCGGAGTCTCTTTATGATTTTGCAAATACATTATCTAAAATTTCAGATTGCAAGACTTTTTGCTATCCTAATGCTGGACTTCCAAATCCATTGTCAGAAACAGGTTATGACCAAACACCTGATATGACAGCTAAAGAATTGGAAAAATTTTTTGATTCTAAGATATTAAATCTTGTTGGTGGATGCTGTGGAACTACTCCAGAACATATAGCATCAATTAATAAAGTTATAAAAGGTAAGGAACCAAGGAAAAGTATACCTTTAGAAAGACAATCATCTTTTAGTGGGCTTGAACACTTAATTAAAGATGATACTAATACATTTCTGATAGTCGGAGAAAGAACGAATGTTACTGGTTCTCCTAAATTTGCACGACTAATAAAAGAAGAAAATTACGAGGAAGCGTTAGAAGTCGCAAAACAACAGGTTGAAAATGGAGCACATATTATAGATGTTAATTTTGATGAGGGAATGTTAAATAGTGAAGAATGTATGACTAAATTCTTGAATTTAATAGCTTCAGACCCGGATATTGCAAAAGTTCCTATAATGATTGATAGCTCAAAATGGTCTGTTATAGAGGCAGGACTAAAATGTATTCAAGGAAGAGGGATTGTGAATTCAATAAGTCTTAAAGAAGGCGAGCAAGTATTTATTGATCAAGCAAAGAAAATTTTAGATTATGGTGCTTCTGTTGTTGTTATGGCTTTTGATGAAGATGGACAGGCTACAGAAATAGAGGATAGAGTAAAAATCTGCAAAAGAGCATACGATATCTTAGTAAGCAAAGTTGGTTTTAATCCAGAAGATATTATTTTTGATTCAAATATTCTTACAATAGCTACAGGAATTGACGAACATAAAAAATACGCAGTTAATTTTTTAGAGTCAATAAAAAAGATTAAAGATTCGTGTCCCGGCTCGTTAACTAGTGGTGGGATAAGTAATTTATCTTTTGCCTTCCGTGGAAATAATAAGGTTAGAGAAGTAATGCATTCATCATTTTTATATCATGCAATAAATAATGGTCTAGATATGGCAATCATTAATGCCGGAATGCTTGAGATTTACGAAGAAATAGATAGAGAATTGTTAAAGAAAGTCGAAGATGTAATATTCGACAGGTCTGAAAATGCTACGGATATATTAATTGATTCTGCAAATAATATTGCATCTTCAAATGAAGTTAAAAAGAATCAAGATGAATGGTTAAATTATGATTTAGAAGAGAGAATTTCTCATCAAATAATCAAGGGTATTTCGACAAAAATAGAAGAGGATGCTGAATTAGCTCGTATTAAGTATCCATCTCCTTTAGATGTAATAGAAGGACCATTGATGGATGGAATGAAAATAGTTGGAGAACTCTTTGGAGAAGGAAAAATGTTTCTGCCTCAGGTAGTTAAAAGTGCAAGAGTTATGAAAAAGGCTGTTAATTATCTTGAGCCTTTTATGGAAAAAGAAAAAGCTAACGCAACTTCGGCGGGAAAAATTCTTATTGCTACTGTAAAAGGCGATGTGCATGATATTGGAAAGAATATAGTATCTGTTGTAGCAAGGTGTAATGGATACGAAGTATTGGATCTTGGTGTTATGGTCCCGTGCAGTGAAATTATTGAAAAATCAAAAGAATTCAAACCAGATATTATTGGATTGAGTGGATTAATAACCCCTTCATTAGAAGAGATGATATCAAATGTAAAAGAATTTGATAAAAATAATTTAAAAGTTCCCGTCCTCATAGGAGGAGCTACAACTAGTAAAGCTCATACATCAATTAAAATTGCACCTGAATATAAAAAGGAAGTTGTAGCTCATGTGGCAGACGCTTCTTTAGTAGTAGGAGTTTGTAGGGATTTGTTAAATAAAGAAACATCTAAAGAATATAAAAAAGACTTAGTTAAACAACAAAAAGATTATGCTAAAAAATACAAAAAAGATAAAGATATTAAATTTGTTTCAATGAATGAGGCTAGAGATAAGAAGTATGTTCCGGATTTTTCATTAATTAATAACAAGACAGACGATTTTAGTTTAAACGTATGGAATTTTAATTTAAAAGAAATTATTGATTATTTCGATTGGTCACCATTTTTTTGGGTTTGGGGGCTTAAGGGTGTATACCCCAGAATTTTTAAGAATAACAAATATGGAGAACAAGCTGAGAGTTTGTTTAATGATGCTCAAATTATGCTGAAAACGATGCTTGGCGAAAATATTGTTAAACCAAAAGGAGTAACTCAAGTTTGGAATGCGATTAGCATTGATGAAAGTATTGAAATCTACGATAAAAATTTTCTTAATAAATTAGAGACGTTCTATTTTTTGAGACAACAAGTTAAGAAAGAAACTACAGGAGAGCATTATTATTCTCTATCTGATTTTATATCTCCAGAAAAAACTCATAAAGATGTTTTAGGCGCATTTGTTGTTTCCTCTGGTTATGAGATTGATGAATATGCAGAGACTTTTAATAAAAAAGGAGACGAATATAGATCAATATTGATTAAAGCTCTTGCTGATAGGATTGCTGAAGGTTGTGCAGAGTATTTACATAAAAAGATAAGAGAGAAAAATGGCGATGATAGCAATTTAAGTATAGATGAATTGATAAAAGAAAAGTATAAGGGAAGTAGGCCAGCGCATGGTTATCCTTCATGTCCTGATCATTCAGAAAAATTAAAGGTATGGAATCTTCTAAAAGTTGAGGAGAATATTAATGTTTCTCTAACTGAGAATTTTGCTATAAACCCGCCGTCTTCAATATGTGGACTTTATTTCTTTCATCCCGAATCTAAATATTTTAATCTAGGAAAGATAAATCAGGAGCAATTTAGCTTGTATTGCGAAAATAAAACATATTCAAGAGATAAATTAAAAAGCTTATTGCAAAGTAATTTAGTTGAATGATTAAATATAATACTATATCACTAGATGCAGCTGATACTCTATTTTTTATAAAAGATGGATTAGGCGCGGCTTATTCAAAAATACTCAAAAATTATACAAATCAATACAATCCAGAAGAAATATCAACTACTTTTAAAAAACATTTTTCATCAAAAAAAGGGTTACATTTTACTTCATTACAAGGTGAAGATTTATTTAATGCAGAAAAGAATTGGTGGTATGTATTAGTTAAGGATATATTTCTTGATTTAGGCATGTTCAAAGATTTTGATCAATATTTTGATGATTTATATGATTATTTTTCTTCCGAAGCTTGGGAGATATATCCAGATACTTTACCCGCATTAAAAAAATTAAAGAAAATGGGTTACAAAGTAATAATTACTTCAAATTTTGATTCTCGAATATATAAAGTCTGTGAGAAATTGAAAATTACTGAAAACATTGATTCCTTTACAATATCTTCAGAATCAGGCTTTTCTAAGCCAGATAAGAGAATATTTTATAAATCTCTTGAAAAGGTTGGGTCATTACCCGAGAATTCAATACATGTTGGAGACAATTACAAGCTGGATTATCTTGCAAGTTTAGAGGTAGGCATGAAGTCTTTATTAATTGTAAGAGACGATAATTCAATCAATAATATAGAAGCAACAAAAATAAATTCTTTAGAAAATATAATGGAGCATCTCAATGAATCTTAATCCAAACTTATTAGCACTTTTAGTTGCAGCAATTTGGGGATTAGCTCCAATTTTCGAGAAACTTAGTTTGCAATCGATGTCACCACTTTTTGTTCTTTTTGTAAGATTTGTATTAGTAACATCTTTATTTGTTCCAATATTTATTACTTCTAATGAAGCATTTAGCGTTGATCAGCTAAGTTTTAGAAATTTAATGTTGATTCTAATACCTGGAATTTTAGCAGTTGTTGGCATATACCTTTATTTTAATGCACTTGCTGGATCTTCAGCTTCAAAAATTGTACCTTTAACAGCAATCTATCCTTTGTTTACGTGTTTTTATGCTTTTATTTTCTTAAAAGAAGATTTTACTACTGAAAAGATAGTAGGAACAATTCTAATTGTTGCAGGGGTTTTTATACTTAACTATAAAGATTACCTTCAGAATTAGTTTTTTAATTTATTTTCTTATTAATTTTGCATACTCTAGGGCAAAATAGGTGATAATCATATCAGCACCAGCTCTTTTCAACGACAAAAGAGATTCATGCATAACGTCGTTTAAATCTAGATATCCTTTATCTGCAGTGGTTCTAATCATTGAATATTCTCCACTAACTTGATAAGCGACTATAGGCAAAAAGCAAAGATTCTTAGCTTCTCTGATAATATCCAGGTAGAAGCTTGCTGGTTTAATAATCAACATGTCTGCACCTTCATTCTGATCGTTTAAGACTTCTTTTATAGATTCATTAAAATTAGCTGGATTAATTTGATATGTTTTTTTGTCACCTTTTTTTGGAGCGGAATTCAAAGCATCTCGAAAAGGTCCATACAATGAAGATGAATATTTAGCAGCATATGACATTATAGAAACATATTCATATCCTTTTGAATTAAGCTTGTTTCTAATTTCAAATACTCGTCCATCCATCATGTCTGACGGGGCAACTATATCTACACCAGCTTCACAATGAATTAGAGATTGCTTACATAATATTTCAACTGTTTTATCATTAAGTATTTCACCTTTCTCTAATATTCCGTCATGCCCATCTGAGTTGTATGGATCCAATGCAACATCAGAAATAACAATTAATTCTGGAAAAGCCTTCTTTATTTTTTTTATAGAAGTAGGAAGCAGACCTTTTTTATTTAGCGCCTCCGTTGCTTTCTTATTCTTTTTCTTTTCTGGTATGACAGGAAAAAGTATCACAGCTTTAATTCCTAAACTTATAGCTTCTTTTATATCTACAAGCAGATAATCAATAGTTTTTCTCTGAACACCTGGCATTGAAGGTATATCTTCTACCTTGTTTTTTCCTTCGAGAATAAACAATGGCAAGATAAGATCATTAATATTTATAGATGTTTCCTCAACCAAATCCCTCATATTTTTGTTTTTTCTTAATCTTCTACCTCTAGTAAACATGAGTTTTAGTATATTATGAATTTATAATCATTAAAAGTTTATTAAATATTTTGATTACTGAAGATAATGGATATATGATTAACTCATATTTATGACCAAAAAATTAGTAATCTTTGATTTTGATGGAGTTATTTATGATTCTGAATCACTTCACTTAAAGGCTTTCAATCATGCACTTATACCTTTAAAAAAGAATATAACCAGAGAAGTTTATTATAAAGACTATTGCTCATTTGATGATAATGGAGTCTTTACTACTTTGCTTGCAAAAGAGAATATTGATTTTAGCTCTGACCTAATTGATAAATTAATTTCTGAGAAACATGAATACTTTGATAAAAACCATGAAGCGGAAACAGGTATATATTCAGGAGTTCTAGACTTAATTAATAGTTTATCTAAAAGATATATCCTAAGTATAGGTTCTGGTGCAAGAAGAGAAGAGATTCTAAGAATATTAAAAAAAGAGAATCTTATGGAAATCTTTCAAGTTATTATTTCCTCAGATGAAACTAATTATCCCAAACCTAATCCAGAAACTTATATTAAAGTGTTAGAAGACGTAAATGTAACTGAACAAATTCAACCAGCAGAGGTTGTTGTAATTGAGGACACTCCAAAGGGTGTGCTAGCTGCAAAGTCAGCAGGAATGAAAACAATAGCTATAACTAATGCAGTAGAAGAATCACGGCTTAGTGAGGCTGACAAAGTGGTTTCGAATTATATCGAAATAAATCAGAACCTAATTGATTCAATCTAATAAGCTTTTGAATACTATATCAGCAGATTGATAAAATTCTTTTAAAATTAATTTTTCATTTTTTGTGTGAAACTCTCTCATTCCAGTTCCTAGATTAACTGTATTCACACCATTTTTTACAAAGAAATTTGCATCTGCTCCACCACCAGTTTCTACGATATTAATTTTATAGCCTGATTCTTTACAGGATTTAAGTATTCTTTTCACAATCAAAGAATTTTTATTTATGTTAATAGAATCATAAATTCTCTCTTTTCTAAATTTGATTGAAAACCTTTTATTAAGTTTTTTATATTTTTTTTCAGTCCTCTTTAACATTTTTTGTATTTTGTCTAACTGTCTGGAAATATTCTTTTCGCTATGACCCCGAATCTCGCATGAGATTGTTGTTTTACCAGGGATGATATTAATAGCAGATCCCCCATTGATTTTTCCAATATTTAAAGTCGTATTTCTACCTATTCTTCCAGTTTGTATTTTATTTATTATTTCAGATGCTACTTTTATTGAACTTAATCCTAATTCTGGATTGACGCCAGAATGGGCTTCTATTCCATTAACTTCAATATTGAATAAGTCTGAAGCTGGACCTTTTGTTACTAATCTTTCAGGACTAGTGCTATCGAGGACAATACCTTCCTTTGATTTTAAAAGTTTATAGTCTAGATATTTAGCTCCTAATAATCCTATTTCTTCACAAGTTGTTATAGCTGCTTCTATATTTAGATGATTAAATTTTCCTGTGCTAAAAACCTCAAGGATTTCTAGAATTATTGCTAGACCACTTTTATCATCAGAACCTAAAATAGTGTCACCGCTACTAATTACAAAATTCTTTTTAACTATAGGTTTTATACCATTTCCAGGTACAACGGTATCCATATGAGACGACAAAACTATCGTAGGTAGTTTAGGATTAGATACAAGCCGAGCAATAATGTTCCCATGGTTAGATTTAGTTTTATTTTTAGAATTATCAATTTTGAATTTTATATTAAGCCTTTTTAGTTTCTTTTTTATATATTCAGCAACATTCTTTTCGTTACGTGACTCACTATCAATTTTAACCAAATCTATAAAAGTAGATAATAATCTTTTTTTGTTTATCATTTTAAAAATTCCTCGGTGTTTTGTTTAGTATATGAGAAGTTTCAAAAAGTATTTCTGAAAGAGTAGGGTGAGGATGAATAGTATCTGACAATGCTTTGAAAGTAAGATTATTCGTCATAACTAATGTTATTTCCGCAATCATTTCAGTTGCTCCTTTTCCTATGATATGAGCACCTATAATTTTATCTTCTTTGTCAATTAAAATCTTGCAGAAACCTAAAGTTTCATCCGAAGCTAGCGACTTACCATTTGCTCTAAATGGATATTTTGCTAATGTGTAAGGTATCTTTTTAATTTTTGCCAAATCTTCTGTAATGCCTACATATGAAATTTCTGGTTGGCAGTAAATACATGCAGGTACAATTAAAGATTTTTGAGATAAATCTTCACCTTTATCTATAACTTTATTTATTAATAAAAAAGCTTCTTCGCTAGCTTTATGGGCCAACATTAATCCTCCTATGACATCACCTATTGCATATATATTATTTATGTTTGTTCTAAAGTTTTCATCCACTTTAATAAAACCAAATTGATCTATTTTTACACCAGCAGATTCAAGATTAAGATTTTGAGTATTTGGAATTCTTCCGGTTGAAATTAATATTTTATCAACTTTATCAATAGTTATGGTGGACTCAGGGTTTGATAAAATAATGCTTGCTGTTGAATCATTTTTAACAATTTCTTTTACAAAAGAAGATTCGAAGATTTTTATACCTCTTTTTTCATATGATTTCTTCAATTCGATACTTATTTCGGAATCTATTGCAGGCAAAATATTTTCCTCGCTTTCTATTAATAAGACTTCAACGTTAAAACTTGAGTAAAAATATGCAAATTCAATACCTATGTATCCACCACCGACTATACATATTTTCTTTGGTAGCTCTTCAGATTCTAGAACATAGTCGCTATCAATGATTAATTTACCATCAGGCTCTAATTCTTTAGGAAAAAATGGTGTGGAGCCAGTTGAGACAATAATATTTTTGGCTTTAATTATTTCATTTTTAGAGTCTTTGGATTTAATTTTCAAAGTACTTGAGTCTTGAAAAGAAGCTTCGCCTTCAATAATATTTATTCCTTTATTTGAGAGTAAAGTGTTTAAACCACTTTTAAGCCTTCTTACTGTTGTTTTGCTATTTTGCAAAATCTTTTGATAATCAAATGATAAATTATCAAAGTTAAAACCCCTTTTCTTCGATTTGTTTAAAAGTTCATCTGCAATTTCGGCAGACTTAAGTAATGATTTTGATGGTATACATCCTCTATTTAAACATGTTCCTCCTAAAGATTCTTTTTCTATTAATGCAGTTTTCAAACCCAATCTTGTTGCCTCAATTGCTGCAACATAGCCTCCAGGACCACCGCCTATTATCACTACATCAAAAACTTCCATATGAATATCGTACATTTTAATTAAATCTAAATCTAATGACTTTTTGATAAATTTGAACATAATAGATGTTATATATCTAATATGGAAATGAAGCTATGGGCTGAAACACCCAGATTGCAAACAGGATGGGGTCAAGGCTCTTCGATGATGAGAACAAGTGCAGGTACAAAGACGGTTCCAGTACGATTATTGATTACAGAAATCAGAGACGGAGAAGAAAAGAATGTACGGATCTTGCACAAGCTAAGTTCTATTTTTAATTCAATAGTCGAAAAAGAGGAAGATATAGAATTATCTAAAGAAGAATATGGCTTAAGAATTGTAAAAACAGTAAAAGGAGATAAATATAATATTGAAATGTGGGACCAGTGGGTTATCTTTTCAAGAAAAATTTATGACAATATTGAAAAAATTATTAAAGGTTTTTAATTGAGTAAAGATTATAACGAAACACTAAATCTACCAAAAACAGAATTTTCAATGAGAGCAAATTTATCTCAAAATGAACCTTCAATTATCGATTTTTGGTACAAAAAAAATATCTATCAGTCAATGAGGGAAAAAAGCAATGAAAAGTTTATTCTTCATGATGGCCCACCTTTTGCTAATGGAAAAATCCACATAGGCCATTGTTTAAATAAGATATTGAAAGACATTATTATAAAATATAATTCTGTAACTGGAAAAGGAATTGATTATATACCAGGTTGGGATTGCCATGGCCTACCTATAGAACACCAGGTGTCAAAAAAAATTAAAGACAAAAATATTTCAAAGATAAAAATAAGAGAATTGTGTGAAGAATTTGCACTTTCTTTTGTATCCTCCCAAAAAGAAGAGTTTAAAAGGTTAGGTGTTTTAGGTGATTGGGATAATCCATATCTTACTATTAATCCTGATTTTGAAGCTAATCAGATTGATGTTTTTTGGAATATGTTTTCAAAAGGTTATATCTATAGAGGATTAAAGCCTGTAAACTGGAGCCCAAGCTCGCGAACAGCGCTTGCCGAAGCTGAGTTAGATTATCCAGAAAACCACATATCTAAAAGTATTTATGTAAAATTAGAAATAATAAACTATAAGGATTTATTTGAAAAAGTTAGTAAACCTTTATTTCTTATTATTTGGACTACTACGCCATGGACTTTACCAGCAAACAAAGCTGTTTCTGTAAATAAAGATTTTAACTATGGAATCTATGAAATAGATGATGCTTCAATAATTATTGAAGAAACTCTTTCTAAAGTTTTAGAAGAAAAAATTAATAAGAAATTAATTTTAATCACTAAAATAAAAGGAAGGGATTTAATAAAATTAAATTATATTTCTCCTATAACCGGACAAACCTCACCCATTGTACTAGCAGACTATGTCACCAAAGAAACTGGTACAGGACTTGTTCATACAGCACCTGGTCATGGAACCGACGATTATTCTACTGGTATCAAAAATAATCTCGAAGTTTATTCTCCTGTGGATGCTGCTGGTAGGTTCACAGAAGAGGTTGGAGAAGATTTAGTTGGACTTAATGTATTAAAAGAAGGGAATCAAAAGGTGATAGATATTTTAAAAGAAAAAAATCTTTTGATTTTATTAGAGGAATACAATCATCAGTACCCTTATGATTGGAGAACTGGAAAACCTACGATTTTTAGAGCTACTTATCAATGGTTTGCTTCTGTTGATAAATTTAAAGATATGGCGCTAGATGAGATTGGCAAAGTTAAATGGTATCCCGAAAAAGTAGTGAATAGGATATCTAAAATGATTGAAGAAAGATCTGATTGGTGTATCTCAAGACAAAGATCTTGGGGTTTGCCAATACCAGTTTTTTATTATAAGGATACTAATGAAGTATTTATAAATGACAAAACGATTGAGAATATTAAAGAGATTTTTGCTAAAAATGGTTCCTCTTCATGGTGGGAATTGGAAGTTGAAGATTTATTGCCAGAAGAATATAAAAAAGAATCAAAAGATTTAATTAAAGGACAGGATACTCTAGATGTCTGGTTTGATTCTGGATCCTCATGGAAGTCAGTACTTACAAATCATAACAAATATCCTGCTGATTTATACCTAGAAGGTAATGATCAACATAGAGGTTGGTTTCAAAGTAGTCTGCTAACTTCTGTTTCAATTAATAATACTGCACCTTACAAAGCTGTATTGACTCATGGGTTTGTGGTCGACAGTCAAGGTCAAAAGATGTCTAAATCAAAAGGCAATGTCTTCGATCCAGATAAAATAATTAAGAAAAATGGAGCAGATATTTTAAGATTATGGGTCGCGTCAGAAGATTATTCTTCTGAAGTTAGGATTTCAGATGACATACTATCAACCGTTACCGATAAATATAAGAAGATTAGAAATACTATTAGATTTCTTTTGGGTAATCTATATGATTTTGATAACGAAAAGAAAATCAATTTAGAAAAATTAGAAGAAATAGATAAATGGATTCTTTCCAGATTAGGTAAAACCAAAGAAAATTACATCAAATATTTTAACTCCTATTTATTTCATATTGGACTAAACGATATTATACATTTTTGTTCTAATGATTTAAGTTCAATATATTTAGATATACAGAAAGATGTTCTATATACATATTCACCAGATTCTAAAGAAAGAGTTTCATGTCAAACTGCTTTATCAGTAATTTTCAAAGAAATAAGCATTATGCTTTCACCAGTTTTATCTTTTACAACTGAAGAAGCATGGCAACATTATGATAAATCAGAACTGAGTGTTTTTGAACATAGCTTATCTAATGAAAAATTTATAAACGAGAGTGTGGAATCAAAGTGGGAAAATATTTTATTTTTTAGAGATATTGTTTTAAAAGAGATAGAAAAAAAGAGAAAAGATAAAATCCTTGGTAATTCTCTTGAGGCAAAAGTTTCTATAAAGTCACCAGAAGATAAGTTATTAATTCTCGAAGAGAATTTAAATCTTTTAAAAAAGGTATTTCTTATATCAGAATTAAATGTATCCAAAGGAACTTCTTCTGAAGTTAGTGTAACAGTAGAAAAAACAAAGAATAAAAAATGTAAAAGATGTTGGATGTTTTTCGATAATGAATCATTTTCTAGCTCCGATCCTAATATTTGTACGAAATGCGAAGAGCAATTAAAAGTTTAACTATTCAGTTATAATTAAATATACAAATGGCTAAAAACGGAAATGATAGACACCATGTAGTTGTAGTAGGGGCTGGATTCGGTGGTCTTTATGCTGTTCACGAATTGGTCGATTCCAATGTAGATGTTACTTTGATTGATAGAAGAAATTTTCATCTATTTCAACCTTTGCTTTACCAAGTTGCAACTGGGACAATCTCAGCTCCTGACATTAGTGCTCCTATAAGATCGATTTTTGGTGACAAAAAGAATGTAACAGTCAGAATGGATTCCGTAACAGGAATTGAACCTGATAGTAGATATATCCAGACGTATAGCCATTCAAAAATTAGATATGATGATTTAATTGTTGCTACTGGAGTAAGTCATCATTATTTTGGCCACCATGATTGGCAAAGACATGCACCTGGACTTAAAACAGTAGAGGATGCTCTTGAAATAAGAAGAAGAATTTTTACTGCGTTCGAATTAGCAGAAAACGAAACAGATCCAATTAGAAGAAAACAGTTTCTAAGATTTGTAATAGTTGGGGGAGGACCAACAGGTGTGGAACTAGCAGGAGCTATGGCTGATTTAGCATTTATAACTTTAGATAAGCATTTTCATAATTTAGATACAAAAAAAGACTGTGAGATTTATTTATTAGAAGGTTTACCAAATATTCTTCCCACTTTTAAGAAAAGTTTGTCAGATATTTCTAAAAAATATCTAGAGGGAATGGGTGTTAAGGTTTTAGTTAATTCTATGGTTACAGACATACAGAATGATACTGTGTTTTTTACTAGTGATGGGGTCAAAAAGAATATTGAATCTAAAACTATTCTTTGGGGTGCTGGGGTTATGGCATCCGTAATGGGTAAGATTTTAAATGATACAACTGGTGTTGAGTTAGACAATGTCGGTAGAGTTCTAGTGAACAAAGACTTCACCATACCAAAATATGACAATATTTTTGTCGTTGGCGATTTAGCTAGATTTACAGTTGGAAAAGATCAGTATCTACCTGGTATAGCTCCCGTTGCTATGCAGTCAGGTGTTTTTGTCGCTGAATTAATAAAAAATAGAGCTGCGAATAAGGAATACAAAAAGGAATTTAAATATAAGAACAAAGGTAATTTGGCAGTAATTGGAAGGAATAAAGCCGTAGCTGATTTAGGCTATATTTCAGCAAAAGGATTTCTTGCATGGGTTCTATGGATTTTTGTACATATCTGCTATTTGATAGGATTTGACAATAAAGCATCTGTCCTTATTAAATGGGCACTTAATTATTTCAACCAAGACAAGGGTACGAGATTAATATTTATAAAATAGTTTTTAATTTTTAAAAAATTTGATACCAAACAAAATATGTAATATATTGAATTTATAATCTATGTTACGAAAAAATAGAGTATATCGTACTGATTCCAAGAAGCCATTTCCTCTTAGTAGAACTAAGTTTGATTTATTTATTAACTGTAAGAGATGTTTTTGGTTAGATATTGTCAAAGGTTTAAATCAAGTAAAGTTTGCACCATTTACCCTTAATATCGCAGTTGATGCTTTATTTAAAAATGAGTTTGATTTTTATCGAGCAAGCAAAGAAAAACACCCTTTATTTATTGAAAAAGATTTAAATTATATACCATTTAGTGATTCAAGATTAGATGATTGGCGAAACAATTTTGTTGGTGTTCGATATATCGATGAAGATCTAAACCTAGAACTTTTTGGTGCGGTTGATGATTTATGGCTTAATTTAGATACAAATAAAGTTGTTGTAGTAGATTACAAAGCAACATCTAAGGCTGGAGAAATTAACATTTCGGATGATGGATGGTGGCCAGCTTATAAAAGACAAATGGAATTTTATCAATTTTTACTTATTAATAATAATCTTGAAGTTGATGAAGTTGGATATTTCCTTTATGCAAATGGTTTAAAAGAAGGTTTTCTTAATCGTAACGATATACCTATGTTGCAATTTGATTTAACCCTTTTGGAATATAAAGGAAGTACTAAATGGATTCCTAAAAAATTAAAGGAATTAAAATCAGTACTTTCAAGCGACAAAATACCAGAGCCCACGTCAGATTGTGATTATTGTAGATACTTTGAAGACAGACAAGAATCTTTTCGTAAACTAAATTATGGTCACAATCTTGAGTTTGAATTTAATGAATAAATATATTAACTTAACTTTAACTTTCCTGTATTTAGCAAAAAGTAGGATGGTTGTTATATGAGAATCTTTTTTTGGACATTAGCATTAATTATTATTTTAGTTTTTCTTTCCCCTTTTTATAGTCTTTATAAAATTGGAATGGGTGTTAAAAATAAAGATGTAGATATCCTAAATGCCTATGTAATATGGCCAGAGATGCAAGATTCGGTAAAACAAGATGTAAGTGAATACTTAAAGAGTAGGGCAGAGCTAAGAAAAAAAGAACTAGATAATCCAGTAGAAGGAGTATTTGAAGATATCAGGAAAATTGGTGGTGAAATCTTTGGTGGTAAAGCTCTAGATGTTGCAATAAAAAAAGCTGTTACACCTGAAGGTATAATTAAAATTGTTGAGATTGCAGAAAAGAAATCAGGTAGCAATCAATCAAGTAGCAATAAGACTAAAACAGAAACAATCGATTCAAGCAATAATTATGACGGCTATTCTTTAGAAAAATTTAATTTCTTGTCAGCTTCTAATTTTGAGGCAACGGTTCTTACACCGCAAGGAGATGTATATTTTAAAATGCGATTTATTTTCCCTCGTTGGCATCTATATACAGTAAAATCAGAAAAACTTACTGAAGAAATTGCAAAAAAAGTTGAGGATTCGGTTAATCTCCTTAAAAATCTTAATAAAACTTTATTTGAAGGACTTAAGGAATAAACCCTTATAAATTAAGATAATGCAAAAAAAACTTTCTCTATGGATGTTAATTGCATTTTTACTAGCAATACCTTTTGCCTTTTATTTGCCAGAACTTGCAATACAAGTTAAATTTTTGGGAACTTATTTTATTTCAATACTTAAATACTTTGTTCCATTTCTAATTTTTGGAACTATAACTTACTCGGTCGCATCATTTGGTTCAAATGCTTCAGCAGTAAAGATTGTGCCCCTTACTCTAGGTTTATACCTATCAACAACATTTATAGCTATCAGTTACGCATTACTTCTTGGATCTAATATCAATTTTAATACTGGAGAAATAATTAATCTATCTTCTGAGATAGTTGCTAGCAATGAAGTAAATTTAGGCTCTACATTAAGTGTTTTGGCAATCGATTTAACTAATATATTTAGATTGATTTCGGAAGGCAATCCGATTGCTATAATGATTCTATCAATCCTTTTAGGCATAACAATCAGATTTTCAGGAAAGTACGAAAACAAATTACAAGAAATATTCTCATATTTTAACGATTTGGTTTTAAAATCAGTAAACTACATAATGTTTTTAGCCCCAATAGCAATATTCTCATTATTCTCTAATTTGCTTGCAACTATTGATGGAGCAATTATGTTTTCACTCATAAAATTTATTCTTCTAACAATAATAATTTTCTTGATATACATGTTCTTCTTTTATGGAACCATAGTTAAGTTAGTTACCAAATGTAGCCCATATGATTTTTTCAAAAAGATAAAAGAGCCAATAATTTTTGCTTTCTTTTCTTCAAGTAGTTCCGCGACTATGCCTTTAACCTTAAATACAGCCAATAAGAATTTAGGAATTCGCAAAGAAGTTTCATCTTTTGTTGTGCCAATTGGTGCAACAGTCAATATGGATGGTTCTGCTATATATTTAGGGCTTTCCGCAATTTTTATTTCACAACTAATAGGCCTAGAGCTTTCTCTTGCCGAGTACGTAATCATCTCAATGACAGCAACAATAGGTAGCATAGGGGCTGCAGGAGTTCCTTCTGTTGCCTTGGTTATGATGACAATAGTTTTCACATCAGTTGGAATACCTATAGAAGCAATTGCTATTATTGCAGGAATTGACAGATTTCTTGATATGTTTAGAACAGCTATTAATGTAACTGGAGATTTGACCATATCTAAAGTTGTAGATTATTTTAACAAAATTGGTTAATCCTGATTTTTTAGTTAAAATTAATCCCAGTGTTTAAATTAATCAAAGCAATAATAGATTTTATTAACAGTTTAG
The DNA here is from genome assembly GCA_036340075.1 of Thermodesulfobacteriota bacterium. GTDB lineage: Bacteria > Desulfobacterota_D > UBA1144 > UBA1144 > UBA1144 > JAYYZJ01. The sequence continues at coordinate 2,612 of JAYYZJ010000005.1, read as the reverse complement.
ATAAAAGGTCCGGAACCAATGGTAGCTCTACACCTTCTACACGTTCAGATGAAGATAAAAAAATAAAAAGATTGCTTATTTTATTACCATCATTTTTTGTACTTTTAGCACTGTTATCAAGTGTTTATACAATTGATCCAGGAGAAGTTGGAGTCGTTCAGAGATTCGGAAAGCTTTCGAGTTATTCAAACCCTGGACTGCATTTAAAAATACCTTTTATTGACAGTTTAACTAAAGTTAATGTAGAGAAAGTTAGAAGAATAGAGATAGGTTTTAGATCAGACAGAGCAAGAATTAATGTATTGCAAGAATCTTTAATGATTACAAAAGATGAAAATATAGTTGATGCTCAAGCTATTATCCAATGGAAGATTAAAAATCCTGGCAATTTTCTATTTAAAGTTGCTAATCCTGACATAACAATTAAAAATACTGCAGAAGTAGCATTAAGAAGTGTTATGGGTATAACAAAAATTGATGATGCATTAACTACAGGTAGAGATCAGATTCAAGTTAAGACCAGAGAATTCTTACAGACATTGTTAGATTCATATAGTTCTGGAGTTCAGATTACAGACGTTAAGCTACAAATTGTTGACCCACCAGAAGAGGTTAAAGACGCATTTAATGAAGTTGTAAGAGCTAAAGAAGATAAGGAAAGATTAATTAATGAAGCTAAAGCTTTCTTTGAAGATGTAATCCCAAAAGCTAGAGGTGAAGCTGAAAAAATGATTAAAGAGTCAGAAGCTTATAGAGAACAAAGAATTGCTAATGCTAAAGGTGACACTGCTAGATTTAATCAGATATATTCTGAGTATAAGAAAGATAAGGAAGTAACGAGGACTAGGATTTATTTGGAAAGGATGGAAGAAATATTAAAAAGGCCAAAAAAAGTAATAGGTACAGATTCAGCAGGAGGTTCAATAAATTTATTACCACTAAAAGAAGTATTTAAGGATTAATATGATGAAGAAGTTTTTACCAATTATAATCTTACTTTTAATTTTTGTTCCTACTTTTGTATTTACTGTAGATGAGAAAGAACAGGCTATTATTACTCAAGTTGGAGAATTTAAGAGAGCAATAACAAAGCCAGGTCTCCATTTTAAAAAACCTTTTATTGAAAAAATAACAAGATTTGAAAAAAGAATATTGTCAACCGATGCACCACCAGGTCAATATTTAACTTTGGATAAAAAAAGATTAGTCGTCGATTTTCTTGCAAGATGGAAAATTGTAGACCCATTGGTTTTCTTTAAATCAGTAAGAAACTTATTCAGCGCTAATACTAGAATTGAAGATATTGTTTATTCTGAATTAAGAGAAGAATTAGCTACTCATAACTTAAATGAAGTAATAGCTGAAAATAGAGAATTAATAATGGATGAGGTTAAAGAGGGTAGTAGCGAAAAACTTAAAGAATATGGCATTGAATTGATTGATGTAAGAATTAAAAGAGCAGATTTACCTGCAGAAGTTCAACAGAGCGTTTTTGATAGGATGGTAGCTGAAAGAAAAAGGATATCAAAAAGATATAGATCAGAAGGGGAAGAAGAATCAGCAAAAATTCGAGCAGAAACAAACAAAAATAAAGAAATAATTTTGGCTGAAGCATATTCAAAAAGTGAAAAAATTAAAGGTGAAGGCGATAAAGTAGCAACAAAAATATACTCTGATTCCTATTCTAGAGATCCAGGTTTTTACGAGTTTATGAGAAAGTTAGATGCTTATGACAAAATTATTGATGAGAAGTCAGTAATATTTCTACCTATAGATTCTAATTTATTAGATTTAATCAGAAAGATAGATTAATTGGATACATTTAGTCATGCATTATGGGGGAAAGCTCTCTTTGGGCAAAAAGGAACCAATCTTATTGCTTTGTTGTTTGGCGCATGCCCCGATATTATAGCTTTTGGCCCTTGGATAATTTTACGTATTTTTAACGGAACTTTCTTTGATAGAGATTTTGGTGGTCCTCCACCATTAGAAACAATACCCGATTGGGTTTTTATTATGTATGACTTTTCTCATAGTTTTACTGCTGGGTTCTTACTTGTTTTCTTATTATACTTTTTCAGAAAAGATTATTTGTGGTACGTTGCATTAGCATGGCCTTTTCATACTGTTGTAGATTCTATTTCTCATTCTAAGGAGTTTTTCCCAACTAAAATCTTCTGGCCTTTTTCAGACTTTTATATAGATGGTTTTTCATGGTCTAGACCAGAGGTATGGTTTACAAATATTTTTCTTCTGGCCCTTGTACTCTTATATAAGAGAAGAAAAAATATTACCAGATTCAAAAATTACACAATATAGATTATAAAAATTAAGCAAAGATAGAAATTAAAATACCTGCAGCAACAGCAGATCCTATCACTCCAGAAACATTGGGTCCCATTGCATGCATTAATAGAACGTTTGAGCTATCTTCTTCATTTCCAACTTTACTAACAACTCTTGCAGCCATTGGAACTGCAGATACACCAGCTGCACCTATTAAAGGATTTATGTCAGATTTACTTACTTTGTTTAATAGTTTAGCCATTAAAACACCTGATGCTGTTCCAATTGAAAAAGCAACCAGACCCAGAACAATAATAGCTAAAGTT
>JAYYZJ010000004.1:0-72613 GCA_036340075.1 Thermodesulfobacteriota bacterium | reverse complement strand
TTTTAGATTTAATATCTTCTGAAATTATTAATAATGTTAAGGGTATTAATAAAGTTGTCTTTGATATTTCAAACAAGCCACCTAGCACAATAGAATGGGAGTAATACTTTTTCCCTAAAAACTCACATTTTTGATACAATTATCTTATGAGAACATTAAATCTATTTCTCTTATTTTTCTTTTTATTTGCACTTAACTCATATTCTTTACCTAAGTGTAAAGGGGATGATTATAAGAAGTGGAATAATTGCGAAGGAACTTTTACATTTAAAAATGGTGATAAATATATAGGTGAATACAAGAATGGTAAAAGACATGGTAAAGGATCATTTATAGCTATCAACGGAGATAAATATATAGGTGAGTGGGAAAATAATATTGCTAATGGAATGGGGAAGTATACATATTCAACTGGAGCTAATTATAAAGGAACATTCAAAAACGGAAGAAAACACGGGAAAGGAACTTTTAATTATATGGATGGAGGAATATATATAGGCACATTTAAAAATGGAAAAAGAAATGGGTATGGAACTTATACACATCCAGATGGAATCAAATATGAAGGACAATCAAAAGATGATCAATTTCATGGGAAAGGAGTTTTTACTTTTCCTGATGGCGCTAGATACGAAGGTGGTTTTAAAAATGGAAAAATGTTTGGAAAAGGTATGTGCTATAAGCCAGATAACTCAGGGTTTGTATGTGAATGGAATGAAAGAGGATTCGTAAAACAATAGAGGAGGTATTCTTTTTAAAAATTTGCTACAATTAATTATGGAAGCAAAAATTGTTCAAAAATCTCCTTTTGCGGTAGAAGTAGAAAGTGGTAAAACTTATTATTACTGCACTTGTGGTCTTAGTGATAATCAACCTTTTTGTAATGGCTCTCACAAAGGTACAGATTTCTCGCCAATAAAATTTGAAGCACAAGAAAGCAAAAAGGTATATTTTTGTGGTTGTAAAAATACATCCAATGAAGCCTTGTGCGATGGTTCTCATAAAAAACTTTAAAAGAAAATAATAACTATTGGATTAATATTCAACTGCAACAGGGTCTATACTTCTCCATAAATACCAAGTCGCAACACTGCAATAAGGTTCCCATTTTTTCTTAAACCTTTTTAGTTGTTCTTTAGTTGGAGGATAATCAGTTTTATAATTCTTTGATATTGCTTTTAATAGTCCAATATCTTGTTCTGGAAAAATATTAGGTCTATTTTGATTAAACATTAAAAACATTTCCGCAGTCCATACACCAATGCCTTTATTTGTGCAAAGATATTTAATTGCATCTTGATCATTCATTTTTTTTAATTTAGAAATACTAAATTTTTTATTTAAAAAGTTTTTAGATAAAAGTCTAATGTATTCAACTTTTTGTCTTGATAGACCGCATTGTAATAATTCAGTCTTCTTTAATTCATTTATTCGATTTGGAGAGATTCTTTTACATTTCTTACTTAACTTATTCCAAACAGAATCAGCTGCTTGTACTGATATTTGTTGTCCGACTATAGATTTACATAAGGAATAAAAAGGATTATTCCTTGTTGATAAAGCTCCTTGATGGCTTTGAATAATTTTTGAAAGCCTCTTATCTTTTTTAGATAAATGCTGCTTCGCTTTAGCCCAATAAATAGGTATTTTCATAATATGGTTTAATTTTATCAAAATTTGATACAATTACTTTATGAAATTTTTCAGTTTTATTTTCTTATTTTTATTATTGCTTACTGGGAGTTCATTTTCTTTACCCAAATGCGAAGGAAAGGATTCAACTAAATGGAATAAATGTTATGGAGTTCTTAGCGCAGAAGGAAGAACATATGAAGGAGAATGGAAGAATGGAAAAGGTCATGGAAAAGGGTCTTACACTTTTCCTAATGGAGAAAAATATGTAGGAGAATACAAAGAAGGTGTAGTTAACGGAAAAGGAACTCTTACTTTCCCTGATGGTGAAGAATATGAAGGTGAATGGAAAAACAATCAAATGCATGGCAAGGGTGTGCATACTTTCCCTAATGGCACAAAATATGTAGGAGAATATAAGAATGGACAAAGAAATGGAAAGGGAGTTTTTACATATAAAGAAAATAAATATGATGGTAGCTGGAAAGATGATATGATGCATGGAAAAGGAACTATGACTTATGGTGATGGCCTTAAATATGTAGGACAATTTAAAAATGGAAAAATTCATGGAAAAGGAACTATGACATATCCCGATGGAGCAAAGTTTGTAGGGAAATTCAAAGAAGGCAAAAAGCACGGAAAGGGAACCTTTACTTTGCCAGATGGAAAAAAACATTCTGTTAAATTCGATAACGATAAAATAATTAAGTAAATTATTAATTGTGAAAACAATAACTTACACTTCGCCTACTGGTGGAGAATATAAAGGACAATCTCAAAATGGAAAACGACATGGCAAGGGTACTTATATTTATCCAAGTGGATCAAAATATGTGGGTGAGTACAAAAATGATAAAAAGCACGGGAAGGGAACATTTACATTTCCAGATGGTTCGTTGTATATAGGAGAGTTTAACAATGATAAGTTCCATGGAAATGGTATTTACACATATTCTGATGGATCAAAATATGAGGGAAAATATGAAAACAATAAAAGAAATGGAGAAGGAAAATATACTTCGAAAGATGGAAGCGTAATTAAGGGAATTTGGAAAGATGACAAGCCAATCAATGTTTAAACCGATGCTAACCCCAAAAGAGATGATTAAAAAAGGGATTTTCGGAGGTACATATTTCGCAGAAATAATTAGTTTTAAGGATTTTCCTGAAGAATGGTTTAGAGGGGTAGATAAAAATCTTTATTGTTCAAAGACTTATTTACCCGAAGTTAATTTTTTTAAAATTAAATCTGGTCAGAGTCAGAAAGAGTGGGAAGATGCTGGATGGATACATCCTGATGATCCACGAGGATGGTTTGAATGGTACTGTAAATATTATATGGGGAGAAGGCATGAGGATGATGAAAGACAGATAAAAAGATGGTTAGCTTTTTGTGGACCTTCTGGTAGATGGAGAAATACAATTTATGGAAAAATTCATAGCTCAGGGTCTGCTATAAAAGAAAGCGGAAATATAAGCAGAAGAATTCAACAATCATTGTTGCATTGGTCTTATCTTGTAAATGAGAATGATTATCAATCTTGGCTATTAAATCAAAGAGAATTATGGGATGATTAACCTATGTACGGATGCTTGCCAATGCTAATGTTGTTTTTTGGTGTAGTTACTTTCTTATTTCTATAGTTATGATTGATAAATTTATTAAATGGCATAAAGATTTAGTTGAATACTTTATGAAAGAATTTAACATTTCTCACTATGGAATTTTATGGATTGCTTTTTTTGAAGGTCTTATTTTTGGATCAATCATAATGTATTTCTATTTAAATTGATTATGGATTTCTTTGTTAAAACTATACTGGCCAGTATAGGGATTTGGTTCTTTATTTTGTTTATCTTGGTTTATGAATTATTATCAGCAAAGTGCATTTGGAATAATTGTATATTTATTTTTTAGTATCTATATTTGTCTTACAATGCCCTTTTGAGAAAAAATTTATTATTGATTATTTCTACAAGCTCCCAACCTTCTTTTCCTAATTCGTTTAATTCATTCTCAATCATTTTTGAATTTTCTGCTTCTTTTTTTGACTCAGATGATTCTTCTATATTGAGTTCATGAGATGAACTCTCAGGTTTGATAAAATCGTGATAATTTACAATTTTATATTGAAATTTTCCCACTATTCTTCGACTTCTTCTGATGCCTCTATTACTTCTTCAGAATCAGATGACTCCTCTTCTTCTCTATCAATTATTTCTTGGATATCCAACATGTTTTCAGACTGGTCTTCTAAAGAAGCATCATATTGAGTAATTTCCTCTTTGGAAACTTGTCCATCTTTAAGAAGTCTTTCTCTCAGACGCAAGTCAAACTTATTAACAGATTTATTATTCATCTTTCAATTTTAGTTATTGCTAAAAATATTATTTTGCGGCGCCAATAGATTGATTTTTGCAAGTATCACACTCACAGCCAACCATCCAGCCAAACACTTGAGATTCCTTGCCGCATTTTGCGCAAGAAATTGTAAGCAAGTGTCCTTCTCTTCTTTCTTGAACGCTATTAACTTTCCAATTAGTAACTGGCTCGTTTGGACAATCCCAGCAAATTCTTTTAATTTTTTCCATAAACAAGGCCTCCTAGTGCTATAAGTGAAAACTAAATTAATCCTTTTGTCAATGTTATACTAACTATTCTGTGAGATTACTTGTTGAATGTGGAAATTCTAGTATCAAATTAGCTTTGAATAATAAATTATCTATAGGAGCTGTTCAATCTGTAGATTGCGTAAATAAGAGCAGTATTCAATCTAATTTTTCAAGGACTATTAAAAAGATTCTAAAAAATAAACAAGTCGAAATAGTTTATATTTCGTATGTTAATAAATATGCCAAGGATATAGTTCTTAAGATTATAAAAAAAGAACTTGTAGGCGTTGAAACGAAAATACTAAACAAAAGAACTTTTAAGAATTTTAAACTTAGATACAACAAGCCTAACACTCTTGGAATGGATAGATTTTTAAATTGTGTTGGTGCTCAATCAATATCTATAAAAAAATCATTTATTGTAGTCGACATTGGGACCGCAACCACAATTGACGTAATTGATTCAAAGCTTACTTTTATAGGAGGAGTTATCATACCTGGGCCAATAACTTCTTATCAATCTTTAATATCGTCTACTTCAATGATAGGCAATCATAGCATTAGAATAACAAAAAAAATATTAGGCAATTCAACTAAGGAAAGTTTAAGCTCAGGATTTACTTACGGACACTATTTGATGATAAGCTCGTTTGTGAATTTAATAAAAAAGAAATACAAAAAACCTTTCAAGGTTATTGTTACCGGAGGATTGTCAGAAATATTCAGATCCTTTTTCCCTAAAAACTATTTAATTGATTCAAAATTAACATTAAAAGGCATGGCCTATATTGTTGAAAACACAAAATAATATCATGGAACTAATACACTATTTTTCTAGTTCACAAAGTTTATATTTTTTAAAAATAAAAGATTCTTTAAAAAGAAATTTCTTATTTGTTAATTTGAAAGATTTTCCTTTTAAAGGACATATGATTGCAATAGAAATAAATAAGATGTCTGACTATTTAGACAATAGTAACTTAAAAAGCTTTGATAAAAAATCTTTTAAAATCTCAGGAGAATTGATTTACAACAAAAAGAATAAATTCATTATTAAAATAAATCTTAAAAATGACGAATTCTTATTAAAAGCACATATCCCATTTTGGGGAAAAGTGAACAAAAACAATATTTGGTTAACTTTTGTTAATAAGTAACATTTTGACATTAAATCACCAAGAGGAATAATTATTATTAAGCTATGAAGATGATTTCTTTGCATGACTTAATAATTGAACTCAAGAAGAGAAAAATTAATTTGGGACCTGACCCTAAAGCTACAGTAAGTATGTACTCGGAATTAGGAATCATTCCTCCACCAAAAATTACAGCAAGAATTGATTCAGATTTAGAGCCAGATGTGTCTTATCCAGTTGATACAATAAATAAAATCATTGAAATAAAAGAATTAAAAAATAAAGGCCTCGAATTGGATGAAATAAAAGACTCTTATGCTTTAGACTACGTAAGAGATACGATAAAAGATATATTAGAAACTGAAGATAAAGCTAAGCTTAAGCAGTTGGCGCAACTGCTTTCCCAGGGAAGTGACCAACTATCATCGATTCTAGAGGCTCCTTTGATAAAAGTTATTGAAACTAATAATTCTAAAGAATTGTCAAAATTGCTGAGTTTGTTTGCAGGACAAAGCTTTTATTCATTGCTTGATTCAAACACTTCTTTGGAGCAATACAATGTTAATGAAGCAAGAAAATCACTTTTTAGATCAATGTTTTATCTATCTATAGTGTGTTTAAAATTGGCAAGAAAATCTAAGGATAAAGATTTAGAAGCTATTGCATTCGAAACCTACAATCAAATGGTCATGGGTCCAATAGAAAAAGCAACAAAGAAAGTCCAAGAAGAGTTCAGAACATCACTTAAAAAATATATGAAAACTAAGAAGAAGAGTTGATAAGTTTATACTCAATACTGTCAATCAGAGCCTTCCAGCTTGCTTCAACAATATCTCTAGAAACACCAATCGTTGACCAAGTAGATTTACCATCAGTTGATTCCATTATGACTCTAACTAAAGATTCAGTTCCCTTGCTACCGGTAACTACCCGAACTTTATAATCTGTTAGTTCGATATCTTTTAAATGTGGATAGTATTTTATTAAAGCATTTCGAAGAGCTATATCAAGAGCATTGACTGGTCCTAAACCTTCTGCTGTATTTTCAATTGTTTCATTATTGATTTTAATTTTTACTCTTGCCGAAGACTTTGTCGAAGGAATTATCTGTCTGGTATTAATCTCTGATTCGATTAACTCTATCTTTGCTTCATAATCACCAGATATTTTTTTTGCAAGTAGTTCGAATGATGCATCAACTCCCTCAAATTCGTATCCTTGATTTTCCAATCTCTTTAATTCATTTACTATCTTGATAATTTCTTCATCAGAAATATTATTTATCTTTAGTTCGTTTAATTTATATTTAACATTACTCTTTCCAGAAAGGTCTGAGATAAGAATCCTTCTCGAGTTTCCTACAGAAGATGGTTCTATATGTTCATAAGTTAAATTATTTTTTACTACTGCGCTTACATGTATTCCACCTTTGTGCGCAAAAGCGCTTTTGCCAACAAATGGTAATTTATTATTTCTGGGTAAGTTAGCCAATTCGTTTATATAATTAGATACTTCATAGAGTTTTTTGAGATTTGTATCCGAAATACAGGCAATTCCCATTTTTAGATTGAGATTAGCAATTATTGAACAGAGATTACCATTCCCACATCTCTCCCCATAACCATTAATTGTCCCTTGTACTTGATTAGCACCTGATAAAACTGCTTGCAATGCATTTGCCACGCCTAAATCTGAATCATTATGTGTATGGATTCCCAAAATACTTTTTTTATTAATTTTTCTAATTTTTTGGACTATTTCACCTATATCCCAAGGTGTAGACCCCCCATTTGTATCACAGAGAACTACTCCTTTAGCTCCCGAATTAATTGCAGATTTAATACATTCAGTTGCATACTTTTGGTTTGCTTTGAAACCATCAAAGAAATGTTCTGCATCAAAAAATACTTCATCAACTCGTTTAGAAAGATATTCAATTGAATCAGAAATTAATTCAATATTTTGTTCATTTGTTATACCTAGAGCTTCAGTTACATGAAAGTCCCAAGTTTTTCCAACAATTGTAACAACCGAAGTATTTGCAGATAATAGGGATTGAATATTTATATCCTTATCACAATCTTGACTAGCTCTTCTTGTGCTACCAAAGGCAGTAATTCTGGATACTTTATAATTTTGCTTTTGAGCTTCTTTGAAAAATCCTTCATCTCTATCATTTGAACCAGGCCAACCCCCTTCAATATAGGCTACACCTAGCTCATCGAGTTTATGGCTTACTCTAATCTTGTCTTCTATTGAAAAGGAAACACCTTCTCCCTGTGTCCCGTCTCGTAAAGTAACATCATATGCTAATACTTCTTTTGACATCAGCTTAATTTGAATTCCTTATGCAATGCTTGTACAGCAGACTTGCATTTATTTTTATTGATAACACAAGATATCTTAATTTCTGATGTTGTTATCATGCTTATATTGATTTTAGAACGAGACAAGCATTTAAACATCCTTGATGCCACACCTGTTTCTGTTTTCATTCCAGCTCCAATAATTGATATTAATGCAATTCTATCATCTTGTAATAGGTGTCTATAATTTAGTTTTACCTTGTTTTGTTGCAAGATTTTTACAGTTTTATTTAAATCTTCTTTAGGGATAGTAAAAGTTAAATCAGATTTACCATCAGTACTTATATTTTGGACAATCATGTCTACAATTATCCCAGCTTTACTTATAGGTTGAAATACCTTTGATGCTACTCCTGGTTTATCAGCAATTCCTAGAATCGAAATCTTAGACTGTTTTAAGTCGTGGGTGATTCCTCTAACAACTTTTTTTTCTTTAATTGGAATAGACTTCTCATTTATAACCCAAGTTCCTTTCTGTGAATTCTTCGTAGTTGATTTAACATGCAATTTAATATTTAAATTATTTGCATATTCAACCGCTTTGGCTTGTAGAACCTTTGATCCCAAGCTAGACATTTCAAGCATTTCTTGATAAGAAATGTAATTAATTTTTTTTGCACCTTTATAAAGATTAGGATCAGTAGTGTAAATTCCATCAACATCGTCTTTAAGTAGCTCACAATAAGATGCTTTTAGTGCTGATGCAATTGCTACTGCAGATAAATCAGATCCTCCTCTTCCCAAAGTTGTTACGTCATTGTTTGAATTAATCCCTTGAAATCCTGGAACTACAACTACAAAACCTTTTTTTAAATATTTCTTAATCTCATTTGTTCCAACAGAAAGTATAGTTCCCTTTCCATGTAAATTATTTGTAATCAATCCAAATTTTGCAGGGTCTAGAGAAATGGCTTTAACGCCAATTTCTAAAAGAGCTATGGTTATTAAACCAGCTGATACTTTTTCACCAGTTGAAATTACTTGATCGTATTCTCTTTCGTTAGGAATTTTGGATATATCTTTAGTCAGACTATGGAGTTTGTCGGTTTGCCCCGCCATTGCCGAAACAACGACAACTAATGACTTTTTCTTTTTTCTTAATTTTTGGATATTTCTAGCTACATTTTTTATCTTTTTGATGTTTCCTACACTAGTTCCACCATACTTTTGAACAATTAAATCCATTTACAAATTACCTTTAACTAAAATCTCCCTACAATCTATATTATCCTTTATAAAATTAAAATAAATATCTATAGTCCTATTTTTAAATTTTGTGAATACCTCTTGATATCTCTCTGCCCATTCGACAACTATCAATCCTTCTTCATCGTTTAGTATTTCAAAAAAACCTATATCCTCAAGCTCCTGTACATCTTTAACACGGTAAAAATCAAAATGATATATTTTGAGCTTTTCCTTGCATTCATAAATATTCAATATAAGAAACGTAGGACTACTAATCGTATCGACGGATTCTAAATGATTACCTAAAAATCTTACAAATTGAGTCTTACCAGAGCCTAGATCTCCATTTAAAAGCAATATAGTTCCTTCTCGTATTTTTTCCGAAACTTTTAATGCAATTTTATTTGTATCCTCGATTGAGCATATAGTTGAATCATACATTTGATATTCTATTGACTTCAATATCCTTTTTTGACTCCTCTTCAATTTGAGAAATTGTTTTTGGTAGTAAATCTATAACTTCTGAAGCCAGAATCCCACGCCTAGTATTTTTCTCGGAAATGATGTCTCCAGCTTTTCCATGTACAAATACGCCGAGGATGCTTGCTTCTAATGGGTTATATCCTTGAGCAATAAAACTTGCAATTATTCCTGTTAATGAATCTCCCATGCCACCAGTAGCCATTCCTTCATTTCCTGAACTATTTATATAAGTTTCACCTTTAGGTGAAGAGATAATAGTTCTGTTCCCTTTTAGTATAGTTATGGCCTTAGTGATTGCAGATATCTCTTTAGCAATACTTATTCTATTTTTTTGAATATCCTTAATACTGTTTTGACTTATCCTAGCCATCTCTCCAGGGTGAGGGGTAAGAATAATCTGTTGTTTACATTTTTTAATAATGCTCAAATCTTTAGAAATTAAATTAAGCGCATCGGCATCTAATATTATTGGACAATCAAAGTACAGCAAAGCGTCTTTAATTAATTTCAACAAACCATTCCTATTTGTCATTCCTGGCCCTATAACTATTGCAGATGGCTTTTTCATTAATTTCTGTTTTATCTCATCTATAAAACAACTTTCATCCATAGTTAAACCATCAACATTGTTTGGAATTTCAATAAAAACTGATTCAGGAAATTTCTTTTTCAATGTATTGCTAATACATTTTGGTACACATAAAGTTACTAGGCCACAGCCCGTCTTGTATGCAGAAAGACCAGCAAGATTAATAGCGCCAGACATATTCTTTGAGCCACCTATGACTAAAACATGACCAAAGGTTCCTTTGTTTGATGATTTATCTCTTTGTTTGAAAAAATTTTTAAAGAAACTTTCTTCAATAAAAAAATTGTTTAATTTATTGGAAAGCTGAATTGGTGTCGGCAGTTTAACAAGATGAACATCTTTGCTGTATTTGCATCCCGGATCACTTAATAATCCAGGCTTGAAAAAATCAAATGTTATTGTACTGTCTGCATTTACACATCCCCCATAAATTAAACCAGTGTCTGCATCTAGCCCTGATGGTAAATCAATAGCACAAACCGGGGTATTGCTAGCGTTGATTTTCTTTATTATATTTTTTGCTTTTCTGTCTAGCTCTCTGTTTAGACCAACCCCAAAAAATGCATCAACAATTAAATCAAACTTTTTTATCTTTGCAGAAGTACATTCTTTTATAATTTTAATCCCCATTTTATTAATTATTTTTAGATTCTCTTTATAGTCGGAAGAGCTTTTATTCGAATTCTTGCTGACTAATATTTCACATTCGTACCCATTTAATTGAAGATATCTTGCAATTACCAAACCATCTCCTCCATTGTTTCCAGTCCCAGCTATCACAAGAGTTTTTTTAGGATTGAATATACTTTTAATTAACTCGAAAGATTTTAATCCAGCAATTTCCATCCTTATTTTACTAGAAATCTTATATTTCGAGCTTGATAAGTAATCAATTTCTTTTATTTCTTTAGTCCCAGCAAGCTTCATATTCTAAATCATAAACCATAAATAAGAATTACAATAGTAATTTAAGAATTTCTCTTAATTGAATTAAATACAATTCTTAGTAATAATTTCTTTTAATAATAATGCTGGATAGAAACAAATCTTTTTTAGAGTCTTTTAATTTTAGCGTCCTGGGCTTGTCAAAGTGGGTACAAACCAGTGCAACAAAATCACCAAAATTGATAAACCTTGAAGTAACAAAACTGTGTAATGCGAGATGCGATTTCTGTGATTATTGGCAGACTAAGAACGAAGAAAGATTAGATGATTATTCTGATTTAATAAAAAAAATTAATCCATTAGTTGTTATGGTCACTGGTGGAGAACCAATGCTAAGAAAAGATATTGTGGATATTATTAAGCAAATTAAATCAGCATCTTTTTTTACCTACACAGGAATAATCACAAAGGGAGATATGCTCAACATAGATAAAGCTAAAGAACTCTATGACGCAGGCATAGATCAAATTGCAATTTCTTTGGACTTCTTAGGAGACAGACATTCTAAGAATAGGGGAGTTAACGGTTTATGGAATCATATATCAAATCTGATACCAGAAATTTCCACCAAACTAAAGAAGACTATATCAATCAACACTATTATAATGGATGAAAATTTAGACCAGATGATAGATATGGCGAAACAAGCAAAAGATTGGGGAGCAAACATTTCATATAGCTCTTATTCTGTAATGAAGGCAAATAATGAGGAACATTTTGTTAAGGAGCAGATTCAAAAAGTTGAAGATGTTACCAATGAACTAATAAGACTAAAGAAAGAGTGGGGCGACACTATAGTTTCAAGCGACTATTATTTAAAACAGGTTCCCCTATTTTTTAAAAATGGTTATGGACCTAAATGTAATGCTGGTAGTTCAATGATAACAGTAACTCCAGATGGACATGTAAAAAGATGTTCTGAAATGCCAGCCGTTTGTCATTATACTGATTACACCCCAGACTTTTTTACTGAAACCAAGTGCAATACTTGCTGGTTTGGTTGTAGAGGAGAAACTCAAGCTCCAGTGCTAAGTAAAGCTAAAGAGCTAATAGGTGTTTAATTAATCTCTTCCCAGCTTGTTCCATCTTTTGAATCTATAAGTTTGATTCCAAGTTTTTCTGCTTCTAATCTTAGTTCGTCAGCTTTTTCCCAATCTTTTTCATTTCTAGCTCTGTTTCTATCAGCTATTAATAATGCAATCTCTTCTTCGTTGGGCTTGATGGTTGATGTTTGATTTTCTACAAACTGATTTCTCCATCCAAAGATACCCATAGTTTTTTCAAATTCTTCTATGAATTCATTATCCTTTAATGAAAGAAGACCTTCATTTATATATTTAAAATAATAACCAAAAGCTTTAGCGGTGTTGAAATCATCTAACATAGCATTAATCCATAATTTTTTAAAATCATTACAACTATTAGAGGTAGAGTTATTATTTTTTGTTTCTAGGTTTTTATTAATTTTTAAAAGTGTTTTTTCAATCTCTTTCAGTTTCTCATTTGATAAATCTACTGGTGTTCTGTAATGATGTGTTAGAAAAAAAACTCTTACAATATCTTTGTTCCAAATTTTAAGAGCATCTCTAATATTAATTATATTCCCTACTGATTTTGACATTTTCTCATTGTTTATATTGATTAATCCATTATGAAGCCAATAATTTGCAAATTTTTTCTTTGTAACACATTCTGATTGAGCAATTTCATTTTCATGATGGGGAAAAATTAAATCTCTTCCTCCGCCATGAAAATCAAATGTTTCACCTAGATATTTCATGCTCATACAAGAGCATTCTATATGCCAACCAGGTCTACCTGGTCCCCAAGGACTTTCCCAAGAGGGCTCATCTTTCTTAGATGATTTCCATAAGGCAAAATCCAAATCATTTTTTTTGTTTGGATTAAGTTCTAATCTGCTGTTTGAAAGCATTAAATCGGTACTCTGATTTGAGAGTTTTCCATAATCTGAAAATTTATTTATATCATAGTAAACTTCATTATTTGCTACATATGCATGACCAGTTGTAATAATTTTTTCTATCAATTCTATGATTTCTTGAATATTCTCTGATACGCATGGTTGAAAGTTTGGATCAATACACCCAAGATTGACCATATCATCAACATATTCCGACTTATATTTATTGGCAATCGATTCAACAGAGACTCCTTCTTCGTTAGCTCTATTAATTATTTTGTCGTCCACATCAGTAAAATTTCTAACATAAGTAGTTTCATATCCTATAAATCTTAAAAATCTAACTATAGAGTCAAAAACTATTGCAGAACGTGCATGTCCCATGTGAGAGCTGCTGTACACGGTCGGACCACAAACATATATGCCAATCTTTCCAGGATTAATTTCCTTGAAGATTTCTTTTTTGTTTTTTAGAGAATTATAAACTTGTAATTCATAATCCATTAAGATAACTCTTCTCCACCATCAACTCTAATTATGTTGCCAGTTATCCAGTCTGCTCCAGGATGAGATAGAGCCACAATGCTTCCAGAAATATCTTCTGTTAAAGTTAGTCTATTGCTTGGATTGCTTTTCAATGCTCCTTCTACGATGGCATCATTGCCTGGAATTTTTTCCAAGGCGGGTGTTAAAGTAACACCGGCACAAAGAGAGTTTGCTGTTATTCCGCTTGGTGCAAGTTCAACTGCCAACTGTCTGATATGAGATTCAAGAGCACATTTGGCTGCAGAGACAGGGCCATACGTTGGCCATATTTTTCTACTACCAGCACTCGTCATAGCATAGATGCGTGCTTTTGTGCTAAAAAGATTTCTTGAGTGAACATCTTGTGCCCAATACACAAGAGAATTAGCCATGACATCTAAAGTCATATCCATATTCTTTTGTGTAACGTTTTTTTCGGAATCGCTTGAAACATAAGGCTTTAAAGATCCAAATGCTAGTGAGTGTAATAGAATTTTAATTTTTTTCTCAGAACTCTCAATTAATTTTAGAGCTGAATCTAAACATTCTTTTCTTTTAGTTTCATCTGCAGCATTGATATTAAAAAATTCCGTTTTAACCCCATTACTCTTAATTTTAGCAACAATGTCCTCAACATTTTTCATTGTACCTTTCCTATCAAGATGAACCCCAATTATGTTAACTCCATATTCTGAGAGTTTTATTGAAACCTCTGCTCCAAATCCGCTAGAGGAACCCAGAATCAAAGCCCAGTGACCTTCAAGCCAGTTTTCTATCTTCATTATTTCTCCAAACTTAATTTACTTATTATTTAAGAGAGTTTACGCATTACAAAGGTATATTCAAGGTATTATTAAATTGATAAATGAAGAAAGATTCTAATATAGAAATAATAACCACTGGCGAGGAGCTCCTAAGCGGAACAACTCTCGATACAAATTTTTTTTCAATTGCAGAAAAAGTTTTCACAATGGGTTTGAAAATTCGTTACCATCAATGTGTGGGAGACTCCAAAAACGATATCATTTCAGCTCTTAAGATTGCTAATTCCCGTTCATCATTTGTAATTATTACTGGCGGGCTGGGACCAACCGAAGATGATTTAACTAGAGAGGTAGCATCAGAATATTTTAGCAAAGAATTGATATTTATTAAGAAAGAAGAAGAGAAGATAAAAAAACTTTTTGCAAAAAGAAAACGAAAATACAGCTCATTGAATAAGAAGCAGGCTTATTTTCCAAAAGGTAGCTCTATTATTAATAATGTTAACGGAACTGCTTCAGGCTTCACTTTAACCAAATCTTCTACTAAATTTTATTTCTTTCCAGGTGTCCCAAAAGAATTTAATTCAATGATAAAAAATAGTTTTTTAAAAGATTTAGCAAGTGTTCAAAAAAAGATGAAACTTTATTCTTTTTCAAAAACCCTGAAGATTTTTGGTGCTCCTGAGTCTGAAGTTGCGGAAAGAATAAATAAGATTTCACGAAAAAGAACCTATATAGGTTTTAGACCTTATAATTATGAAATCCATTTAAGGCTAATTACTCAATCTAATACTTTGTCAGATGCAAAAAAAGAGACCCTTGCTACAGAAAAGAAAATAAGAAAGGTTTTGGGAGACCTTATTTTTACAGACGAGAACATTACTCTTGCACACCATGTCGTTCTTATTGCTTTAGAAAAGAAAGTTAAAATATCTATTGCTGAATCATGTACAGGAGGATTGTTGTCTAGCATGATTACCGATGTGCCAGGATCCTCAAAGTTTTTTGAATTTGGTGCAATAACCTATAGTAATAAAGCTAAAGAATCAATATTAGATGTTAAGAGTAAATCTTTATTGACTTATGGGGCTGTTAGCAAAAACGTAGTTTCTGAAATGGCAAAAAATATCAGAAATAAATCAAACACCGATATTTCAGTTGCTATCTCTGGCATTGCTGGACCAACTGGAGGTACAAAAGATAAGCCTGTTGGTACAGTTTTTATTGGATTAAGTTCTAAAAAAGGCACTAGAGTAACTAAGTATTCATTGTCGGGGAATAGAGAATCTATTAAATTGAGAACTTGCTTGATTGCGTTAGATAAACTTAGAAAAGAATTAATTAATTGATAGAAACAATTTGTTAAATGCTGTATAGTATCAAAAAGGAGCACATTTTGGCACAAGCAAAAACAGAAATTCCCGAAAAAGATTCAGACAAAGATAAAAAGAAGACCATTGAAGCAACTATTTCATCTATAGAAAAACAATTTGGAAAAGGTTCTATAATGAGATTAGATGATGATGATTCTACGGTTAAGAACGTTAGTTCAATTCCTACTGGTTCTATTGGCCTTGATTCCGCGCTTGGTGTTGGAGGGTTTCCTAGAGGAAGAATAATTGAAGTTTATGGTCCTGAAGCTTCAGGAAAAACTACTTTAGCACTTCATGCTATTGCAGAAACACAAAAAAACGGTGGAATAACTGCTTTTGTTGATGCGGAACATGCTTTTGATCCAACATATGCAAAAGGATTAGGAATTAAAACAGAAGAGCTCCTTATATCTCAGCCAGATTATGGAGAACAAGCTTTGGAAATCGTCGATCAATTAGTTAGGAGCGCATCTGTTGATATGGTTGTTATTGACTCAGTTGCTGCCTTAACTCCAAAAGCCGAATTAGATGGAGAGATGGGGGATACGCATGTTGGAAGACAAGCCAGACTTATGTCTCAAGCTTTAAGGAAAATCACAGCCACGGTATCAAAATCAAAATCTACAGTAATTTTTATTAATCAACTTAGAATGAAAATCGGAGTGCCAGCATATATGAGTCCAGAAACAACCACAGGAGGAAATGCTTTAAAATTTTATTCTTCTGTTAGGCTTGATGTAAGAAGGATTGCATCGATAAAAACAACTGAAAGTGTTGTTGGAAACAGAGTTAGAGTCAAAGTAGTTAAAAACAAGGTGGCACCACCATTCAAAGAAGCAGAAATGGATATTATATTTGGAAAAGGTATATCAAGATATGGCGAACTTATCGACTTAGGTGTTGAGTTTGGTTTCGTGGATAAAGCAGGAGCATGGTTCTCTTATTCAGATGAAAGAATAGGTCAAGGAAGAGATAATGCACAGAAGTTCCTAGAAGATAACACTAAGTTGGCAAACCAATTGGAAAAAGAAATAAAGAAAAAAATTATTTCAAAGAATTAATTATTTAATGTTATCTCTTAATATTGACACTTCACAAACTAATACAAGCGTTTGCCTTTCATCAGAAAAAGAAATCTTATTTTTATTAGAAGAGAAGAACAAAAAACCAAATCATTGTGAACTCTTGTCTCCTATGATTAAAGAATTGTTTCTTGTTTCATCTATGAAAGTAGAAGATGTTACTCAAGTTAGAGTAAATGTTGGACCTGGCAACCTTTCATCCTTAAGGGTAGGTATTTCTACTGCCAATGTTTTTGCTAATTTTGTAAAAATACCAGTTTATGGAATATCTTCGTTTCTAACTTATGGGTTTAATTGCGAATATAATTACAAAAATCTAATTGTAGTGTTTGATTTAAAAAACAAGAATCTAGCTTATGCAAAATTTTCTAAAATAGAAAAAAAAATAGTCCTCTCGGAATATGATTTCAAGATTGATTTAAATAATTTTGCATCCATTGATTTCCAAGACACTACAATTGTAGGTACTGGAAGAGAGATGTGCAAAGAGATATTAAAGGATAAGAAACAGGAGCTTTTCGTGGGAAATGAAAATTTTGTTACCAGTTCTAAATTTCTTCATAATATTGATTTAGATTATAACGATAAGCTAATCTTCAGAGAGTCTCCACTATCTCCTTTTAATACTTATTCTTTTGTAGTTAATGAAGAAAATTAATATATAATAATCGAAATGAAAAAATATCTAGGTGCAGAACTTTTCTTTGAGTCATTATATAAGCTTGGAATAAGAATAATATTTGGTTTGCCTGGCGGATATGTATTAAAAATTTATGATGTTATGCCATCATATGCAAAAAAAATAACACATATATTAACTAGACATGAGCAAGCTGCTACTCATATGGCAGATGGTTTTGCCCGAGCCAGTAATTTGCCTGGTGTTATTCTATGTACTTCTGGACCTGCTGCAACTAATACAGTTACTGGAATAACCACAGCTCATATAGATTCAGTTCCAGTATTAATATTTACAGGCCAAGTCCCAGTACCTTTCTTGGGGAGTGATGCATTTCAAGAAGCTGATCATATTGGAATAACACGTTCCTGCACAAAGCATAATACTTTAGTTAGGAAAACTGTGGATTTACCAAAAGCTATTGCCGAAGCTTTACATATATCATCAACTGGCAGAAAAGGACCAGTACTTGTCGACATGCCCAAAGATGTTTTGATTGGCGAGAGTGAATTTAAGATACCAAACAAAGTAAAACTTAAAAATTATTCTGAGAATCCAGAATTACAAAAAAAAGATTTCAATAAGTTCAAATCCGCATTAAAAAATTCTAACAAGCCCTTATTAATTTATGGCAGAGGGAGCTGTGCTGAATCAAATACTAAATATATAGAAAAAATTTCACAAATTTTCAAAATACCTTCCTTGTCATCAATTCTATCTCTTGGTGTTTTAGGAAAAAGTAAAAATAATTTTGGATTAGTTGGGGAAGAAGGTTCTTATGCCTCAAATATTTTAATTAACGAGTCTGATCTAATAATATCAATCGGATGTGATTTAAAGAAAATCATCCCAGAATCATCTTTAGATGGAAAGAAAATGGTAGTCGTCAATATAGACAATACGCAGTTCCTTAATGATAATAAAAATATTTTGAACATATTAACCAACTCTTCTTTTTTTCTAGAAGCCTTTTCTAGATTGAAAGATAAGATGAAGTTTAGTTGGGACAAAGAAGACCTGAGTTTATTACATAAAAAGAATTCTGAAAACAAATTAAAAATAATTTCTAAAAACAAAAAGGCATTTATATTCTCAACTTTGTCTGAACTTTTAGGAGACAAGGCGATAATATGTTCCGATTTTAGTTATGAAGATGTTAATCTACAGCAATTCTATAATTTTACAGATTACAGAAACAGTATCATGTCGGGAGGGGTAGGTACCCCGGGATATGGCTTCCCTGCAGCAATCGGAGCAAAATTTTCTCGACCTAGAAGTAAAGTTGTCAGTATCTCTTCTGGAGAGAATTTTCAATTTAATATGCAAGAATTAATCGTTGCAAGAGAACAAAAATTAGATTTGACAATTATAGTTTTAAATGAAGATTCTCAATTAAATGGAAAAGGGCATGAAAATCCAGACTATAAGATGATGGGCCAATCCTTTGGTGTAAAATCTGTAACAATAAATCTTGGTAAGAATATTAAAAATCAGCTAAAAAAACATTTATCTCACAAGGGTTTGAGGCTAATCGAAATTCTAATCTGATTACTATATAATACTTTTAAATTAGTTTATTATAGTTATTTCTAAAAAAGGAGATTTTGGTGCGTCATATCTTGACAATTTTAGTAGACAATGAGCCTGGTGTTTTAGCAAGAATTTCAGGTTTATTTACTGCAAGAGGGTTTAACATAGAAAGTCTATGCGTAGCCCCTACTGAAAATTCTTCTTTATCTAAAATAACATTAGTAACTTCTGGTGAAGATTGGGTAATTGATCAGATTGTTAAAAGGTTCGAAAATATGATTAATGTTATCAAAGTAACTGATTTTACTGATACTAATAGTATACAAAGAGAGCTAGTAATAGCGAAAGTAACGTCAAATAAAAGTAAACAATCTGCAGTTAGTAAAACTGCTAGCTATTACAAATCAAACATACTAGAAGTTGGAGAAAAATCATTAACATTAGAGTTTTCTGGAAGCAAAGAACAGGTAGACGAATTTTTAGAAAAATTAAAACCTTTAGGTTTAAAAGAGGTTACCAGGACGGGATTAATTTCCCTGCCTAGAGAAAAAAAATAATGGAGAATTAGTATGAAAGTATATTATGAAAAAGACTGTAATCTAAATTTACTAGGAGAAAAACATGTTGGCATTATTGGTTTTGGAAGCCAAGGACATGCGCATGCTCAAAACTTAAAAGACTCAGGAATAAATGTTTCAGTTGGACTAAGAAAAGGTGGTGAAAGTTGGGATAAAGCTGTAGCAGCAGGATTAGAAGTGCTAGAAGTTCAAGATTTAGTGAAAAAATCTGATATTATTATGATTCTTGCCCCTGATACGAGCCAAAAAGGTATATTCGAAGAAAATATAAAAGAAAACTTAACACCCGGAAAGTATTTAGCATTTGGTCATGGTTTTAACATACATTATAAGCAAATTATTCCAGACGAAAATATAAATGTATTTATGGTTGCACCAAAAGCGCCAGGACATACAGTTCGAGGTCAATACGAAGATGGTGCAGGAGTACCTGCTTTGATTGCTATAAATCAAGATCCTTCAGGAGATACTAAAGAAATCTCTCTGGCTTATGCGGCAGGAATTGGATCAGCAAGAGTTGGTGTAATTGAAACAACCTTTAAAGATGAAACAGAGACAGACTTATTTGGAGAACAAACTGTTTTATGTGGAGGAGTATCTAGCTTGATACTTGCCGGCTTTGAAACACTAACTGAAGCTGGGTATCCCCCTGAAATGGCTTACTTTGAATGTTGTCATGAAGTGAAACTAATTGTCGATTTAATATATGAAGGTGGAATTTCAAATATGCGATACTCAATTAGTGATACAGCTAAGTATGGAGACATTACAAGAGGCCCAGTTGTTATCGATAAAGATGTTAAAGAGAGAATGAAAAAGATTTTGAAAGATATTCAAAATGGCGATTTTGCTAAAGAGTGGGTTGCCGAGAATGAAGCAGGAAGACCTAATTACACTAAATTGTTAAAAGATGGAGAGTCTCATCCAATAGAAGATATTGGAGGAACTTTGAGATCAATGATGACACCTCTTTTTCGTAGGAAATTAGTAGACAAAGCTAAAAACTAATGAAGATAGATTATAATTGGTCAGTTGCAAAAGAAGGATATTTACCAATATTAACTTCTTTCTTTGTTTGTTGGTTAGGAACTGCCTTTTTTGGTCTTTCTCTCATATCGTTGATTCTTTTTCTAGTATTTTTAATTATTCTGTATTTCTTTCGAGATCCTGAGAGAATTATACCAAACGAAGAAGGTATAATTTCACCGGCCGATGGAAAAATAATATCCATAGATAAAATTAATGAATCTGAATTTACTAATAATGAAATGCACAGAATATGCATTTTTCTTTCAATTTTTGACGCTCATATAGCTCGTTCTCCAATCAAATCTTCGGTTGTTGCTCATGTTCATCATGATGGAGAATTTCACTTCGCAAACTCTGAAAAAGCTATAGAAAACGAGCGATTATGTTTACATTTAAAAACAGAAAATAATGAAAGTCATGTATTAATTTTATATGCAGGGTTTATTGCAAGAAGAATAGTTAGTTATATTAATACTAGTTCAGTTTTAGAAAGAGGTGATAGAATAGGAATAATTAAATTTGGATCTAGAGTCGACATACACGTTCCAACTTCTTATATTACAAATCTAAAGCCGGGCGATAATGTTGTTGCAGGAGAGACAATATTATTCAGAAAAGAAGGTTGATATGAAAAATAAAAGAATTATATCTCTTATACCAAATATTTTGACAACTTTTTCTTTATGCTTTGGATTGTTGTCAGTATTTAATATTCTAAAAATTTTGCCAGGTAATAATTCATTTATAGGGATTGATACTAAATTGATAACTGAAAATCCTTTGTGGTGGTCTTGTATTTTTTTATATATATCAGCATTTATAGATTTTATAGATGGAAAGATCGCACGATTACTTAATAAAGATTCTGAGTTTGGTATGCATTACGATTCTCTTTCTGATTTAATTTGTTTCGGATTTGCACCATCCTTTCTAATTTATGTTACTTATCTATCTCATTATGGAAAATTAGGAATAATGTGCTGTGTTTTTTTTGTCGTATGTGTTGCATTAAGACTCTCCAGATTTAATGCATTATCACATAATGAAAAAGAGAACTTTTTTGTTGGTCTACCAAGTCCAATGGGTGCAGGGTTGATAATTTCATTAATTCTTATTGATTACAAATTCTCATTATTTGGAAACGATATTGTTCGAAACATTTTTTTAGTCTTCTTTCCTATAGTCGGCATGTTAATGGTTAGCAATATTATTTTTACTAAAAAGACTTTTTTGAACAAAATGAAAAAATTTAATGCATTAGTTATTGTATCTATAATATCTGTAGCCATATTGACTCATATTGAAATTGGATCATTTGTCTTGTTCTATTCTTATTTAGTATTTAGTTTAGCTCGCTTCTGTTTGCAGAAAATAAAAAAGAAAAAGGTTTTTGACTTAGAAACACAATAGATGTCAGAAGAAATTACCCAATATTTTTTAGATAATGGTTTAAAAGTAATAATTAAGACAGATTTTTTATCTCCTGTTACTTCAATTTTTGTATGGATAAATACAGGAAGTGCTTATGAGGACGATTCCCAGAGAGGAATTGCTCATGTAAATGAACATATGATCTTCAAAGGAACTCCAAATCTCAAAGTAGGAGAAATTTCAAGGCAAATCGAATCTCACGGCGGGGATATAAATGCTTTTACTTCTTATGATGAAACTGTTTACTACACAACAATTTCAAATGATTTTGCCGATATTGCTCTCAATATACTTTCCGAATCTGTTTCTAATCCATTATTTGATGAAGATGAATTAAAAAAAGAATTAGAGGTTATTCTAGAGGAAATAAAAAGGGGTGAGGATAGCCCAAGTAGATGTTTAAGTCAGATGATTTTTTCTCAGTCTTTCAAGGATAACAATTATGGATTGCCAATTATAGGAACTCCAAAGAGCGTAAGCAGATTCAAAAGAGAAGATTTAGAAGCCTTTTACAACAAGTGGTATCATGCGAAAAATATGAATTTAATAGTTGTTACCGGAAAAGAAGGAAAAGATTTAAAAGATAATATAGATGCAACATTTGGCAAAATTAAATCAAAAGATGTTGCTGATGAAAAATTTTCTGATAAGTTTCAAGCGACAGGACTTAATGTTGATGTTGATTATCGAGAGGTCAATGAAACTTATTTTGCTCTTTCATTTAGAACTGAAAAAGCCTCTAATATGAAAACAAGTACTCTCGATCTCTTTGGAGTAATGTTAGGTTCTGGAGAGAGTTCTATATTGAACAAAAAATTAAAAGAAGAACTAGGACTCGTGACTTCGATTTACTCATATAATTTTTCAGCAAGACATGGAGGGGTATTCGTCATAGGGGGTACAGTTTTATCAAGCAATCTTAAAGATTCACTAAAGTTAATTATTGAAGAGACTCGAAAAGTAATTAATCTTGATTTTGATTCCAACCAATTTCAGAGAGCAAAAACTGAACTATTGACCCAGAATCTTTATGAAAACGAAACTGTTCAAAGCCAGGCACAAAAAATTGGCTTTTTAGAGTCTGAAGCAGGATCTCTTGATTTTGAAAAAATATATTTAGACTCCATAAAATCAATAAGCCCAGAAAAGCTTAGCGAGATTTCTAATCAATTTATCAAACCCGAAAACTTATCTTTAAATCTAATTTTGCCAAAGGACTCAAAAAAAGAAAGCTCTGAACAACTCAAAATTCTTCTAAAAAAATCTTTCAAAGAAGAGCTTTCGTATGACAAAAAGACTTTTAGTTCATTTGTTTCAAAAAGCTATAATACTTTTGATATTGATTACTCAGTTCCCAAAGTTTTAAATTTAAAGGGGGGAGTAAAATTAATTGTATTACAAAATAAAAAAACACCTCTAATATCTCTTAGATCAGTTTCATTAGGTGGATCAAAATTTGAAACAAAAAATATAAATGGGAAATTCAACTTACTTTCAGAATTATTTACTAGAGGTTCTGAAAATTATAGTAAAGATTATATAGCAATGAATACAGAAATTTTAGCGGCAGAAATTGAAGGATTTTCAGGAAGAAATAGTCTAGGGTTAAAAATGATAGGACCAAGTGCAAATCTTAACGAGCTTGTTCCTATATTTTCTGATGTCATAGCAAGACCAGTTTTTTCTGACTCGGAAATCAAAATAGCAAAAAAAGATGTACTTTCATATTTAAATAGAAAAAAGCAGAATTATGCTTCCATAGTAGCCGATAAATTTTTTGAATTGTTATTCAATAACCATCCATACTCTTTCGATCAATTTGGTACTGAAGAAAGTATTGCCAACATAAATAGAGATAATTTAGTAAGAGCACACCAAAACTTTATATCAAAAAACAATATATATCTCTCTGCAGTAGGAAATTTTGATGTTGTTGAATTAGTAGACAAATTAGATGAGTCTCTTTTGCTTGAACAAGCCAAGACAGACTTCCCTAATAATGATGACTGCAAATTGATAAATCATGATATCAACGAGTCGATAAAGATGGGCGATAAAGAACAGTCTCACATAATCATTGGAACTTATGCTCCAAATCTACATTCTGATGATAAGTATGCTTTTCATTTAATTAATTCTATCTTGTCTGGAATGGGAGGCAGGTTATTTATGGAATTACGAGAAAAAAGAAGTTTAGCTTATACGGTATCATCATTTTTTAATCCTAATCTTGATTATGGATATTTTGGTGTCTACATTGGCTGTTCACCAGATAAGAAAAATCAAAGCATTGATTCGATTAATAAAGAGATTGAAAATTTAGCAAGTAATGGAGTAACAGAAAAAGAACTAGAAAGAGCAAAAAATTATTTAATTGGAAGAAATGACATATCGCTTCAAAGAAACTCCTCTATTAATGCAAGAATTTCTCATGCAGCATTATATAATTTAGATTTAACTGAACCTTTTGATTTCTCAGAAAAAATTAGGAAAGTCTCTCAAGAATCAATAAATAAAGCCATACAAAATTATCTTTACAAAAAAAACAAAGTAACCGTGTCAGTCGATCCAGCATAAACTACATTAATTGATTTTGTATGGATAACGATTATATTTACTCTTTCACAAGATACAAATATTGTGAATGGGAGCGTGGCGGAATTGGTAGACGCACTAGATTTAGGATCTAGCGCCTTCGGGTGTGGGAGTTCGAGTCTCCCCGCTCCCAATTGGAGACGATATGGGATTTGAGATAAATGATTTAAGTAAAACAGAAAAAAAAGCGAAGATTATTGTTAGTAAATCTGACGTAAATGACAACTTTGCCGATGTAGTTAAGCTATTTCAGAAAGATGCTGAAATAAAAGGATTCAGAAAAGGAAAAGTGCCTAGTAATGTTGTTGAATCCATGTATTCAAATGAAATAAATGAAGAATTACGCACTAGATTGATTAATTTAAATCTAAGAAAACTTGCATCTGAACAAAAACTAAACATTGTAAGAACTAAAGATTTAGAGTCTGACGAAATAAGAAAGGACCAAGATTTCTCCTTTTCTTTAACGGTGGAATTTATTCCAGAAATTAAATTATCTAAGTATGATTCAGTAGAAGTTAAAAAAGAAATCTTTTCTGTAAAGAAGAAGGATATTGACGATGCTATAAAAAATCTCTTGGAGAATTTTGCTACAAACGAAGAAATAAAAAATAGAAAAAAAGTAAAAGACTTAGATATATTGGAGATTAATTTCTCAGGAAAATTTGGTGATCAATTAATCAAAGAATTATCACGTGACAATGCTGTTATTTCACTCGGAAATAAATCCTTGATTCCAGAGATAGAAAAGGAATTATTAAAAATGAATCAAGAAGAAGAAAAAACTTTTGATGTTAACTATCCTGTTGATTTTCCAATCCAAAGCGCAGCAGGGAAAAGAATAGAATGTAATATAAAAGTCAACAAGATTCTAAAGAGAGTCGTACCAAAATTAGATAAAGAGTTTTTAAAAAGAATTGGTTTCGAATCAAAAAAACAACTAGAGGAAAGAGTTAAAGAAGATTTAACAAAATCTTTCGATTCAAAGTCCGAGTCTTCTCTAAGGAAGAATTTAGGAGACCTATTAGTTTCAAAGAACAAATTAGAATTCCCAGATTTTTTTGTCAAAAACGAAGAGGAAAGACTCACAAATGAATATATCAATAGAATGAAAGAACAAGGGATGAATTTAGACAAGGTAGACGCTAAAACCAGTGAGCTAATCAGCGAGTCTGCAAAAAGAAACATTAATCTTGCACTTATCTTTGCAGAGATTGCAAAATTAGAGAAGATATCTGTCTCTGATGAAGAGATAGAAGAAGTCTTTAACAGTATGGCTTCTACTCAAAATGTTCCGATAGAAAAAATTAAGAAATATTATCAAGAAAATAATCTTGTTGACGATATTAGAGCTAAGCTAGCAGATGAAAAAGTTATTAAATTTCTTATTTCTAAGGCAAAAATTAAGGAAATTAAAGCAAAAGTCCCTAAATAGTTAAGCATTTTGCTTAATTGACTATAAAATAAATTTTGTTTAAATTAGACTGCATTATGTCAAGTTTCATACCTTATGTTGTAGAACAAGGATCAGGTGGAGAAAGAGCCTACGATATTTATTCCAGACTACTTAATGAGAGGATTGTTTTTATTGGAGGCGCAATAGATGACAATGTAGCAAATGTTGTAGTTGCACAGATTTTATTTCTTGAATCTGTTGATAGCAAAAAAGATATAAATTTGTACATTAATTCCCCCGGTGGAAGCGTTACATCAGGTCTAGCAATTTATGATGCAATGCAATATGTTAAACCAGACGTATCAACACTTTGTTTTGGTCTAGCTGCTAGTATGGGAGCAGTATTACTTGCAAGTGGTGCAAATAAAAAAAGAAATTCATTACCCAATTCAACTATCATGCTTCACTCAGTCGGAACAAGATTAGATGGTCAATTTCATGACTTAGAAAAAGAAATGGAAGAAACAAAAAGAAAACAGGAAATATTATCCAAAATTCTTTCTAAGCATCTAAAAAAAGAAGAAGCTCAAATTAGCATAGATCTACAAAGAAATTTTTACCAGACCGCCAAAGAGGCCTTAGAGTATGGAATCATTGATAATATTATCACTAAAAAAGAGGAGAAAGTATAATGTCGCCTGCGAGAGATAACCTTATATGCTCATTTTGTCAAAAAAGTCAGAAGGAAGTTAAAAAGCTAATAGCGGGACCGACCGTTTATATTTGTAATGAATGTGTAGATTTATGTGTTGAAATCATAGAAGACGAAGAAATTCAAACTGTCGAATCTGTTGAAAAAACAGAGCTCCCAATTCCTCAAGAGATAAAAGCACATTTAGATTCTTATGTAATAGGACAAGATCAAGCAAAAAAATATTTATCAGTTGCTGTTTATAATCATTATAAGAGAATCGAGCACAATTCAGCTCCTAAGAAAAGAAAGAATCAAGACGAAGAAGTTGAGATAGAGAAAAGTAATATAATGCTTATTGGACCAACTGGATCCGGAAAGACATTGCTTGCTCAAACCCTTGCAAAATTTCTAAATGTACCTTTTACAATTGTAGATGCTACCTGTTATACGGAAGCAGGATATGTTGGAGAAGATGTAGAAAGCATGCTTTTTAGTTTGCATCAGGCAGCTGATTTTGACACCAAAGAAACTGAAAGAGGAATAATATATATTGATGAAATTGATAAACTTGCACGAAAAAGCGGTGATAGTCCATCTATAACAAGAGACGTATCTGGAGAAGGAGTACAACAGGCATTATTGAAAATAATAGAAGGTTCTATAGTTAATGTACCTCCAAAGCAAGGGAGAAAACATCCACAACAAGATTTTATACCTATAGATACAACCAAAATACTTTTTATTTTAGGAGGATCCTTCAGCGGGCTTGATAAGTTAATAGCAGCAAGAATAGGAAGAAACACTATTGGCTTTGGTCAAAATGAGACTAAAAGCTCAAAAGAATTGGAGTTGAGTGAATGTATGAAGTCTTTACATTCAGAAGATTTAATCAAATTTGGTTTTATACCAGAATTTATAGGCAGAGTCCCAGTAATTTCATCTCTAGACAAGTTAGACGAAGATGCTTTAATCAGGATACTTACTGAACCGAAAAATGCTTTAGTTAAACAATATCAGAAATTAGTTAAGATTAACGATAAAGTCTCTTTGGAGTTTACTGAAGATTCGTTAGTAGCAATTGCAAAAGAAGCAATAAAAAGAGATACAGGAGCCAGGGGATTAAGGTCAATTATTGAGAATTCAATTCTTGAATTAATTTATGAAATACCATCATTGCAAGGTTTAAAAAAATGTCTAATAACAGAAGATGTAATTAAAAAGGGGACTTCTCCACTTCTAACTTTTGATAATGAGGCAAAAACGGCTTCAAATTGATATAAAACTTGCCATTTTCAAGAGTTTTTTAAGTATTTTATACAAAAACCTTGCATAAATTCATTTAATGGTTAACTTTGAATATATAAGACAGTAAGGAGGTTTATAATGGAAACGACTTACACTATACCACTTCTTCCACTAAGAGACGTTGTTATTTTCCCACACATGGTTGCACCACTTTTTGTTGGAAGAGAGAGATCGATTAGAGCTCTTGAAGAAGCAATGAAGAATGATAAAAAGATACTTCTATGTGCTCAAAAAGATGCAAAAACAAATGACCCGGGCCCTGAAGATATTTATACAATAGGTACTGTGGGCAGTATAGTTCAAATGCTTAGGTTGCCTGATGGAACAGTTAAAGTTTTAGTAGAAGGGCAGAATAGAGCATTACTTAAAAGTTTTTCAGATGAAAATAAATTTATTAGCGTAAATGTAGAAGACCTAAAAGAAACAAACGATACAAATGTAGAAACTAATGCAATGATGAGGACTCTTACAGAATCATTTGAGGAATATGCGAAACTTAATAAGAAGGTACCAACTGAAACCCTTGTTACTATCTCTTCAATTGAAGATTCTAGCAAACTTTCTGATACTATTGCTTCACATCTTAGTTTTAAACTAACAGATAAACAAGAAGTTCTAGAATGTTTAGATTGTTCAGAAAGATTAGAAATATTATATGGAAAAATTCAATCTGAATTAGAAATACTTCAGGTGGAAAAGAAAATTAGAAATAGAGTAAAGAAACAGATGGAAAAAGCTCAGAAAGAATACTATCTAACTGAACAAATGAAAGCTATACAAAAAGAACTTGGCGACAAGGATGATTTAAAAAGTGAGATAGCAGAATTTGAAGAGCAATTAAAGAAGAAAGACATACCTGACGATATTAAAAAAAGAATAGAAAAAGAGATAAGAAAGCTAAAAAGTATGTCTTCTATGTCTGCTGAAGCAACAGTTGTAAGAAATTATATCGATTGGCTAGTTACATTGCCTTGGAACAATGACACTACTAAGGACGAAATGTCGATTGACAAAGCTCAAGAAGTTTTAGATGAAGATCATTTTGGTCTTGAAAAACCAAAAGAAAGAATAACTGAGTATCTTGCAGTAAGAGCTTTAACGTCAAAACAAAAAGGACCAATATTATGTCTTGTTGGACCCCCAGGAGTTGGAAAGACTTCTTTGGCAAAGTCAGTAGCAAGAGCAATGGGTAGAAAATTTGTTAGGATGTCTTTAGGCGGAGTTCGAGATGAAGCTGAAATTAGAGGACACAGAAGAACCTATATTGGAGCACTTCCAGGAAAAATAATACAAGGAATGAAGAAGGCTGGATCAAAGAACCCAGTTTTTCTACTTGATGAAATAGATAAAATAGGAACAGATTTTAGAGGAGATCCGTCTTCCGCATTACTAGAAGCTCTTGATCCTGAACAGAACAATAATTTCAATGATCATTATTTAGAAGTCGACTATGATCTTTCTCAGGTTTTATTTATAACTACAGCTAATGTATTACATACAATACCTTGGGCCTTACAAGATAGAATGGAAATTATAAAACTTTCAGGATATACAGAGTTAGAGAAAAATGCTATAGCTAAAAAATATTTAATACCTAAACAAGTTGAAAATAATGGACTTTCCGATTCAAACATTAGAATCTCTGATAAGTCTTTGAATTTTTTAATCCAAAGGTATACAAGAGAAGCAGGAGTAAGAACATTAGAGAGAGAAATCGGAACTGTTTGTAGAAAAACAGCTAAAGAAGTTGTTAAAAATGGTAAGGATTATTCACTTAGTATTAATCCAAAAATAGTGCAAAAATTTTTAGGTGTGCCGAAATTCAAACATGGTGAAATAGAAGATAAGAATCAAATAGGTATGTCAACAGGGTTAGCTTGGACAGAGGTAGGAGGAGAGATACTGAATGTTGAAGTGAGTGTTGTTCCTGGTAAAGGCACCTTTACTGTAACTGGAAAACTTGGAGAGGTTATGCAAGAATCAACTAGAGCCGCTATGAGTTATGTAAGATCTAGAGCAAAAAGACTCGGTCTAGATAGAAGTTTTTATCAAAAAATTGATATACATGTTCATATTCCAGAAGGAGCCCAGCCAAAGGATGGACCGTCTGCAGGTATTGCCATGGCTACTGCTATACTTTCTGCATTAATTCAAAAGGAAGTTAAAAGAGACCTTGCTATGACCGGAGAGATTACATTAAGAGGAAGAGTTCTTCCTATTGGTGGACTTAAAGAAAAAATTCTTGCAGCTCACAGAGGTGGGGTAAAAGTAGTACTAATTCCTAAAGAGAACGAAAAAGATTTAGCTGATATACCTAAAGAAGTTTTGAAAGATGTAAATATAGTATTGGTTAATCACATGGACGAAGTGATTCCTCATGCTATTATTTCTGACAAACCCGTTCTAGAAGATTTAGTAGTTCCTGATATTCCAGTAGATACTGAAAAGACTGAGAAGCCTATCGGGTTATCTTGACATTTAAACCGCTCAATATACTATACAGAACTATTCGGGCGCTTAGCTCAGCGGGAGAGCGCTTCCCTTACAAGGAAGATGTCACAGGTTCAAATCCTGTAGCGCCCAATGAATTTAAAGGGGTCGTAGTTCAGCTGGTTAGAACGCTGGCCTGTCACGCCAGAGGTCGCGGGTTCGAATCCCGTCGGCCCCGTTAATATTATGATTCATAGTATAAGCAAGAATGATTTATCTTATTTGGAATCTATTGGGATTAATAAATCAGATATAGATTCTCAAATATCATTTCTAGATTCACATAACCCAATTAAACTAAAATTGATAAGGCCATGTGTTGTGGGAGATGGAATTATTTCAAAAGAAGAAGCAGTTAATATAGCTGATTTAAAAAATGAATCAGAAGATGAAATATCAAGATTTATTCCTGCTTCTGGATTTGGAACAAGAATGTTTCAGTTAAAAGATTCCGATAAATCATTTTTTAATAATCTCAAATTTACACCAATCTTTGAATTAATTTATGATTTTTCTGCTAAAAATAATATTGATTTAGAAGCAATAATAAAAGAAAAGAATATTGATGAACTCGAAGATATATTATTATCAGATTTTAAATTGAATCTTAAAAATACACCTAAAGCTTTATTGCCATTTCATAAAATAAACAATTTATCTGTTTCACCAATTGAAGAAATAATTAGTTATTTTGCTAATGATATTGTAAATTCAAATTTAATCTTTGCTATACAGGAAGAGAATAAAGACGAATATTTTAAAAAATTAGAGAACTCTAAGTTCATAAATGATATTAACTTTGAAGAATTTGTAAAATTTACTTATCAAGACCACTCAACTGATAGTTTGTGTTTTGATGAAAACAAAAATGTCCTAAGAAAAGAAGACGGGCTGGTATATACCCATCCTTCAGGTCATGGTGCATTATTAAAAAATCTTAATGAAATTAATTCTGATTATATTCTGATTAATAATATTGATAATCTTTCACCAAAAACTAAATCTTTACGATATGAAATTACGAAGATGCTGTATAAGTTAATACGAAATATTAAAGATAAAAACAAAACTTTAGGTAAACCAATACGAGTATGTGGAGTTATAAAAGATCAAAATTCAAAAGGTGGCAAGCCTTTTTGGGTCTCAGATGGCACGGATCTTTCACTTCAAATTGTCGAGGAATCCCAAGTTGACTTTAACAATAGAGAACAAAAAAAGATTTGGGAGCTAGGCACTTACTTTAATCCTGTAGAAATGATTTGTTCATTTAAAGATTCGAAAGGCCTTAAGTATGATTTATCTGAATACTCAAACATGTCACTTCAAATGAAAACTAAGAAAAATATTTTAGAGAAAGAAGCAATATTCGTAGAGAAGCCAGGTTTGTGGAATGGTTCAATGCATAATTGGCATACTACTTTTGTTGAAATTTCCGAAAAATCCTTTACACCAGTTAAAAATTTTACAGATTTATTTTTACCTGTTCATCAGACATAATTTATTTATTAATTGTGCTATAATTTCAGTCTTCTGGAGAGGTGGGTGAGTGGCTGAAACCAGCGGATTGCTAATCCGCCGTACGGAGTAAATTCGTACCGGGGGTTCGAATCCCCCTCTCTCCGTATTTGCGCCTGTAGCTCAGTTGGATTAGAGCGCCAGATTACGGCTCTGGAGGTCGAGGGTTCGAGTCCTTCCAGGCGCGAGATTTCAAATTTCATATCTCTGGCCGTTTTGCGGATACTAAGATATCATATTTAATTATAATTTATGAAAAAAAGTAAAGAAGTTTTGGTTACTGGAGATAGACCAACTGGAAATCTACACCTTGGTCATTATGTTGGAACATTAGAAAATAGGCTGTCACTTCAAGATACTTATGAATGTTACTTTTTGATAGCTGACCTACATATGCTTACTACTCACCAAGAAAGAGTAGGTGAATTAAGGTCTAATATTGAAGAGCTCGTTATTGATTGGTTATCTGTGGGTTTAGATCCAAATAAATCGTGTTTCTATCTTCAATCTTTAGTTCCAGAAATTTCTGAATTAACTGTTCTCATGTCTATGCTTTGTTCGGTACCAAGAGTTCAGAGAATACCAACCCTAAAAGAAAAAATATCAGATTTAAATCTTAAAGAGAACTATTCTTTGGGTCTCTTGTCTTATCCTGTTTTGATGTCATGTGACATTCTAATATTTAACGCGACAAAGGTACCAGTAGGAGAGGATCAGTTGAGTCATGTAGAGCTTGCAAGAGAATTGGCAAGAAAATTTAATTCAAACTATAAAGATGTGTTTAAGGAACCTGAGCCTTTAATAAGTAAGAATTCTAGGCTTGTAGGAATCGATGGACAAAGTAAGATGAGTAAATCATTAAACAATTGCATTTATTTAAGCGATTCTGAAAAAGAAGTTCATAAAAAAGTCATGAAAATGTTTACTGATCCAAAGAGAACAAGTGCTGATATTCCAGGTGAAGTTGACGGAAATCCAGTATTTATATATCATGATATTTTTAATTCTGACAAAGAAGAGCTTGAAGATTTTAAAAATAGATATAAAAAGGGAAAAATAGGAGATGTTGAAGTAAAAAAATCCTTATCTAAGAATATAAACATTTTCCTTGACCCCATTCGTAATAAAAGAGAACAAGTGTTGAAGAATAAAACTGAAATTTTTGATATAATTTCTCAGGGTTCAAAAAAGGCTAGAGAAATTGCAAAAAGTAATATTGAGATTATCAAAGAAGCTATGAATATAAGCTTCAATTAATGATTAAGGAGTTTTAAATATGAGTTATTCAGATCCGTTACCTATAGGAGTTATACCCGAAGATTTGGAGTTTAAGCCAAAAACAATGAGGGCTTGGGTTATTAGAAAAGAACGTCATGGAGAACCAATGAAATCTTTTCAAGAAGAAACTATGCCAGTACCAGAGTGTGGACCAAATGATGTTTTAGTTTTGGTTGTTGCTACAGGAATAAATTTTAATGGTGTTTGGGCCGGGCTAGGTGAGCCTATTTCTGTACTAGATGTTCATAAGCAGGATCACCATATTGCCGGAAGCGATTGTTCAGGGATTGTGTGGGATGTAGGATCAAATGTTACAAGTTGGAAAAAAGGTGATGAGGTTATTATTCACTGTGGAGTTGAAAGTGAAGAGCCACATTCTAACATGACAAAATCAACTGGAGATTTTATTAGTTATGATCCAATGGTTAGTAAAAAAGCACAAATCTGGGGATACGAAACTCCTAATGGATGTTTTGCTCAATTCACAAGAGTGCAAGCTCAACAAATATTAAAAAAACCTAAGAATTTAAATTGGATTGATGCGGCTTCATATGCACTTTGTTATTTTACTGCATATAGGATGCTTGTATCAAAAGCGAATGTCCAACCAGGAGAAGTTGTATTAGTTTGGGGAGCCGCAGGGGGATTAGGGGTATTTGCTTTACAAATTTGTAAAATGTTAGGAGCGAAAGCTATAGCTGTTGTTTCGTCTAATGATAAATTTAAATTATGTGAAGAACTAGGAGCAGTAGGTGTTATCAATAGAAAAGATTTTCCTAATCTAGCATACAGAAAAAATGAGAGTGACGAGGAGTCTAAACTAAGATTCCAGGAAATGAAAAATTTTGGTAAAAAAATATGGGAACTTCTAGGTGAACGAAAAAGCCCTAATGTTGTTTTTGAGCATCCAGGAGAAACAACTTTTCCAACAAGTGTTTTTGTTGCAGAAAAATTTGGCCGAATAGTTATATGCGCAGGAACTTCAGGATATGACTGTATGTTTGATGTTAGATATCTTTGGATGTTACAAAAAGATGTAATAGGTTCACATTTTGCAAATGCTCTTGAATGTATCAGGGCAAATGAACTTGTTCATCAGGGTTTAATTAAACCAGTTGTTTCTGAAGTGTATTCATATGAAGAGATTCCTTTAGCTCATCAGAATATGTATGAAAATAAACATTCTGGAAAAATGGTTTGCATGGTTCAAGGAAGCAAAGAATAATCTTATCCTGAAATAACTTTAAGATTTTTAGCAACATAAGTTGGCTTTGCAAGGTAATCAGATTTCTTTAAATCTTTCTTTTTAGTTTTACCTGTTAATACAAGTGCAGAATCTAGTTGTAGTTGATACGACCCTCGAATATCTGTATTAAGGTTATCCCCAATAACTAAGATTTCTGATTTCTTAATATTTAAAGAATTTAATGCTAAACGAAATATGTTTTTAGATGGTTTCCCTAAATTCTCGACTTTTGCTCCGGTAGCTTTCTCTATTGCTGCAATAATTGATCCAGTTGCAGGTACGTTTCCTAATCTAGTTGGATAAGTATTGTCGATACTGGTTGCAAATAGCTTTGAACCGTTTTGTATTGCCAAACAAGCGTACATTAGGTCAATATAATTAAACTCCCTACTACCAGCAACCAAGACTATGTCAGCATTTTTAAAATTTTTCTTAGGATCAATTACATTAATTTTTTTATTCTTTTTTAAATATGTTTTTATCTTCTTACTAGCAATCACTAAAACTTTAACTTTGGTTTTTTTTGTATTATTTATTTTTTCTTCGAAGGATTTAATAGGAGTTATAACTTGATTTTCACTGCAAGGTATACCTAATTTATTTAAAAGCTTTGAATAACTATTGCTTGGCAAAATAGAATCATTAGTTAAAAAAACGTATCTTTTATCTTCCTTGGATAACTTTGAAACAAAATTCTTAGAGAAGGGCAGCAATTTCCCATCTAGATAAATAACACCATCCAAATCTATTATGAATCCTCTGTATTTATCTGATATATCCATTATCCCCAGATTTCTTTTGCAAGTTTTTTGTCTCGTTCACTATCACGTTCTTTCTTTGTAAGTTTTATAGTTTTTGCTTCTGGGTCGTCAATAATTGCTACTCCTATTAAATCTAAAACAAGAAATGCAGCTTTTTGAAAACCTTTGTATACATCTTGCTGTTCTCCTGCTTCTTTTGATGATCTATAATCTAAAAAAAGTGCTATAGAAGCAAAATCCTGATTAATTGATGGGTCAATTTCCAACTTCCAATCTTCATATTCATTCCTTAAATAAATCTTTGACCATTGTTCAAGTATTTCTTTATGGTTTATTTCACTCATGATTAAATTTCTAAGTCTCCAGCAACAATAATATTTTCTTTCCCCGATTCTCTAATTATATTAACAGCTTCTTTGAAGGTTTCACAATTTTCAATCGTTGCAGCTTTAATTAGCATTGGAAGATTGACTCCAGAAATTATCTCAACAGAATCTTTCTTAAAATAAGCTAGACCAATATTCGAAGGTGTTCCGCCAAACATATCGGTAAAAATGATAGTATTTGAATTTTCCATTAGATAATTCGCAATTTTATTAGAATATGTCTCATAATCGCGCGAATCTTCATCTATATTGAGAGTAAATATCTCCCTTACAATCTTTTCACCTAGAACAAACTCGACAGAAGACTTTAGCTCTTCTGAAAGTTTTCCATGTGTGATTATCAATATACCAAACATCTCTAAATTCTAATGTATTAAGTGTTTTTAATAAAGCTGGTTTCTAATTTTATTTTCTTTATAGCAATTTCAATAAGTGTTGATAAATTTCTGCCAGGACTAACTGGAATTTTCATTATTGGCACATCTATTCCAAGTATTTGTAAGAAATCTCTGTCATATCCAAGTCTTTCATAGTCATGTTTCTCATTAAACTCTATTAGTTCTATTGCTAAATCAATTTGTGTTTGTTTCATGACTGATTTAGATCCATAAATTTCTCTTACATTTATTATCCCTATTCCTCTAATTTCAATTAATTCTTTAGTTTCTTTTGGTGATTCGCCAATCAAGGAAGCATTATCTTTTCTTATGATAACTATATCGTCTGAAATCAAGAAAGCTCCTCTATTGATTAGCTCAATTGCACATTCACTTTTTCCAATCCCACTTTCTCCTTGAATTAGCAATCCTATATTGTTGTGATTGATTAATACTCCATGCTGACTAATTTTCTTTATTTCTTCTTTAACATTACTCATGGGTTTGGATTATTTGATAGATAAGATTTTTGTCTTCTAAAGATAAAATTTCATCCACAATACTTTTTTTGGCAAAAATATTTGCAACAGACCTGAGAATTTCAAGATGATTATTATCAGTGTTTTCAGGATGTAAAATTAGTACGAATATTTTTGTTTTTAATTCATCTACAGATCCAAAATCTGTTCCTTCCTTACAAATAGTCATAGAGGCATAAGTTTTTGATATTCCTGAAATCTTTGCATGTGGGATAGCAATATAGTTATCCAAAGCCGTACTGCATAATTCTTCTCGTTTTAGAATTGATTCTACAATAGTTGAGTTATTTAGCGATTTCTCAACATTACATAGGTTGTTAACTATTGATTTTACTGTCTTCTGTCTATCTTGATAATCGATATCAAAAAAAATCAATTCTGGACTAATTAGATTTGAGATTTTCATTACAACCGCCTTTTGAATGATGATGGTATTTTAAGCATCTTTCTATATTTTGCAACTGTTCTTCTTGATATTTTTATATCTTTAGCAGCCAAAATTTCTTTTACTGTCTCATCCGACAGAGGATTAATCTTTTCTTCATTTTCAATTATTTCATTTATTATGTCTTTTACTGCAACTGATGACTTATCATCTTTACTTTCTACTTTATTACTAAAAAATGATTTCATATTAATCGTTCCTCTTGGTGTGCCAACATATTTATTGCTTGTAATTCTGCTAATAGTAGATTCATGTGTATCTACTATAGATGCTATATCTGATAATTTGAGAGGCTTAAGATACTGATCCCCTTTTCTGATAAAATCTTTTTGGATATCAACTATAGTATTTAAAACCCTTGCATAGATTTCATTTCTTTCTTCTATTGTTTTTATTAATGTTTTTCCTTTTTCTATCTTGTCCTTAATGTACTCCTTAACATCTTTATCTAAGTCTGTATTTCGTTTCAACATATTTTCATAGTAAGATGAGACTTCAAAATTTCTAAAGTTTTTATTTATATGAACTCGAAGCTTGTTATTATCTTCCAAAATAAATGCCTCAGGTTCTGTGTCAAACCTCCCATCTTGTTCTTTTATAAAGTTTCTTGCTGGTCTAGGTTCTAATTCTGATATTGCATCAAGACATGATTCAACTATCTCTAAATCTATATTTAATTCTTTAGCTATCAAATTAAATTCTCCAGATGCTAATTCTTCTAAATAATTGCTTATGATTTCTCTGTAAAAAGACAAATTCTGATTATTTTTCAATTCCAATTGAACTAGGAGAGATTCGACTGTACTTCTTGAAAAAATCCCAGTCGGGTCAAAATTTCTCTGGCACCACAAAATACTCTCTTCAATTTTAATCTCGTTGATATGTAACTTATTCTTTTCTTCTATTATTGTAATAATTTCATCATTTGTGTAGCTTAAAAAACCATCGTCGTCTATTAATTGAATAAGAGAAAAAATAATCTTTTTATCTTCTTTGTCTAATTTAAAATACCCTAATTGTCTTAATAGGTAATCGGCAAAAGTCAGTGTTCTATCTTCTATGATATTCTCGTTAAAGCCTAAACTATCATTTTGGATGTTCGATAATTTACTTGAAACATTGATTTCTTCTTTAGAAGAATCTATTTTGAGTAACTCCTCTATGCATGGATTCTCTGCTAGTTCTTTGTCTATTAATTCTCCAAGTTGAATCAGATTTAAATTGATAAGTTTTATAAATAACTTCGAACTAGGACTCAATAATCCCTTTTGAGATTGTTTGGTTTTTGTTACTAGTTTATTTTTACCCATTTGGTTATACCGTATTAATTAGTTTAAAATGTTTTTGTGGCTATTAGCAAACTCATTATAATTTTTGGAATAATACTTATTTTGGTAGGAATTTCTTATGAATTTATAAGTATTTTTTTATCTAAGAAAATCCCCCTAGATTTTAAGATTGAAAGGGAGAATTTTACTATCTTCATTCCTATTGGAACTTCAATAATTATCAGCATAGCTCTATCAGTTGTCTTTTATTTATTAAGCAAGTTTTAAATTCTTTTCAAATTCGTCTATTTTTTCAGAGTGAGCCATAGTTAAATCTATATCATCAAGACCATCAATAAGGCATTTCTTTCTAAAGCTATCAATTTCAAAGTTGAGACTAAAGGCATCTTTATCTGTGATTTGATTTTTTTTAAGATCAACCTCTAGAAGGAAATCGTTTAATTCTGATGCTTTACTAAATAAGCTATCTAAATGATTTTGTCCTACTATTATTGGAAG
This sequence comes from Thermodesulfobacteriota bacterium, assembly GCA_036340075.1. Taxonomy (GTDB): domain Bacteria; phylum Desulfobacterota_D; class UBA1144; order UBA1144; family UBA1144; genus JAYYZJ01. Next base: position 33,932 of record JAYYZJ010000004.1, on the reverse strand, counting down.
TATCCCATTTTTAAAACAATTATTATAAAAGATATCAGCAAATGATGTAGAGATTATTACCGCAAAACCATAATCCTTAAGTGCCCATGGAGCATGTTCCCTTGAGCTGCCACAGCCAAAATTATCTCTTGCCAATAATATTTGTGAGTCCTTATATTTTTTATTATTAAGTATGAAATTCATATTTGAAGAACCATCGTTATTGTATCTCCAATCATAAAACAAAAATTCACCAAACCCCGTTTTTTCTATTTTCTTTAAAAATTGCTTAGGAATAATTTGGTCAGTATCTACATTTGCTGAGTCTAAAGGAGTAGGTATGCTAATTATTTTTTTAAACTTTTCCATTTCAATATTCTCCAAAATCAATGTCATAAGATCTTATATCAACAAATCTTCCATTTATTGCGGCAGCTGCGGCCATTATAGGACTAACAAGATGAGTTCTTCCTCCCTTCCCTTGCCTTCCTTCGAAGTTCCTATTCGACGTGCTAGCACATCTTTCCCCAGGAGATAACTGATCTGGATTCATACCTAAACACATGCTGCATCCCGACTCTCTCCAGTCAAAACCAGCATCCTTGAATATTTTATCTAAACCAAGTTTTTCTGCTTCATATTTTACAAGCTGAGAACCAGGAACGACAATTGCATTAACATTAGAAGAGACCTTGTTTCCTTTTATAACCTTGCTTGCAGCAACTAAATCCTCAATCCTAGAGTTTGTACAAGAACCTATGAATACGGTATCTAGTCTGATATCCTCAATTTTTGTATCTGGCTTAAGATTCATATAATTCAATGCAGATTCTATAGATTTTCTTTTTACTGGATCCTCTTCATTCTTTGGGTTTGGTACCATTCCGGTTACTGAAGTTACCATCCCAGGGCTTGTACCCCAGCTAACCTGCGGCGACATGTCATCTGCATTTAGAATAATAGTTTTGTCAAATTTCGCGCCTTCCTCAGTAGCTAGACTGCTCCAATCTTTAATTAAATCATCAAGATTATCAATTTCTTTAATTCTGGGTTTATCTTTTAAATAATTAAAAGTGATTTCATCTGGACTTATCATTCCAGCCCTTGCTCCACCTTCAATTGACATATTGCAAATTGTCATTCGTTGTTCCATAGACAATGAAGATATCGCTTCTCCGGTGTATTCAACAACAGTTCCAGTGGCTCCTGCTGTACCTATTTCGCCAATAATGCTAAGGATTATATCTTTTGCAGTAACACCTTTCTGTCTCTTTCCATCTACTCTTACTTCAAAAGTTTTAGGCTTGTTCTGCCATAGACATTGAGTTGCTAAAACGTGTTCTACTTCACTAGTCCCTATTCCAAAAGCAAGAGAACCAAAAGCACCATGAGTTGAAGTATGACTGTCGCCACAAACTATAGTCATTCCTGGCCTAGTCAACCCTTGTTCTGGTCCAATCACATGGACTATTCCCTGATATGGACTTGATAAATCAAAAAGTTCAACATCAAATTCAGCACAATTTTTCCTTAGCGCGTCGATTTGTTTTGCAGAAATTTCATCTTCAATAGTATTTCTATTAATTGTTGGAACATTATGATCCATCGTAGCAAAAGTTAAATCTTTTCTTCTTACTTTTCTTTTGTTTTCTCGTAACCCCTCAAATGCTTGTGGTGATGTTACCTCATGAACTAAATGTAAATCAATATAAAGCAAAGTAGGCTTGTCAGCTTCTTCATGAACAACATGCTTGTTCCAAATTTTTTCGAATAAAGTCTTAGCACTCATTTGAAGTTATTATAATACACAATCAAAGTTTTTGATGAAAGGTTGATAATTTTGCAAATCCTGCTTTATCTCCTAAAAATTCCTCAATTCTTATCAATTGATTATATTTTGATGTCCTATCCGTTCTAGAACAAGAACCAGTTTTAATTTGTCCTGAGTTAGTTCCAACTGCGATATCGGAAATTGTTGAATCTTCTGTTTCTCCAGATCTGTGTGAGACAATATAAGAAAAATTATTAGAATTAGCTAAATTAATAGTATCTATAGTTTCAGATATTGAGCCTATTTGATTGATTTTAACTAAAATACTGTTCCCAGCCTTTTCTTCTATACCTCTATTTAGTCTCGCCTCATTAGTCACAAATAAGTCGTCACCTACAATTTGTACATGGTCTCCTATCTGAGAGGTTAAATTTGACCAATTACTCCAGTCATCTTCATGGATAGGATCTTCAATTGAGATAATCGGATACTTTTTGCATAAGTTTTTGTAATATTCTATAAGTTCATCCGGCAGCAGCAAATTACCATCAATCTTGTATTTTTTGTTAGTACAAATTTCTGAAGCAGCTACATCGAGAGCCAGGTAAACCTCTTCTCCTAATTTGTACCCTGCATCTTTTATTGAAATAGATATCAGCTCTAAAGCATCTTGATTAGATTTTAAATCAGGAGCAAACCCACCTTCATCTCCTACAGCTGTTGAATAATTCTTTTTTTCCAGAATCTGTTTAAGGCTCATGAATATCTCTACGCCTGCTCTTAGACTTTCAGAAAATGTATCAAAGCCAGCTGGTACAATCATAAATTCTTGGATATCTAAACCATTATTTGCATGAGCTCCACCATTTATTATATTCATTAGCGGTGTAGGTAAAAGGTAAGGACCATCAGGATTTAAAAATTCATAAATTTCTTTATTCATATTACTAGCAGAACATTTCATGAAAGCCATGGAACATGCTAGAATTGCATTCGCACCAATTTTTGATTTGTTGTCAGTTCCATCCAAATTAATTAGAAACGAGTCAAACTCATTAATAGTTTGAAATTCTTTATTTTTTATCTCCTTAGATATTATAGAATTAATATTTTCAATGGCCTTTAATACACCTTTTCCATTAAATTTATTTTTGTCTTTATCTCTTAATTCTACAGACTCGTATGATCCAGTTGAAGCTCCTGAAGGCACAGAAGCTCTACAAATATTTCCATTATCAAGTCTCATATCAGCCTCCACCGTTGGTGTACCCCTAGAATCCAATATTTGCCTTGCTTTTAAATAAGTTACGGTTGCCATTTCGTCAGATAGTGAATTTTATATTAGTAAATACTTTTTTCAATTAATCTATCAAAAAACTTTAAATTTTAATTCCTTTAGGATAATGTATTTCTTGTTATGGATTCTAGAATTCCCAATGCTATAAGGTTTTTATCTATAGATGCTATCCAGGAAGCTAATTCTGGTCATCCGGGTATGCCAATGGGTATGGCAGATATTGCAACAGTGCTTTTTACCGAGTTTCTTAAGTTTGATTCAAAAAAACCAGACTGGGAAGATAGGGACAGATTTGTTTTGTCTAATGGCCATGGGTCAATGCTGCTTTATTCCTTATTATATTTGCTAGGTTATCCTGAACCATCTTTACAAGATATAAAAAGGTTTCGTAAATTAAACTCTAAAACTCCTGGTCATCCAGAGTATGGATTCACTACAGGAGTTGAAACAACTACGGGCCCTCTTGCTCAAGGTTTAGGAAATGCAGTAGGTATGGCGCTGGCCGAAAGAATTCAAAATAAACGTTTCGGAAACGGAATCGTTGATCACTATACATATGTATTTAGTGGCGATGGATGTTTAATGGAAGGCTTAAGCCATGAAGCTTTAAGTTTTGCAGGACATATGAAATTAAACAAATTAATTGTGTTTTTTGATGACAATAATATATCAATTGATGGACCAACAAGTCTTGCAACATCTGATGATATAAAAAGTAGAATCTTGTCATATGGCTGGAATTTTATATCGATAGATGGACATAATTATAATCAGATTAGAAAAGCAATTGTTAGGGCAAAAAAATCTAAAAAACCAACAATGATTGCTTGCAAAACAAAGATAGGTTTTGGCTCACCTAACAAGGAAGGGTCAGAAAAATCTCACGGTGCTGCATTAGGACTTGAAGAGGTTGACAAAACAAGAGCAAATTTGGATTGGCACTATAAACCATTCGAGGTCCCTAAAGATATTTTATCTTTCTGGAGGAAGGCAGGAAGTAGATCTAGAAAGAAAAGGATAAGTTGGCAAAAAAAATTGAGCAAGAGCAAGAGATTTAAAGAGTTTAAGAAATCAATCAACTACTCAATTACAGAAAGTTTAATTAAGAATATTTACAAAGAATTTTATAGAAAAAACAATGATATAAAAAAAATTTCTACTAGGAAGGCGAGTGAAAAGGTACTAGAAATCTTGATTCCTAAGATACCCGAATTAATTGGTGGGTCAGCAGATTTAACACCATCAAATAATACTAAGATTGGCCATATGACTCCCATTACTAAAAAAGATTATAGTGGGAGATATGTCCATTATGGAATTAGAGAGCATGGAATGGCATCTATAATGAATGGTCTTGCTTTACACAAAGGAGTTATCCCATACGGAGGGACTTTTTTGATTTTCACTGATTACTGTAGACCTTCTATCCGATTGTCAGCCATAATGGGATTGAATGTAATTTACATTATGACACATGATTCTATAGGTTTAGGAGAAGATGGAACAACCCACCAACCAATAGAGCATTTGTTGAGTCTAAGATCTATACCAAATCTAAATATTTACAGACCGTGTGATTTAAATGAAACCCTAGATTGTTGGGTTGATGCATTAACTTCTAATGAAACTTCTGTTATTGCATTATCAAGGCAGGATTTATCTGTTATACCGGAACAAAATTTTAAGGGTGGCACTATTACAAAAAATAAGAAATTAACAGAACCATCCGCAAGAATTGTTTTTGGAACTAAAAAAGAAAGAGATGTAACTATAATTGCATCTGGATCGGAGGTTGAAATTGCAATCTCGGCTGCAGAAGAAATTAGCAAGCAAGGACTAAAAGCCTCAGTTGTTTCAATGCCATGTGTAGAAAAATTTATGAGAAAAACAAAAGCTTTTAAAGATAGCATTTTAGGAGATTCCCCATTAATTGTAGTAGAAGCAGGATTATCTTTAGGATGGAGAAGTTATTTTGATGACTTGTCAAGTTTTGTTACCGTTGAAACTTTTGGAGCTAGTGCACCTAAAAATGACCTATATAAACATTTCAAAATAACTAAAGACAATATAGTAATTAAGGCACTTAAAGCTATTAAATAAATCATTTTCTTGACTTTAAATTAATACTAATATAAATTTTCTACCTTATGGGAGAGTGCTTATGCCTGGTATATATGTAGGAAATAATGAGAACCTAGAGAATGCTCTTAGAAGATTTAAACGTCAAGTAGAAAAGGGTGGGGTACTGTCTGATGCAAAGAAAAAAGAATATTTTGAGAAACCTAGCGAAACTAAGAAAAAAAAGCTTTTTGCTGCAAAAAAAAGAATTAATAAGAAAAAACGAATATCCAAATAATTTAATATAAATGCCACCAAATGAGCAATACACCGATTTCGGTAATCTTTTAGATAAAACATCTATTGTAGAATACATAGAAAAGAATTGGGCCCCACTTAAAAAGTCTGGTTCTAACTTTCTTACTCGTTGTCCTTTTCATGATGACACCAATCCTTCAATGTCGGTTAATGATTCCAAGGGACTTTATCATTGTTTTTCTTGTAAAGCAGGAGGGAATCTCATTACCTTTGTAAAAGAATTCAAGAATCTAAATTCCTCTGAAGCAATTGATGAAATTTGTGATTTTTTTAATATTAAAATTAAAATATCAAAAACCAACTTCAAAGAAGACTTAAGTTTTAAAAATGAGCTTTACAAAATTAATGAACATATATCTAAACTGTACAATGAATTTTTGTTGAAGAGTAAAAATAGCAAAGATGCATTAGCATATCTGAAAGAAAGAGGCTTTGATAAAAAAGATATCCTTGAGAATGATCTTGGCTTTTCTCCTAACAAATGGGATTTTCTTGTTTCATTTTTAAATAAAAATGAGAAACATATGGAGATGGCAATCAAACTCGGACTGATTGTAAAAAAAGAAAAGGAAAGGAAGCTTTATGATTTTTTTCGTAATAGAATTATGTTTCCAATAAAGAATAGACAAAACCAAGTCTTAGGTTTTGCTGGTAGGTCAATTACTGATGAACCCCCGAAATACATTAATTCTCATGAATCCGAAATCTTCTCTAAGAGAAAGGTCCTTTATGGTATAGATAAATTCTCAAATCTAAAAAGAGGTAAATCAAATTATATTTTTATAGTAGAAGGATACACAGATGTAATGATGATGAATAAATACAATCTTTATAATGTTGTTGCAACAATGGGGACAGCTCTAACAATTGAACATGCAAACGAAATTAAAAAATATTCTAATAAAGTTATTTTGTGCTTTGATTCCGATGATGCTGGTATAAATGCATCTTTTAAAAATATCGAACCACTCTATCAATTAGGCATCGAGGTTTATATGTTAAGACTAGAAGACAACCATGACCCATGCTCTTTCATCGAGAAATTTAGCACAAAAGTCTTTCTAGATAAAGCTAGAAAATCCACATTAATTATTGATGAGTATATTAATTTTTTGAAGAAACAATTTATGGATAAAGATATTTCAATTAATGAACTTATTAATGACTTTGTTTCGAAGATTAAATACATGAAAGATAGAATACAGGCAGATATTTCTATTAATAAATTTGTTTCAACTTTTGGAATATCTAAAATTGAATTTGAGAAAATATTCTACAAACAAGTACCATCAAGTGCTAGTGAAAACGAGGAAAGCAAAAAGAATAATTTAACCCCTGATGATATAATTTTAAAAATTTTAATAGAGAACCCAAGATTAAGAGAGAAAGAGCTGTTATATAATTTGACATTACTCTTTAAATCTGATGATTTTATAAGCACTCTTCAATTCATCGATAAAAATCTTAAACTAGAAGCGTCAGAGCTCATAAATAATACAGACAATGAAGAGTTAAGAAATTATATAACAAGCCTCCTGTTCAATGCTTATAAAATTGGTGATACAGATTCAATCAATATGCAAATTATCAATGATTGTATCAAAAAAAATAAGATTGATACAATCAAGAATAAGAAAAGAAAAATAAGCTTAAAATTAAACAATAATGAACAATTAGAAACAGAAGAAGAAAAACAATTGTTAAGTGAATTACAAGTTTTAATCGAAGAAGAGAAAAAGCTTAAAAAATAGGTTACAATAGAACTTTTATTATATTCCAGAGATTTAGCATGACTAATGTTCAAACAGAAACAAAAAAGAATGATTTAATTGTTGCTATGAACTTTTTGCCGGAATTTGTTTCAAAAGTTCTACCAAAAATCAAAATACGAAGGAACAGAAAAAAAGATAGTGGCAAGATTGTTGGTAATATACAAACTACAAGTGATCACGCAGAAGATTCAGTTAAAAGCTATCTTAACTCTATCGCCTTTCATTCACTGCTCAATAGAACAGAAGAGACTGAAGTAGCATCGAAGCTCAGTAATGCAAAAACAAAATTATGTTCATCTATGATTACAGATATTAAAATACTTTCTATACTCTTAGAGAGTTATCTTGCTAAAAATCTAAATACAGATTCTTTTGGTTTTGATGAAACTGATAAACCAAATAATAAGAAAAGAATGAGTGATTATGCAAACAGAAGAACTGGAAATCTTTCAGAAACAATAAGTGACATCTTAAAGAAAAAGAAAATTTCAAAAAAAGACAAAGATTTGTTAAATCAAGAATTGCTAGAGATTGAATTTAATCGTGAGATTTTAAATAAAATTTATGTTTACATGAAAAAGAAAAAGACTAAATCAATAGAAACAAATGAATTTCATAGAGCAAAATTAAATTATATAACTGCAAAGAAGAAACTTGTAGAGTCAAATCTAAGATTAGTAGTAAGTATTGCAAGGAGATATATCAACAAAGGTCTTCCTTTCTTAGATTTAATTCAAGAAGGAAATATTGGATTGATTAGAGCTGTAGAAAAATTCGAATATAGAAGAGGATATAAATTCTCTACTTATGCAACTTGGTGGATTAGACAGTCGATTACTCGTGCCCTAGCAGATCAAGCTAGAATTATTAGAATACCAGTACATATGACTGAACAGATTAATAGAATATTCTCTATTTCAAGGCAATTAGTGCAACAACTAGGTAGAGAACCAACATCTGAGGAGTTAGCTGAAAAATCAAATTTTGATATTGATAAAATTGAAAAGATTTTAAGAGTAACAAAAGATCCTATCGCTTTAGATGCTCCTGTTAGCGAGAATGATGCAAATCAAACTCTCTTAGATTCTGTTAAAGATGATGCAAGCCCATCTCAGTACGAGTTTTTTGAAAGCGTTGAATTAAAAGAAATCATTAATGATTCTCTATCAAAGGTACTAAATCAAAGAGAAAAAGATGTAATAAAGAAACGATTTGGTATTGACGAAGATCAGGTATTTACGTTGGAAGAAATCGGAAACATGTTTAATGTTACTAGAGAAAGAATTAGGCAAATTGAACTGAAAGCTTTAAAAAAACTTAAAAAATTAAGAAAATCCCCTGTACTTAACTATTTAGAATAGACTTTATTGACAAGAATATATTTTTGTTTATGATTGTATCCTTTAGGCGGTCAAACTGGAGGGGGTACACCCGGTTCCATTCCGAACCCGGCAGTTAAGTCCTCAGAGGCCGATGATACTGAGACATGAAGTTTTGGGAAAGTAGGTAGCCGCCTAATCAGTGTTCTTGTTATGTCCAAGATTTTTAAAATTGCTGTTTTTTCCTCTGGTAGTGGCACTAATTTTGAAGCAATAGTTAAGGCCAAAATACCGAATGTAGAAGTTTCATTACTGTTTTGCAATGTGGAAGGTGCAAAAGTTTTAGAACGTGCCAAAAAGCTTTCTATTGATTCTATACTACTCTCTCACAAAGGCTTTGAATCTAGGAAAGATTTCGAAAAAGAGATTATCAAGAAAATCAATAATCTGAATCTTGATTTAATTGTATTAGCAGGATTTAAAAGAATTCTTTCTCCATTTTTTATTCAACAATATGAGAAAAAAGTAATAAATTTGCATCCTTCTCTGCTACCAGCTTTTACGGGACTAAATGCACCAAAACAAGCTCTTGATTATGGAGCAAGATTTGCAGGTTGCACAGTACATTTTGTTGACGATGGTATTGATACTGGACCAATTATTTTACAAGGAGTTGTAGAAGTTTTACAAAACGATACAGAGGAAACCTTGTTAACAAAAATACATGAAAAAGAACATGAAATTTTACCAAAAGCAATAAGAATATTATCAGAAAATAAAGTACAAAGAATAGATGGAAGAAGAGTTTTTATTGATGATGACTCTTAAAGCTTTCTTCCTATTGCTTCAGCAATAATTCTAGATTTATCTACCATTATTTGGAATTTTTTTGGCTTCAAGGATTGGCCACCGTCACTAAGCGCAATTTCAGGTTTGTTATGCACTTCTACTGCTAAACCATCTGCTCCAGCAGCAATTGATGCATATGCAATCGGAGAAACATATTGCCAATAACCTGTACCATGAGCTGGGTCAGCTATTATTGGTAAATGAGTTTTTTCCTTCAGAACCGGAATAGCATTAATATCAAAAGTATTCCTTGTGGCTGTTTCAAAAGTTCTTATACCTCTTTCACATAGTGCTACATTCATATTGCCTTCCGCTAGGAGATATTCTGCACATAATAAAAATTCGTTAATAGAAGTAGACATACCTCTTTTTAATAAAACTGGTTTATTACTTTTTCCTATAGCTTTTAGAAGAGCATAGTTTTGACAATTTCTTGCACCAATTTGAATCATGTCAGTATATTCGCAAACTAGATCTAAATCCTCGACATCTAAAACTTCAGTGACTATTGGAAGTTCTACCATGTCACCAGCTTTTCTAAGCAGCTTAAGTCCTTCTTCTCCCATCCCTTGGAACGTGTAAGGTGAAGTTCTTGGTTTAAAGGCACCACCTCTTAAAATTGTTGCACCACTTGCTTTTACAGCTTCAGCAATTTCTGATATTTGTTGTTCTGATTCAACTGAACAAGGACCAGCAATTATCGTAATGGTCTCTCCGCCAACTGTTGTGTTTCCTACAGCAAAAGAGGAATCATCATTTTTGAATTCACGACTTCCAAGCTTATGAGGTTGCATTATAGGAACAACGGATTCAACACCAGGTAGCTGTCCTATTAAATTCATATGTTGTTGTTTTTCTTTTTGATTTCCTACAGCCCCTACAATTGTTTTAGATTCGCCTTTAACTACTTCAGCTTTATAGCCATACTCTTTAACAGATTCAATAATTTTTTCTAAATCATCTTTCGTTGCCGTGCTTTTAAGGATTATTATCATTAGACCCCTCCAATATCTATAGTATTCTATTGAAAATTTAGTCTATATCAAATTAATTGAAAAAAAAAACTTATTTATTATGATTTTATAATGATATCTTCATATATAAGATGGTTCATAATAGCCTTTTTAACAGTATTCTTAGCTATCCCAGCAGCGGCAATTTCAATTTTCTCTCCTAAATTCGCTAATAAGACAATAGTGAAAATATGGGGGAAGCTAATAATATTAAGTTGTAATGTAGAACTTAAAGTAAAAGGATTAGAAAATATAAAGAATAAACCTTTAATCGTAATGTATAACCATAAAAGCATGTTTGATATTTTTTCTTTTGCATCATTTATGAAATATGATTGGAGAGCGATGATGAAAAAAGAATTATTAAAAGTTCCTTTCTTTGGTCAAACTGTAAAAATTATGGACCATTATTTTGTATCAAGAGATGGATCTTTTGATGATAGAAGAGAAGTTGTGAAGATGTTAAAAAAAATAAAAAAAGGCAAAATTGTTTTTATAGCTCCAGAAGGAACACGAAACCCTAACCCAGGATTAATTGATTTTAAGAATGGCGGATTCTATATCGCGAAAAAGACTAATACTAATATAGTGCCAATGATAATTAGAGGTTCTGGTGAAATAGTAAGAAAGGGTTCCTTGTTGATTAAGCCAGGAAAGATAGAAATCGAAATACTCCCAGAAATTTATGTTGATTCTTATGAAGACAAAAAAGAATCCATAGATCAATTGAGAGAAGATACTTTTGAAATATTTTTAAAAAATATGTAACTATAATTTTTCTAATTTAAAACTATAGATTCTTTTATTGTTATTCAAATATAATTTTTGAAATTTAGTTAATGGAAGTGATTTGTCAAATCTAGTTAGATTATTGTTTTTTTTAAATTGTGATTTGGATATTTCTTTTTCTATGAAACTTTTGTATCCTCTGTCGTCGGTTTTTATGTATAGAAATCCTCTTCTTTTTAGTGCTTTATGTAGAACAGTGAAAAACATACTGTTTAAAATTCTATTCTTTTCATGTTTTTCTTTTGGCCAGGGATCCGGATTATTGATAAATATCTTATTTATTGAATTTGGAGGTATTATTTGATTTAGCATTATGCTTGCATCTGCTAGCATGTATCGTAAATTATGATTTTTATTTAATTTTGCCTTTTTAAGACATTTTATTATTCTTCCATATTTGATTTCAATTCCAACAAAATATTTTTTTGGATATTTCTCAGCTAATTCAGTAACAAATTCACCATCTCCGCAGCCTATATCGAGATATATGCTTCTGCCTTTTGTAAAATTCTTTAATGAAGAGGACAGCGAAGGGTCTATCAAATATCTTGAAAACTGATTAATTTTTAATTTCATTAAGCGCATTTCTTATTGATTTTGTAATAATTTTTTCGGGGATTTCTATAGAATACGAATTAGACCATTTTCTTATTTTCCCAATCGCTTCTGGTAATACAAAAGTTATCTTGTTAGTTTTATTCTTCTTGTCTAATTTCATATTATCAATAAGCTTGTTTGATGAAGTAGGTTTTAGTTTAAGCGATAGAAGATTAAATCTTAATAGGATATTCTTTATCTTAGAGTAATCCTTTTCAGACAGAATTCCTATATCCGTGGCAATTTTTGATTCTATTAGCATTCCGATTCCAATGCAATCACCATGAGATTTTTTATATTTGTAGTATTTCTCAATTGCATGACCAATCGTATGGCCAAAGTTTAGAATCATTCTTTTGTTGCTTTCTTTGAAATCTTCTCTAACTACTTTAACTTTTATGTTTATACACTTTTTAATTATTTCGTCTTGAATCCTTCTTGTATTTTTTATAAAATCAACTTCAATATTTTCTAGTAAACGTATTAATGATTTATCTTGAATAATTCCGTACTTTATTATCTCTGCTAGCCCTTGTCTAATCTCTTTTTTAGGAAGCGTTTTTAAAAAATTCTTGTTTACAATTATCTCTTTAGGATTATAAAAAGTACCAATTAAATTTTTTCCAAATTTATTATCAATTCCGGTCTTTCCTCCTATGGCGCTATCAACAATAGAAATTAATGATGTTGGGACATGTATTATATCTATACCGCGCATGAACGTAGATGCTACATAGCCACCAAGATCTCCTATGACACCACCCCCGAATGCAATTATTAAACTTTTACGATTAAACCCATTCTTAAACAATAAATCTTCAATATAAACTTTTGTTTCAATAGACTTTGATAATTCACCAGGACTTACTTTGATTAAAAGAATATTATTGATTTTTAGATATCTTTCGTAGCTTTTGTATAGATTATTGTCAGTTAGTATAGCAACCTTTTGATATTTTGTAATTCTTATTCCAAATAATCTATTAGTTTTTTCTACAAATTTTATTTTGTAATTATTAGAAGTAGATTTTTGATTAACTATTATTTCCATTAGTATTTGATTATAGAGTCTATCTCCTTGCAAGCAATCTTTTCTCTTCCATTTAAGCCAATTAGCTCAATTACGAAGGATATATTAAGTATCTTACAATTAAAATTTTCTAACAAATCCTCAATAGCAGATATCGTCCCACCAGTTGCTAGTAAATCATCTATAATGGCAACTTTTGAGTTTTTTTCTATTGAATCAGTATGAATTTGAAAAGTATCAGTTCCATATTCTAATTCATAATCAATTTCAAATGTTTTAAATGGTAACTTCCCTTTTTTCCTAACAAGCACTAGATTCTTTTTTGCTTTATAGCAAACAGCTGACGCAAAAATAAAACCTCTAGATTCAGGTGCAATGATAGATGTAACACTCTCAGGTATGTTCTCAGAAAGCTGGTTGACTACATAGGTAAAAGCTTCATGATCTTCTAGTAGGGGAGTTATGTCCCTGTATAGAATCCCTGCTTTTGGAAAATCTGGTATGTCTCTAATATATTTTTTTAATTCCATTTATAAATAAAATATATAACTAGAATACCCATAAGAGCAATGGTTGGGTATAAAACTTTTTTACTTTTTAATATATTCATAAATTTTTCGCCGAATTCTTTAGCTAAATATCCCACTAGAGCAAATCTAAGAAACCTACCTATAATTGAGCCTATCAAGAAAGGAATAAAGCTAGCGTTAAGTATGCCTGCGCCTATGCAGAAAATCTTGAAAGGCAGAGGAGTAAATCCGGATAAAATCATCAATAAAAAGGTGTCCTCATTTATTTTTTCTTTTATTAAATCTAATTTGTCTAAATTCTTTGTAATAGGAGTAATATTATTTGCTATCGAATATTGAACAATCTCATCACCAAGGAAATATGCTATGCATCCGCCAAAAATAGAAGCAGCAAGACAAATTAAAGTAAGATTAAGGACTTTTTTGTAGCTTTGCTTAATACAAAGTAGCCCTAAAAAAGGGTCGGGTGGGATTACAAAAAAAACTGCCTCTGTGAAAGAAACTATAGCCATAATAACTATTCCTTTAAATCCAGTGGCGAACTTTAAAGTTTGTTGAGTTAATTTATCTATCATAATTTTAAATTGAGATCCGAATATTTTGTATAGTCTGTTATAAGTGGAGTTATCGAAACAAATCCACTTCTGACAGCATGAATATCAGTTCCCTTCTTTGCCATATAGCTTAAGTCATTACCACCAATCCAGAAATATTCATTATTCCTCGGATCTTTCTTTGAGACAATTTTTTGACCATACGCCCTAGCTCCTTGTTTTGTTATCTTAACACCTTTGATTTTATTATAATTAATATTTGGATAATTAATGTTGAAGAAAAATGATTTTAATCTCTTCTTTAAAATTTTTGAAAGAATAGTTTCGAAAGAGATTGCACAGTCTTTATATTTTGGATTTTTCTTGTTAGCTATTGATAGTGCAATAGAATTTATACCATGCAAAAAGCCTTCTCTTGCAGCTGCAACAGTACCTGAATAATTTATATCATCTCCCATATTAGCACCATTGTTTATTCCCGAAACAACTAAATCAAACTTCTTCTTTCCTAATTTGCTATTTATTGCATAGTTGACACAATCCGCGGGTAAACCAAGAACGGAATATTTATTTTTATCAAATTCCCTTACTCTTAATGGAACACTAAGACTTATAGCATGACTTTTTGTGCTTTGATTATTAGATGGAGCGACTACTATTGTTTCACCAAATTTTGAAAGTATATCCTGTAAGATATAAATACCTTCTGAATGTATACCATCATCATTTGTCAATAATATTCTCATTTTTAATCGGGGTGATCGGACTTGAACCGACGACCCCTGGTCCCCCAGACCAGTGCGCTACCAGCTGCGCCACACCCCGGAATTAAGGAGTATTTAAAATTTTTTCTAATCTAATTCTTATACTTTTTAAGGAATCCAATAGTTCACTGTTCCTTTTAAATGTATTTTCTAATTTTTCATTAATCTTTTTGTCATCCATTTTAATATTAACTTCATTAAGATAACCGTTAATTTTATAAATAATTTCTATTGAATCCTTATGATAAAGTTTATGAATACCCGAAGTATTTTCTCTTAGCTGCTCTGATAGATATTCATATTTTTTAGTCCAATATCTAATTTTATTGGCAGGTATTCCAGTTATAGTTTCAAGTTCTCCAATTTTAAAATAATATTTTTTCTCTCCTTTGTTCATGAAATCAAAATAAGTCAATAATATTATATTGTCAATTATTTAATCAAACCTTAAAAGTCTTTCTGTGGACAGGGCTAAGCCCATAAGTAGCAATTGATTTTTTGTGGTGCTTTGTAGCATAGCCTTTGTTTTTATCCAAACTATAGTAAGGATAGGCATGAGATATTTGTTTCACTATAAAGTCTCTAACAACTTTTGCAATTATCGAAGCGGCAGCAATAGATTTACATATATTGTCACCTTTTGTAATACATATTTGAGAAATATCAGAATTTATTTTTTGGTTACCATCTATCAGTAAAATGTTTGGTTTTATTTTTAAATTGTTCACAGCCCTAAGCATTGCCAATTTTGTAGCATTTAGTATGTTTAACTTGTCAATTTCTTTATGAGAAGAAAGTCCTAAGGAGAAATTTGTATTCGAACTAATGAGTTCTAAGAAAATTGCATTCCTTTTTTTTTCTGTAAGTGCTTTGGAATCTTTTACGAATGTATTGAAATGTTTATCGATTAGGAATGCACAAGTAACAACTGGACCTATAAGTGAACCACGTCCAACTTCATCAACACCCGCAACAATTTTATTGTCATCAATTAAACTCTTTTCCAGCTTGCTTAAAGATTCCATTAAATTAATTTCAACTGTTTTAGCTCTTTTTTAATCAATGAAGAATCTTTTAATTTTAATTTCGTTAGAGGTAATCTTAAAGTGTTCTTACAAAAACCAGCTTCAGATAATGCATATTTTATAGCTATAGGATTTGTATCAACAAATAAAAGATTGTTAAGCTTCTTAAGCTTGGTGTCTATTCTTTTAGCTTCTTTGTAATTCTTTTTTACAAAAGCATTAAACATTTCAGAACATTCTTTAGGTGCTATATTTGATGTAACTGAAATATACCCATTACCACCTTCTTTTAACGTACGATAATTTAAACTATCATCTCCTGATAATATTATAAAACTCTTCGGACAACTTTTTCTTATTTCTTTTACTTTGGAAATTTTTCCCGTGGCTTCTTTTATACCAACAATATTTTTGTTTTCTTTGTTAAGCTTTTTAATAGTTGAATTATCAAGATTTACAACCGATCTCCCCGGAATATTGTATAAGATAATTGGCAAAGATGTATTTTGTGCAATTTTGCTAAAATGTTTATATAGGCCAAGTTGATTAGGTTTATTGTAATAAGGTACAACCTGAAGACTTGCGTCTGCACCAGCCTTTTCCGCAGCTCTAGTTAACCTTAAAGCCTCATCTGTTGAATTAGAACCTGTGCCAGCAATGACAGGAACTCTTTTATTTACTATCTCTATAGTTATACGAATTACTTCTTCATGTTCTTCATGACTAAGTGTAGGGGACTCTCCTGTTGTTCCACATGGTACTAGGCCATGTACCCCGGAACGAATCTGATTTGCAATTAAACTCTTAAGCGCAGTTTTATCAATATTACCCTTGGTATCAAATGGTGTAACTAAAGCAGTTATACAACCTCTTATTTTCTGCATTTAGATATATAATACTATACAATTCTTAGTAGTCACAAAAGTTCAGCAATCTGAACGGCATTCAAAGCAGCACCTTTCCTAATTTGATCTCCAACAACCCATAAAGATAGTGTGTTTTTTCTAGTAAAATCCTTTCTAAGTCTTCCAACTATACAATAATCCTTATCTGTTGCTTCTATGGGTGTAGGAAAACTAATCCCCTTTGAAGTTGGTTCAATTCTTATACCAGAAAATTGGTTCAATGCTTTCAAAGCTCTTTTTATTGTTATAGATTTAGTAAATTCAATATTTAAACTTACACTGTGAGATCTAATTACAGGCACTCTTACAGTAGTGGCACTGATATTTATTTTTTTGTCTGAAAGTATTTTTCTTGATTCATTATGTAATTTCATTTCTTCCTCGCTAAACAAGTTCGAGTTAAAATCTCCAATTTTAGGTATAACATTGTAAGCTATCTGTTTTTTGAATATAGGATTTGAGGTTTTTTTGTTTTTTGATAAAGATGCAGTGTTGCTTAGCAATTCATCAATACCTCTACTCCCAGCTCCTGATACAGACTGAAAACTGGTAGCAACTATTCTGCGAATTTTTGATAAATTATACAGCGGTTTAATTGCCATCAATGAAATAATAGTAGTGCAATTTGGATTAGCAATAATTCTACTTTTAGTTTTTTCCATATCTTCAGGATTAATTTCAGGAACAATTAATGGGGTATCTGCATTCATCCTAAATGCAGAGCTATTGTCAATAACTATTGCCCCATATGATGCAGCAATATTTGCAAATTTTTTACTAATCCTTGAACCAGCAGAGAAAAAAACCAAATCAAGATTTTCTAATCCTTTTTTAGTAAGTTTTTTAATCTTAATCTTTTTTTTCTTAAAATATAAATATCTTCCAGCAGATCTATCAGAACCAAATAGAGATAAAGATTGAAGTTTGAATCGTCTTGATTCTAGCAGTTTAATTATTTCTAATCCTACTGCTCCGCTTGCGCCTACAATTCCGACTCTCATAATTCAATCTCACTTATACTTTTAATATTTTTCATTTCAGAGGAATCAACATCTGTATTGATCCATGTCTCTATTATATCTTCTACATCATTTTCTTTCACTGATAAAACACCCATGGTCAGAATATTAGCATCATTCCATCTTCTTGCACCAGCTGCAATTTCTTTATCATTACAAAGAGCCGCCCTTATTCCTTTAAACTTGTTTGCAACAATAGAAACTCCTGTTCCTGTATAGCAAAAGATTATTCCATAATTTGAGATTCCGCATTGTACATCTAGAGCTATTTTCTTTGCAATTTCTACCCAGTTTAATCCATCATTGTTAATTAATCCATAAATTTTGATATTTTCATCAATCTTTTCTAAGTATTCCTTTGCTTTAACAACGGAAGGAGACAAGGTATCTGCACCAAAAGAAAAAGAGATATTTTTTTTCATAATAGAATATATAGTTAATAATACTTTAAAATAATTTAATAGAAATATTATAGGTTTATTTATAATGAATTTTTTTGATATCATGAAAAAGTCTTGTTACTCAGCCGGCGAGATAATGATGGAAAGTTTCGAGCAAAACAAGGAAATTAAATCCAAAGGAGAAAATAATTGGGTTACAGAAATTGATATTAAAATTGAAAACACTATAGTGAATTTAATTAAAAGAGATTATCCCGACTCATCTTTTCTTGCTGAAGAATTAAATTCTAATAACAACAAAAAATCAAGTTTACATTGGATTATAGATCCAATTGATGGAACTAATAACTATATCCACGATTACCCTTTTTTTTGCATTTCTATTGGATTAATGATTGAAGGTATTATTTCTCATGCAGCTATCTTGGATCCAGTAAGAAATGAATTCTTTTATTCAGAGAAGGGGGCGGGGTCCTATTTGAATGATAAGAAAATTTTTGTAAGTAACAATAATAAGCTGAACCAGGCTTTGTTATGCACTGGATTTATAACATCAAATAAAGAATATGGCGAAGCTAATGTTGAAAATTTTAAGAACTTATTATACAAGTGCAGATCAATTAGAAGAGACGGATCCGCAGCTTTGGATCTTGCTTATGTTGCTTGTGGAAGATTGGATGGTTTTTGGGAGCTTGGTTTAAATCCTTGGGATACAGCAGCTGGAATCCTACTTGTAGAAGAAGCTGGAGGAATGATTACAAAAATTAATGGTGAAGAATATGAAATTCATCAGAAAGATATAGTTGCTTCTAACTCGTTAATACATAAAGATTTACTTTATATTCTTGAATGTAAGCTATAGATTTAGATACCTTCCTATTATAGAAGATTTATTTTGTTGTATTTTTTCTGGAGTACCAGTAGCAATAATTTCTCCACCATTTTTACCCCCACCTGGTCCCATATCTATTATGTAATCGGCAATTTTGATTAATTCAATATTATGTTCGATTATTATTATTGTATTCTCTCTTTCCATGATTAAATTAAAAGTATTAATGAGATTTTTTAAATCATCTATATGTAAACCAATAGATGGTTCATCAAAAATATAAAGAACATTTTTTGTCCTTTTTGGAATCAGAGATTTCGCGATTTTTATTCTTTGGGATTCTCCGCCTGAAAGCGTATTTGAAGGTTGACCAATTTTTATATATCCAAGTCCAACGGAGGAAAGAATATTTAATTTATTTTTTATGGAGTTATTGTTATTGAAAAAATCTGTAGCTTCTGAAACAGTTAACTCTAAAATATCATCAATGTTTTTTCCTTTGTATTTTATATTTAGTATTTCTTTATTGAATCTCTTTCCTTGGCACGCTTCGCAATCTATTTCTAAATCAGATAAAAATTGCATTTCTATAGTTTTTTTTCCTTCTCCTTGGCATTCTTCACATCTGCCTCCTTTTGTATTGAAGGAGAAATCTCCTGGTGCATATCCAGCTTTAATGGCACTACTGGTATTCGACATTGTTTTTCTAATATCATCATAAATTTTCATATAGCTAGCGGGATTAGATCTCGCACTTGTCCCAATTGATTCTTGAGTAATCATTACCAAATCAGTTAGATGTTCAAGACCTGTAATTGATAATACTTGACCGAAGTTGTCATATGTTTTTCCATATTCTCTTATAGCATTTCCATAAAAACAGTCTTTAATGAGAGTGCTTTTCCCTGAGCCAGATACTCCAGTAACACAAGTTATGCAATTAATTGGAATCTCAAAAGAAACTTTGTTTAGATTATTTTTAGAAGCGTTTTTAACCTTAATTTTGCTAATTCCACTTCTTCTTGTTTTAGGCGTATCAACTTTTAAAATCCCATTGATATACTTATTTGTAATCGACTTAGAATTTCTATTTATATTCTGACGTTTGCCACAATAAATTAATTCCCCACCTTTTTCTCCTGAAGAGGGACCAAGCTCAATTATCCAATCTGATTTAGAAATTATGTCTAAATCATGTTCAATTAATATGATTGTATTGTCTAGGTTTCTTAGATTAACAAGTGTTTTAAAAAGTCTTTCTATGTCTTTTGGATGTAACCCAATAGATGGTTCATCGAGCACATATAAAGTATCAGTTAAACGGGACCCTAATTGTTGCGCCAAATTTACTCTTTGCGCTTCACCACCAGACAGACTTCTACCTAACCTTGCCAAGGTTAAATATTCTAATCCAACTTCTAATAAATAAGTCAATCTAGAAGTGCACTGTTTTATTGATTCATCAACAATCTGTCTATCTGTTTTTGATATTTTTATTTTAGTTAGGAAGATTAAAAGTTTATTAATAGGCATAGTGCATAAATCTTTTATAGTCTTATTTTGTAAACGAACCTTAGAGCCAAGAGAATTTATTCTTGAACCATTACACTCATTACATTCAGAAGGAGATCTATATTTACTAAGTAGCATTCTAATATGCATCTTATAAGATTTTGACTCTAGTCTCTTAAATAAACCGTAAAGTCCTTTATATTTTTTGTCTCCTATCAAAATTGAATCGATATCTTTGTTTGACAAATTCTCATAGGACGTTTTTGTGTTAATTTTAGATCTGTCACAGAAATCCAAAAATCTTCTTTTTTCATAACCTAAAGAAGGTCTTTGCAATATAGAGATGCACCCTTCTTCAATACTTTTCTTTTTGTCTTTTACTATGAGATTTAAATCTGGGAGTAGTATATTTCCAAATCCTTTGCATTGCTTACAAGCACCATCAGGACTATTAAAGGATAATTTATTAGGAGATATTTTTTTATATTCCTTAAAGCATCTTGGACAACACAGCTCTTTCTTAAATCTTTTTAGAAGTTGCTTCTTCTTGTCGTAAATACATATAGTTTTTGAAATAGAAAATCCTAGATCTAAGGATTCTATTATTCTTGATTGATTGTTTTTGCTAGGCTTTACCTTGTCTATTAATGGATATATTGTTTCGTCTTCCAATGTATCGCTCAAATTAATTATCTTATTTAAAAGTATAGCTTCAAAAATTCCTGCTTTAACTAAATCCTTTTGATCAATCTTATTTTCATTTTCTATGCAAATTATTACTTCATGATTCCCATAGTCCTTTAACAAATATTTATAAATATCAATCGTTGATATAGATACGCATTCAGTATCACACTCAGTACAATAAATTTTTCCAATTCTGCTATAAATTACTCTCATATAGTCATACACTTCGGTTAACGTACCCACTGTTGATCTTGAATTTTTAACATTATTTCTACTTTCAATTGATATTGACGGAGGGGCTCCATCTATTGATAACACTTTAGGTTTATCTATTTTTTCTAAGAATTGTCTTGCATAAGTAGACAATGATTCGAGATACCTTCTTCTGCTCTCTGCATGTATAGTATCAATTGCCAAAGAAGATTTTCCGGAACCAGATAGACCGGTAACTACACATAAGTTGTACCATGGTATGTTGACATCTATACCCTTAAGATTATTTTGAGCCGCTCCCAAAATACGAATCTCTTTATCCATATATTAATATTAACTATATTTGCACACTTGCTTGAATTTTTTTTACAATTTAAGTAACCTGATTGTACTCCCATGAGTCTATTAGATAAAGATTCTGAAATTTTTAACCTAATAAATAAAGAAATAGGAAGACAGGAATTTGAGCTTCAAATGATAGCTTCCGAGAATTATGCTAGTCAGGAAGTTATGGAAGTTATGGGCTCTCCATTTACTAATAAGTATGCCGAGGGCTATCCAGGAAAAAGATATTATGGTGGATGCGAATACTATGATGCTGCTGAAGAATTAGCTATAGAGAGAGCTAAGCTCGTATTTGGAGCAGAAGCTGTAAATGTACAACCTCATTCAGGTGCTCAAGCCAATATGGCTGTTTTTCTTGGATTTCTAAATCCAGGAGATACAGTTTTAGGGATGAGTCTTGATCATGGTGGTCATCTATCTCATGGTTCAAAAGTAAATTTCTCAGGAAGAGTTTATAATTCTATTTCTTATGGAGTTAAGGAAGATACCTTTTTAATTGATTACGAACAAATAGAAGAGCTAGCATTAAAAAACAAGCCCAAATTAATAATAGCCGGATGGAGTTCTTATCCAAGAGATTTGGATTTTGCTAGATTTAGAGAAATAGCTGACAAATCGGGAGCACTTCTGTTGGCTGATATTGCACATCCTTCCGGACTAATAGCTGCAAAACTTTATTCTGATCCTGTACCATATTGTGATTTTGTGACAACTACTACACATAAAACCTTGAGGGGACCACGAGGTGGAATGGTCATGATGAAAGAAGAGCATGCCAAAATAATCAACAGCAGAGTTTTTCCTGGAACTCAAGGTGGACCTTTGATGAATATGATTGCTGCTAAAGCTGTAGCTTTCAAAGAAGCGTTGGACCCTTCGTTTAAAGATTATCAAAAACAAGTTTTAATTAATTCAAAACTTTTAGCAGAGTTGCTAATCAAGGATGGTTTTGACTGTATAACTGGTGGGACAGATACACATTTAGTTCTTTTGGATTTAAGAGAATCTGGAATAACTGGTAAAGAAGCTGAGAAAGCTTTGTCAGATGCAGGAATTACAACAAATAAAAATGCAATACCATTTGACCCTCAACCTCCTGCAATAGCTTCTGGTGTGAGAATTGGTACTCCTGGAATAACGACGAGAGGTATGAAAGAAAAAGAGATAGAAATAATAGCTGAACTCATATCTAAGGCATTAAATAATCATGGAAATGATAAAATTTTAATTTCTTGTAAAAAAGATGTTAAAGAGCTTTGTTCTCAATTCCCTATATATTCCCATTTAATCTAGCTTTATATTTTCAGCCTTTATATTAATTTTGTGATAGTATCTTTTTATGTTCTGTAATAATCCAAAATGCGACACAGTAGAGTCGAGGGTAATCGATTCTAGACCAGGCGCCGATTCAAAATCTATTAGAAGAAGAAGAGAATGTGCCAGCTGCGGTCAGCGTTTTACTACTTATGAAAGAGTCGAGGAGTATGAATTAGTAGTAATCAAAAAAGATGGAGCTACACAAAAATATGACAAATCTAAGATTATGGATGGCATGCTTACAGCTTGTGAAAAAAGACCTGTTAGTATAAAGCAGATAGAAAATGTAGTTTTTTTGATTGAAAAAGAGTTGATTGAATCAGGAAAAAGAGAAATAAATACTAGTCAAATAGGTGAGCTTGTTACGAGACATCTTTATGAAATAGACCAGGTTGCATATATTAGATTCGCATCTGTTTATAGAGCTTTTGACAATCTTTCAGAGTTCTTAGATGAATTAAAAAGATTAATAAAAGAAAAATAGCTATTATGCTAATTGATACACATGCACATTTAAATAATTTAAAAGATACTGAAGAAGTAGTCAGAGAGTCTATTGAGTCAGATGTTACCGAAATAATTTCGGTTTCTACTGATATTCATTCATCAATCGATAATGTTAAAATTGCGAATAAATTCAATCAGATTTTTAGCGCTGTTGGAATCCATCCTTGCGATATAAAAACTCTTGAGCTTGATGATTTAGATGAAATAGAAAGGCTTTGTACCGATACAAGAAACAAAGCTATAGGAGAAATAGGATTGGACTTTTATTATTCTAGGGACAACTCTAAACAGCAGCTAGCTTTCTTTGATAGACAAATAGAGATAGCTGAAAATAAAAATTTACCATTTATTGTTCATTCTAGAGATTCTTACAAAGAAGTTGCCACTTTTTTAAAAAAAAGAAAACCAGAAACAAATTTTGTAATACATTGCTTTACGGGAAACAAAGAGGATGCGAAAGACTTTTTGGATTTAGGATCTTATATTTCTTTTACAGGAATAATAACCTTTAAAAAATCTAATGAATTACGTGAGGTAGTTGATTATATACCTACAGATAGAATTATGATCGAAACTGATTCGCCATATCTATCACCTGAACCAAAGAGAGGAAAGGAAAATCATCCGAGGAATCTTGTATATATAGCAGAATGCTTATCATTAATTAAAAAGGAGGAGTATTTAAAAATTTCTGAAAAAATTAGAAACAACACAGTTAAATTTTTTAAATTATAATACGCCTTATGTTTAGCACTAAATTAAATCATTATGATTTTTTCTTATCATTGAAGCATTCCCGCAAAAAGGACGAGTTGTTCCGAGAAAAAATCAAAGCTCGGTCTAAACCAAGAATCGCAATTACAATAGGTGACTTTAATGGTATTGGTCCTGAGGTTGCTGTAAAAGCTATAAATAAAAAAGAAATCTTAGCTTTATGTCATCCTATTTTGATTGCTGATACCCAAGTTTTAGATGCACTTAAAATTAGATTAGATGAAAGTATTTCAATACATAAGAGATCGAATAAAGTAAAAATAACACCTGGTAAACCATCTGTCCTATCAGGAAAAGCTTCGCTTGATTATATAGACTCTGGTATCGATCTCATTAAAAGAAGAGCTGCACATTGTCTTATTACAGCTCCAATTAGCAAAACTGCAATTGCCAAGGCAGGATCTAAATTTAAAGGACATACAGATTTGTTACAAAAACATTTTAAAGTTGACAATGTTTTAATGTCATTTTTTTCTAAAGATATCAACGTAGCTGTCTGTACAGCCCATATACCTTTAAAGAAAGTAGTTAAAGAATTGCATACAACTCTTTTGCTACATCACCTTGCAGTGCTAGATAAATCATTAAAAAAGTATTTTGGTATTAAAAAACCTAAAATTGCTTTAGCGGCAATCAACCCCCACGCTTCAGAAGATGGGAATCTAGGAGACGACGACCTCAAAATAACTTTTCCAGCTGTTGCGCTGGCACGAAAAAAAAAGATATCTGTTGAAGGCCCGTTCCCTTCAGACACATTATTTCTGCATACAAATAGAAAAAAATACGATATTATTTTATGCCCATATCACGATCAGGCACTTATTCCATTCAAGATGTTGTCTTTTGATACAGGAGTGAATGTGACTCTTAATTTGCCGTTTATAAGAACGTCCCCAGACCATGGAACTGCTTATGATATCGCATGGAGAAAGAAAGCTTCAACAAGTAGTATGGAGCAGTCTTTGCTACTTGCTATTAAAATGTATAAGGAGTCGTCTCGCTACAAGTAAACCTTTCTTGGTTTCCCCGCAGATTCTTGTTCTCCTACTATACCTTCTCTTTCCATCATTTCTATTATATTTGCAGCTCTATTGTAACCAATCTTTAATCTTCTTTGAATCATTGATATTGACGCCTGTTTTGTTTGTTTAACAATATCAAGCGCCTGATCATAAAGTTCATCTTTTTCATAAGAAAAAGTACCTTGTTCTATTTCTTCTTCATCAATTTTTGTAATATCGTTATTGTAATCAGGGGAACCCTGAGATCTTAAAAAATTTGAAATATTTTCTCTTTCTTTATCTGAAATCATTGAACCCTGTATTCTCATTAAATTATTAGGAGGCTCCAATAACAACATGTCGCCTTTTCCAAGAAGTTCTTCTGCTCCGGAAGAATCTAGAATGATTCTTGAATCAGTTTTTGATGATACTGCAAATGAAATCCTTGCGGGGAAATTTGCCTTTATTAATCCTGCAACAACATCTGCTGATGGCCTTTGACTCGCAACTACCAAATGTATACCAGCAGCTCTTGCCATTTGAGATAATCTAGTTATTGATTCTTTAATTTCATTAGGAGCAACAAACATTAAATCGGCAAGTTCATCAATTATTATAACGATGAATGGTAAATTGTCTGATGAAGAATCATAATCTTTGATTTTTTTTATTTTTTCGTTATAAGAATCAATATCTCTGACTCCGATATCTGACAATAGTTTGTATCTTGTCTCCATTTCTTTTACAGCCCATTTTAAAGCAGCAGCAGCTTTCTTGGGGTTAGTAACAACCGGATGTAGCAAATGAGGGATATCTTCGTATCCTGAAAGCTCTAACATTTTTGGATCTATCATTATGAATCTTAAATCCTGGGGAGTTGCTTTGTATAACATGCTTGTTATTATGCTGTGAAGAAAAACACTTTTACCTGATCCTGTTGTTCCAGCAACCATCAAATGAGGAGCTTTCCTTAAATCAGCAAAGAAGGGGGCACCAGAAATATCTTTACCAAGGGATAGGTAAATAGGGCTATTCATTTTCTGAAACTGTTTTTTTGATAATAGTTCTTTAAGATAAACAGTTTCTCTAATTTCATTAGGTACCTCAATTCCTACAACGTCTTTTCCAGGAATTGGAGCAATTATTCTAACCCTAGTAGCTTTTAGAGCCATGGCTAAATCATTAGATAGCGATGCAATTTTATTTATTTTCGTACCCGGTGCAGGCTTATATTCATACAAAGTTATGACGGGTCCAGGTTTAACTTCAGTAATATTTCCTTCAATACCAAAGTTAAGAAGTTTCTCTTCAATTAGTTTTGCTTTTTCTAAAGCTTGTTCTTTGTCATATGGCACAGGTTCTATTGTAGGATTATCTAATAAATCTAACGAAGGTAATAAAAATTTTCCATATTGGGATTTCCTTTTTTCAGAGTTCTGATTTGTTTTAATTTCCTTCTCAGGATAAGCCTGTTCATTTTTCTCTTCAGCTATATTCTTTGTTTCATCATTATTGCTTGTATTGATTTTTATTTGATTTTCTTCTGAATCCTTTTCTGTTTTTTTTGTTTTATTAATTGAAAAGGCACTTAAAATAGAATTCCAAAGATTCAAAGATATATTCTTAAGCACTTTGTCATTCAACTGATAAATAGAAAGCAAAAGTATAAATATATAAAATACAGATGTTCCTAAAGTTCCAGTTATTTTAGCTACTAAAAATTCTGTAATTTTACTAGGCACATATCCAATGAATTCAAATTGACTAAAATCAAATAGAATCTTTCCTATTTTTAATAATCCTCCAACGGATAGTGCAATTAAAACAACAAAAAACAAGTCCTTCCAAAAATTTGACTCTTTTTTATTCTTAAACGATTTAGATAAAAATAAAACAACAAAGATAGAAATTATCAGACCACATAAACCAAACAGAAAATAATATTCCCCTGAGACTATGCTTCCATACTTTCCTATGTAGTAAGAATTATTTTGAATTTCTAAAAAATTGATTATCCCGCCAATTGTTAGCAACAAAAAGAATAATATCCCGATGATACTAAGCGAATATCTAAGAATGCTCATTATGGAGTTAGTTGTTTTGCTCTTAAAATTAAACATTAACGTTCTTTTATGAAAATAGCGAACGTAAAAAAATAAGTCAAATTTTTATTTTAATTAATAGCTTTAAGAGTTAAAATAGAATTAGTTTATATGTATGCCCACCTAAGACCTTTATTATGGAGCCTTGAGCCAGAACTTGCTCACAATATAGCTATTCAACTAATTAGGTTCGGTTTCCTTAATATTTATAGCAGTTCACCACATGCTGATTTAGAGGTTTCAGTAGGTGATTTAAGCTTCCCTTCACCAATTGGCATGGCTGCAGGTTTTGACAAGAATGCAGAGGTATTCGATCAATTATTCAAAATAGGTTTCGGCTTTGTTGAAGTTGGGACTGGAACTCCAATCGCTCAGGAAGGTAACCCCAAACCAAGAATATTCAGATTAGAACAAGACAAATCTTTAATAAATAGTCTTGGATTTAATAATATTGGAATTGACAAGATATGTATAAATATAGCAAATAATCTTAATCCGAAGAGTATCCAGAAGTTGGGAATAAATATAGGACCCAATAAAGATTCAAAAGACAGAATCAATGATTATGTTGAAAGCTTAAAGAAAGTCCAAGGTCAATCTGATTATGTAACTATTAATGTCTCATCTCCTAATACTCCAAATCTAAGAAATTTTGAAAATGAAGAATTAGACGAACTATTAAAAGAAATTAAATTAAATAGATTGTCAAAGAAGCCTATTTTTCTAAAAGTTTCTCCAGACATAGAGAATAAACAATTAGGATTAATTATTGAATCAATAATAGAATATGGTTTAAATGGAATAGTTCTAACGAATACTACGAAGAGCCGAGATCTCAAATTAGAATCTAAATCATACCCAAATAATGGAGGGCTTTCAGGAAAACCTTTATTTGGATTATCAAACGAAAAAATATCTTTTGCTTATGGAGTCACAAAAGGAGAAATATCAATTATTGGGGTGGGCGGTATTTTCTCAGGAGAGGACGCTTATAAAAAAATTAAATTAGGAGCAAATCTTGTTCAGTTATACACATCTTTCGTCTACGAAGGACCAGGATTGATAAAAAAGATTAATTCAGAAATTGTTTCACTTATGAAAAAAGAGGGAGTTGAAAATTTATCAGAGATTGTAGGAGCAAATAATAAGCTTAAGTGAGCCTCTCTCCTCCATCAATATGAATAGATTCCCCTGTGATAAAATCACTATTGATTAAGAATTCAATAGAATTAATTAAAGACTGTAAGGGTATTTTTGAAGCAGAAATTTTTCTATAAAGATTCTTTTTTGAACCAGTAATTGGTTTTAATATTCTGCCAGGTGCTATCGAATTAACTTGGATATAAGGACCTAGCTCCAACGATAAAGATTTTGTCATAGTTTCAAGTCCACCTTTTGATATACAATAAGAAGAAAAGTCTTTCCAAGTTTTGCTTGTTCCTATTGAGTCAGTGATATTGATAATCTTCCCATATTTTCTCTTCATCATATTCTTGGATAAGAATTTCGAAAGTAGGAATGGAGCTTTTAGGTTTATTCTCATCATACTATCAAAATCTTTTTCTTTTATTTTATAAAAATTTTGACTTTTGAATATGGACGCATTATTAATCAGTATATCAACTCTTCCAAAGAGCATTTCAGATGATTTACAGAATTTTTCTATGGATTTAGTATTTGAAAAATCAAATTTTATCGACCTTGCATCTCCGCCATTATTTTTTATTTCCCTTACAAGATTATCGGCTTCTTTCCTGGATTTATTGAAATGAATTATAAAGGTATATTTTTCTTTTGATAGTCCAAGAGCGATCTCTCTTCCTATCCTTTTAGCTCCACCAGTAATCATTACAATTCTTTTTTGATTTTTCATAATACTTCTATAGATACTTCATTCATTTCATCTTCTTTTTCATTAAATACCCATCCTATCAAATCTTTATATTTGCTTTCATAGATGGAATAAATCAAATATATATAGCGCTCTTGGGCGAAATATTTATCAGTGTCTGAAGCGATTGCAGGATGATTCGGATGTGAATGATATATTCCTACTATATCTAAGCCTTTTTCCCTTGCTTCCTTATCTGCATTTATATAATCTTTTGGGTCTAATTCGTATCTGTCAACGGCTCTCTCTTTGTTTAAATTCTTACAAGGAAAAAAATCTAATATATCGAAATCATTGCCATTCATTGTTCCTATCAAAACCCCACATACTTCATTCGGAAAACCTTGTTCGCATATATTGATAATCTTTTTATTAGTATCACTGGATATTTTTACCACCAAACTCCTCCACTTAAATATCTGTATCCGCCATCAGGAATTACACAAACAATTAAAGAATTTTGGCTTTGTTTTAATTCTTCTAAAGCTGACAGTACTACAGCACCACCTGAATGCCCAACGAACATGCCTTCTAGATTAACTAGTCTTTCCATCACTTCGTATGATTTTTCAGTATTTGCCCAGAACGTTTTATCTATTTTATTTTCATTGTATATTCCTGGCCTTATTGAGGTAGGTATATGTTTCAATCCTTCTAAGCCATGAAGAGAATTGTCAGGTTGAACCCCAATAAGCTTTATCTTAGGATTCTTATTTTTTAAAAACTCACCCGCTCCCATCATAGTCCCACTTGTTCCAATTCCACAAACAAAATGAGTTATCTTTCCTTTAGTTTGTTCCCATATTTCAGGACCAGTAGTTTCGTAATGAGCTAATGGATTAGAAGGGTTATTGTATTGATCAGGCATAAAATATTTATCAGAGAACTTTTCTGCTAATTTTCTTGCTTCAAGAATTGCACCATCGGATCCTTCAAATGGACTTGAATAAATAATCTTTGCACCATAAGCTTCTAGCGTTTTTTTTCTTTCAATATTAATATTTTCAGGGGTTACTAGTTCGACTTTGTATCCAAGAGCAGCACCAATCATTGCATATGCAATTGCAGTATTCCCTGAAGATGAATCCATTATAGTTTTTTTTGAATTTAATTCATTTTTATTTATGCCTTCAAGAATCATCTTTAAAGCTGCTCTATCTTTTATTGATCCACCAGGATTGAACCATTCAGCTTTTACAAATATTTCATTTTCAGAATCGATTTCGGGAAAACTGTTAAGTTTAATTAAAGGAGTGCTTCCTATTAAATCAATTACCGAGTTAATTTTAGATAAGTCTTTTACTGATTCTCCCATTTTAGGCTTTTTTGATAAATACTCTAGAGTCCTTTCCATTTTCTTTTATAGAAAGAACTTTATGTCCTTCGTTTTCAATATTCTCCGGAACGGACTCTAATGGTTCTCCTTCAGATAATTTGACTTCCAATATTTCTCCGCTAGACATCTTATTAAGCTGCAACTTGGTTTTTACAAAAGTCATTGGGCAAAAGTCAGAACTTATATCCAAAAAGAAATCAGCTTTATTATTATCAGACATAAATATAATTTAACATAAATAATAAAATCTAATTAATTCTTATGATTAATTTAAAAAATTTACTATGGATTTAAATAAGTTGATTCCATCAGTGCTACCCAGAATTTTTTCGGAAACTCTTTCTGGATGAGGCATTAACCCTAATACATTACCTTCTTCATTTGATAAGCCTGCTATATTTAATATCGAACCATTAGGATTAGCTGTTTCAGAGGAGATACCAAACTCATCACAGTATGAGAAGATTATTTGATTTCTTTTCCTTATAGTTGAAAGCTCTTTTTTAGTTAAATAGTAGTTTCCTTCAGCATGGGCTATTGGAATCTTGATTACAGCGTCTTGATTGTAGAGCTGTGTAAATCTGGTTGAACTATTCTCAATCTTGATATAGGTATCCTTACAAACAAAATTTAATGATTTATTCCTAAGTAATACACCTGGTAACAATTTAAGTTCAGTTAAAATTTGAAAGCCATTACATATGCCGATAACAGTACCACCTCTTTTTGCAAATTCTTTTATTTCATAGCTGATTTTACTTTGAGCAGCTATTGCGCCGGTCCTTAAATAGTCACCATAAGAGAATCCTCCTGGTACTATGACACAATCGATACCACGCAAACTTTTTGAATCATGCCAAATGTATCTACAATTCTGTTTTATAACATTTGAAATAACATGAAAGCAGTCTTGCTCACAATTGGATCCAGGAAACTGTATAATCCCAAAATTAATCTTTTTCATTTCTTATACTAATCTCATAATGTTCTATAATTTCGTTTACTAAGAATTCTTTGCATAATTTATTTACTTGTTTTTCGCATTCAGATTTACTATTAGATGAAATTGAGAATTGAATTTTCTTACCAACCCTAAAATTATTAGCTTTGTATTCATTTTTGTTCTTAACTATTAGCTCTATGGCTTCTCCTTGTGGATCTAGAACACTTTCAAGTGGCATAATTTCTATTGTTACTTTAAAATTTTTCATTTTATTTTAGAGAGCTTATTATTTTGTTTAATTCATCTAAAGTCCTATATTTAATTTCTATTTTACCAGATTTAGAGCTACCAGTTATTTTAACCTTAAGTCCTATTTTATCCTCTATTCTCTTAATTAATTCTTTTATATAAATATCTTTCTCTTGATTACTTTTGCTAACTTTTCCTTTTTCTGATTTAGTAAGATTTTCCGTTTGTCTAACACTTAGTCCTTTCTTTGCAACGAATTCGGCAACTTTTAAAATACTGTCCTTGTTAGACAAACTTAATAATGCAATACCGTGCCCCCTAGACAATTTGTTTTCTATTATCATTCTTTGTACTTCTATAGGTAATTCTAATAATCTTATAGTGTTAGCATTAGAGGACCTTCTTTTACCTGTAATTTTTAATATTTCCTCGTTAGTCAAACTATATTTGTCTAGTAATTCTTTAAGTGCTAATGCTTCTTCAATTGAATTTAAATCTTCTCTTTGAAGGTTTTCAATAATTGATAATTCGAAAGATTTTTTATCTGTTGCATCGGTAACAACGACAGGAACTTTTGTTAGTCCGGCAATTTGACTTGCTCTCCATCGTCTTTCTCCTGCTATTATTTCGTATTTATTATTTGGAATTTCCCTTACTATGATTGGTTGAAGTAAGCCATTGCTCTTGATTGATTCCGCTAAATCGTTTATCAGTAAAGAATCAAAGTCTTTTCTTGGTTGATTTTTATTAGGTTCTACATCTGAGATAAATACAAGATTGTTTTTATTTCTATTACTATCAGTTTGTGTAACTTTAGAACTGCTTGATCTTATTAAAGAGTCTAGACCCTTACCAAGAGACTTCTTCATCTTTTAAGCCTCCATTTTGCATAAGGATTTCTTTTGATAAATTTAAATAACTTGTAGCTCCTGCACAATTTGAATCATAATCAAAAATTGATTTTCCAAAACTTGGACACTCAGCTAGTCTAACATTTTTAGGTATGAGCGTATTTAAAACTTTTTCCTTAAAGAAAGCTTTAACTTCATCTGCAACGGTTTTACATATATTGTTTCTAGAATCAAACATTGTCAGCAAAAGGCCTTCTATTTCAAGAGATGGATTAATTCTTTCTATAATCAAATCCAAAGTCTTTTGAAGTTGAGCAAGACCTTCCATAGCATAAAACTCACATTGAACTGGAATTAGCAAAGAGTTGGATGCAGCAAATGCGTTAACTGTTAAAAGACTTAATGAAGGGGGACAATCTATAATAATGTATTCAAAGTTGTTTAGATTTAATTTTTCGAAAGCTTTTTTTAAGACCCATTCTCTATCCTCTATATTATATAGCTCAATATCAGCACCTGAAAGTTCAGAGTTAGAAGGGCATATATATAGAGACATGTCTTGACCTAAACTTACTGATTGAATTATTTCGTCAAAAGTCTCATTTTCTACCAATATATTATAGATAGACTTCTTTAAAGTGGATTTGTCTATCCCAAGACCACTTGTAGAATTTCCTTGTGGGTCTAAATCAACAATAAGGACCCTTTGGTTTAGATGAGTTAGTCCAGCAGCCAGATTGATAACAGTTGTTGTCTTTCCTACGCCACCTTTCTGATTTACAACTGCTATAATTTTAGCCATTTTAACTATTATATATCTTATTTTTTGTATTATAAAAATTATATTTTCGATTTCTTGACAATTAGATACTTTAGATTAAATTTAATAGCTCCACTAAGTAAGTGGACGTTTTTTGAAAATTTGGTAGAAGATACGTGTGAGTTTTTGAGCCAATAATAATATAATAAACAATCTTTTTTTTTGAAGAGTTTGATCCTGGCTCAGAGTGAACGTTGGCGGCACGCCTAACACATGCAAGTCGAGCGAAGAACAGATTTATCTGTTACTGAGCGGCGAACGGGTGAGTAATGCTTGGATAATCTGCCTTTAGGACCAGGATAACCTCAGGAAACTGAGACTAATACTGGATATGACCACATTCACTATGGTGAAAGTGGTAAAATGTTTTTCGCCTAAAGATGAGTCCAAGTCGCATCAGGTTGTTGGTAAGGTAAAAGCTTACCAAGCCTATGACGCGTAGCAGGTCTTAGCGGATGATCTGCCACATGGGGACTGAGATACGGCCCTGACTCCTACGGGAGGCAGCAGTGAGGAATATTGGGCAATGGACGAAAGTCTGACCCAGCGATGCCGCGTGAAG
>JAYYZJ010000003.1:0-151795 GCA_036340075.1 Thermodesulfobacteriota bacterium | reverse complement strand
CCAGAAACAGATAAATATCTGTTTAGTCTAATCCTCATGAGTCGTAATAATTAAATAGTGAATTGTTTCAGCTTTAGAGAAATTCACTGATTAAGCTCCTATTATTTTTTTCCAAATTTCTCTGCGGTTTCCATAGAAATCCCAGCATGTGCCCAACAGGCTCCTGCGCTCATAACCATGGCTACATTTATTGCTTCTGTTATTTCTTCCTTCGTTACACCTTCTTTAATACCATCTCGCACGCAACTTCTTATACACCATGGACATTTTGCTAGAAGTGCACATGCAAGCCCCATTAATCCTTTCTTTAATTTCTTGGAAAGATGTCCATCTTCGTAGACCATTTCGTGAAATTTAGAAAATTTCTCATGTGTTTCTCCACTGAGTTGATGAAATTCTTGTATTTGAGGAGTTATGTTTTTACTAATAAAATATCCTTCTGTGACATCCTTTTTTTCTTTCATTAAATCATAGTTTTCAAATGCAATACTACCAAAGGCGTAAGGTTGTCCCATCGCTAATCTCATGGCAATAAAAATAGCTTCGCCTATTTGTTCATCTGTTGCCCCTTGGGCTTTGGAAGATTTTGTTCTTGCTCTAATACAATATGGGCATCCTGTTATATGTGCACAAGCCAAAGCTATAAGCTGCTTGTCTTTATTGCTAATAGCCCCATCCTTAAAAACTTCGTTGTGGTAACCCATCCAAGAATCATTTAATTCAGGCACAAGATCTTTAAGTTTTTTCATATATGACGAAATATCATCTTTGTATATACTTTCACTCATTACAAACTCCTAATTTGGTGATATAGATATTATAGTATGAATAGAGACAAACTAATACATCAATTTTTATCTAAAAACAAATTAGATCGGTTTCCTTTAATTAAAATTCAAAGCGATGCATCTTTTAGAAGCTATTATAGAATTAAGGGAAAGAACCTAGTGGTTATGGATGCACCAAATGAATTTGGTGAATCTGTTGATTCTTTTTTTCTTGTTGGGAATATATTGTTAAAACTAGGATTGAGTGCTCCCAAGATTTATGATATCGATTCAGATAATGGCTTTCTTCTGCTTGAAGATTTTGGCGAGGAAGTCTTTTCAAAAACTTTATCTAATAGCAATGAAGAAGATCTTTATAAATCCGCAATTAATATAATAGACTTTATTCATAGAGAGTATAATCCAAAATTAAATAAAAAGAACGGTATAGTTGAGTACTCCGAGATTGAACTAGTAAAAGAGGCTAGGCTTTTTACAGATTGGTATTTAAAAGAACACAGAAATATTGCTCTTGGAAAAAAAAGTATTAACGAATTTGAACTAATAATTTCTAATTTATTTCATTATGTTTCCCCAAATTTTGAAACTTTAGTAATGAGAGATTATCATGTGGACAACCTATTTTGTCTCAACGACAGGCAAGGCCTGAAATCTGTTGGATTAATTGATTTTCAAGATGCTCTTGCTGGTTCTCCTGTATATGATTTAGTTTCTTTGGTAGAAGATATCAGAAGACCTTTGAGAAAGAATATAAGAGATTCTCTAGTAGATTACTTTATTAGTTTATCAAATCTTGACCCAGCTCAAATTCAAAAGGAAATCGCATTCTTTTCTGTTCAAAGAAATTTAAAAATACTTGGAATCTTTTCAAGACTTCAATATAGAGACAAAAAAACATCCTATATGAAATATATACCTAATGGAATTTTATTTATTAAGAACCACCTAGAAAATCAAATGATGGTGGATCTAGTCGGTTGGCTAGAAAAAAATTGTAACAGTCTTAATTTTTCTGATTAAGAATAGTGCTCTTAATTAACTCATCAAGATTTTTACTTGTTACAGAGATGCCTATAGAGTTTTTCTTGTAGCTTTTTAATTTGTAAGATGAATTTATATCTACACCATGTATATGAAAAATTGTTCCATTAGCTTCAAATATTGGCAACATTGTTCTGATAAACTTGGGGATTTTATTATCAATAAATATATCATGTAGCTTTTTAGGAGACTTGAGTCCCCTCAGCCTTATTCTGTCGCCATTTTGAAAGCTTCTAACATTTATGGGAAAGCCGTCTTCTGGTAATTCAAAAAATAAATAATTATCCTCATTGTTTAAATTTTCTTTAGAAATTTTTACCGTTAAATAATCATTCTTCCAAATCCCTTCAGATGAGATATTTAAATTGTGGTTTTCTTTGTTTTCAAAATAGGTTTTTATAAATAAAAATTCGTATCCCTTTTCTATCTTGATATTTTTTGTTAAAAAGAACTCGCTGGATGCGTTTTCGCTTTTTGTCATTTTTACTAAATCATTAATATTTTTATAGCTCAGGAAATCTTTAGGGCCAATTTTACTAATAAAAAACCTGTAAAACATTTCGCTAATTTCAAAATCACTTAAAGAAAAGAGATCCTTAGTGGAAATTACATATTCATTTTCTGAAACCTGTTTAATTATTTTTTCTTCTATTGAGGCAATTTGTATTCCTATTTGTTGGTTCTGTTGAGAAATTAAATCAAGAGTATGAAATATAGTTGAGTGGATATTAGGATTAAATTTTTCCAATATTGGAATCAAATTTTTTCTGATATTGTTCCTTGTATAATCTGTTAGATTATTTGATTCATCCTGAATCCAATCTAATTTTCTAGTAACTAGAAAATTAGTTAAATCAACTTTCCTATAAGGAATTAGAGGTCGTAAGTACTTGCCATCATTTATATTCATACTTTGGAGACCCTTCAATGAAGATCCTCTTAGAAGTCTCATGAAAAAAGTCTCTACTTGATCGTCTAAATGATGGGCCAATAGAATCTTTTTCGCCTTTATATCATCACAAATCTTTTCAAAGAATTTCCTTCTTAATACTCTACCAGTCTCTTCAACTCCTATTTTTAAACGTTTTGCTGCTCGGGCTATACTTATTTTTTTTACAAACAAAGGAATGTTCTTTTCTTTGCAAACTTTTTCTACAAATTCTTGATCTTTGTCTGAATCAATTCCTCTTAATGAATGATTTAAATGGCAAGCATAAATATCTAATTCAAGTTTAGACTCTAGTAAAAGATGTAATAGCGCAATTGAATCTTGTCCTCCCGACAAGCCCAAAACAATTTTTTCATTCTTTTTTAAGTATTTTTCAAAATCAGAAATTATATTTTGAAATTGATTCTGATTCATTAATAGAAAGGCCCCCTGAAATTATAAGTTTAAATGCATCATCAGCTGAAATACTAAGTTCTTTTAAATCACTTTTTTCAAAAAAAACCAAAAAACCCGAGCTTGGGTTTGGAGAAGTTGGCACGAATACCGGTATCTTGTCTAAGCTTTTTGAATCGATGGGTTGAGTTGCAAACCCTAAGCAATAAGATCCCTTTCTCGGATATTCAACCAAGACAACTTGTTGATTTTTTCCTCCTTCAGAAAAGACTATCTTGGAAATTTGTTTTGTAGTTGAAAAAATAGAATTGGCGAGCGGTATTTTTGAAATTGTTTTTTCTCCTAGTGATAATAAAAACTTTCCCAACAAATTTTTAGTTGCAACTCCTAGTATTGTTATAGCTAACACAAAAAAACATAAGGCAACTAAAAACAAAATCGAATCCGATACAACTTTTGGGAGTTGGTCCAAATCAATAAATCTTGCAGGTGTAAAATCTACAAAAGAATTAAACCAAGTGCCTAGCTGTATTACTAAATAAATAGTAATAATGAAAGGTATAAAAATCGCTAATCCAGCAAGAAAGTTTGATCTTATAAAGGTTATCAGTGTCTTCATGAAACTATTTCTCTTGGTCTTTCAACCTTCTCCTAAGTTCTTTGCTTGGTCTGAATACTATTGCTTTTCTTTCACCGATTTCAATTTTTTCACCGGTGGTAGGGTTTCTCCCGGGGCGGGGTTTTCTGTCTTGGATTTTTAGTGTTCCAAACTTGGGAAGCTTAATTGCACTTCCTTCAGAGAGATTGCGAACAATAATATCAAAAAATTTATCTACTATTCTTGCGGACTCCTTAAGGCTTAATCCGAGACTCTTATGTAAAATACTTGTTAAATCTTTCCTGGTCATAATTATTCTCTTATTTCCGCTTTTGTCTCCCTTTTTAAATTAGACAATAATTCTTTCATTATTAAGGAAACTTCGTCTTCTTCTAGGGTTCTATCATTGGCACCAAACACAACTGAAAAGGATAAGCTTTTTTTGTTTTTGCCTAGTGATGCATCTTCAAATAAATCAAATACAAACGTGTCTTTTATTATAGGAGATGAAAAAGATTTTATTATATCTAAAATTTTTTGAGATTCGACTTCCTTGTTAACTACTATTGATAAATCTCTCTGAATTATTGGAAAGGTTGTGAATTCAGACATGTTAACAGTACTTGAATTAAAATCATAAAATTCTTCTACAAACAAAGATGATATCGTAACTGTTTTCTTAAGATTATAAAGTTCAGCAATTTGAGGATGTATTTCTCCAATGAAGCCGATAAATGTTTTTCCTATATAAACTCCGGAAGATTTTCCTGGGTGCAACAGAGTTCTGTAGTCTTTGGGTAGTTCAGTATTAAAAATTAAATCATCTGTTTTAAGTTTTAATTTCGTAAAAAATTTAAGTAATGAATTCTTTAAATCAAAAAAATTGTCTTCGCTCTTTTTCCAAAAGTTATCAATGGATTTTTGTGTGGACAATAAAGAGATTTCTGGTTTTTGAGTTAAATCAGATTTTGAATCAACAAAAACGCTTCCGATTTCAAAAAGCTTAAAAGCTTCTACGTTGTGATTAAAATTATATGATGCATTTTGCAAAAGAGAGGGCAACAAACTGGTTCGTAAATATTTTGAATCTTTAGAATGCGGATTAAGAATTTTTATTTTGTTAATTTCAGGGAAGAGTGTCTCATCATCATTAAAGCTATAATTTATGACTTCAGAAAAACCATCGGAAGAAAAAATATCTCTAGCTAAATTGTTTATCGATCTAAAATCAACTGTAACTTTATCTATAGCTGGTCTTAATGGTATATGGGGTAAAGATGGCGGTATGGAATCCAAGCCAATTGTTCTAGCGATTTCTTCTATTAAATCAGCATCACTTGTTAAATCTGATCTAAATTTTGGGGGTCTAAATTTATATAGTGAATTATCGTTTGAAATTAATTTTATTGATAAAGATTCATAAATTTTGAGAATAGTTTCATTATCAATTTTAATTCCTAAGACCTTAGAAATTTTTGACAAGTTCAGAGTGATTATTCGACTATCAATCAGATCTGAATTTGTATCAATATAATTTGCTGAAACATTACCTTGAGTGTCTTTCGATATATATTCTGCACAGAAATGTAAAAGATTATGAGTTGTATATTCAGAAACAAATCTTTCGAAACGATATGAAGATTCTGTGGAAATATTTAGAATCTTGGCACTTTTACGTATTTTAACCGGATTAAAAGATGCGCATTCTAATAAAATATTTTTAGTATCATGGTCGACGGAGGTTCTTAAGCCACCAATAATTCCAGCAAATGCTATAGGACCCTTATCATCTGAAATTACCAGATGAGATGTTGTTTTATGTACAGTATTGTCAAGAACATTGATTGAATCATTTTCATCATCATTAATTAAAATTTTGTGTCCAGAAATTTTATCATAATCAAAAGCATGTAATGGCTGTCCTGTTAAAAACATTAAATAATTAGTTAAATCAACTATATTGTTGATTGATTTTTGTTTTAGTTTACTAAGAATAAATTTTAAAGATGGTGAAGAAGTAGTAACGTTGATATTCGAAATTTTAATAGCTGTATATCTATTCAAATCTTTTGAGTTATTTATTACGGTAAATTCATTTTCTATTAAATCATTTATCTTATAATTTTTATTTATATAATCTATACAATCATTTTTTATATTTAATTTCAAAATACTAGCTAGTTCTCTAGCGATTCCATAAAAACTAAGACAATCACCTCTGTTAGGGGTTATTGATACATCAAATATTGTTTCGTTTAAACTTGAAATTTCATTAATTGGAGTTCCCACATTTAAATTGTCAGGAAGTATAAAAATTCCATCGGAACTGGAAGGAATAGATAATTCATTCAAAGAACACAACATTCCATCGGATTCTATTCCTCGCAATTTTGTTTTTTTAATTTTAATACCATCTGGGAAACTTTTTGATACTGGCAGAAAAGCACCATTGGTTGCGACCGGAACAAAATCATTAACACTAATGTTGCTTGCACCACAGACAATATTTAATTTTTTATTTCCTATATCTATCATGCATACTTGGAGCTTGTCAGCGTCTGGATGCTTTTCGATTGTAAGTATTTGACCTATTACTATTTTTTTGTCTAAATTGTGAAAATCCCATGATTCAACATTCTCAACCTCTAGACCGATCATTGTTAATGATTCTTCAACTTTTTTTGAATCTAGTTTTTTTTCAAGAATTTTCTCAATTTCGCTTAAAGGAACTAACATATTACACCTAACTGTCCTATTATACTACATTTTTTTTATTTTCTCTTTTTTTTAATAAAAATTTTAAATATAAGATATCAACACTATGTGGAAAATTGTTGATAAATATTATTTTCAATCTAAAGTACCGAGATTATTGACTATTTTCCTACACAAAATTTAGAAAAAAGAGCGTCATATATGTCTTCATTGGTGGTTTCGCCTGTCACTTCTCCTAATTCAGCTACAAAATCTCTTAAATCAATTGTTATTAACTCTACAGGTTCATTATTCTTAAACATTTTCATTGATTTTTTTAGCTTTTTAATTCCTTTTTTTAAATGATTAGCTTGTCTTTCAGTTGTCACTAACCCTTCTGAAAAATCCGTTGCGTTGTCAAGACTCTTTAATTCTATTATTTTTTCTTTAACATCTTCTATATTTGTACCATTTTTGGATGAAATTTTAATATATTGTATTTTCTCTTCTAATAGTTTTTTCTCAATTTCCCAGGTTTCATCCTTCACTATTAAATCACATTTATTTATTAAATAGATGATTTTTCCACGTGGAACATTTTCGACAATCTTTTGTATATATTGAAAATTTGATGTTTTTTCCAATAATAAAAGTATAAGATCTGAACTGGGAATCTTTCCAAGTGCTTTGTCTATTCCCTTTTTTTCTATTAAATTATCTGCATCTCTAAGGCCAGCTGTATCAAAAAAATTACATCTAATTCCTTTAATATATATATCAGAATTTACAATATCTCTAGTAGTTCCAGGTATCTCAGATACGATTGATCTTTCATCTGAAATGATGTTGTTTAAGAAGGTAGATTTTCCAACATTTGGCTCTCCCATTATCATTATTCTTAATCCTTTTAAATAAAGACTTCCAGATTTATAGGTTTCTAAAATATCATTTGTTTTGTTGATAACTGTATCAAATTCATCAAGTAATTTTAGCTTTTCTATTTTAGGTATATCTTCCTCAGGGAAATCAATTCTGGCCTCTAGCTGTGCAATAAGAAGTATTGCTAACTCCCTGATATTATTGAGTTTTTTTGCTATATTGGTAGATAATCTATCGAATGAATGATGTTCTGCTGATTCTGCCTGACTATTAATTAGAGAAGAAATGGCTTCTGCTTTTAATAAATCAATTTTACCATTCATAAAAGCTCTATATGTGAATTCTCCGGGATTTGCAATTCTAGCACCTTCTTCAATTAAATATCTGATTACTAAATTTGGAACTCCATCACCTCCATGTGTTTGAAACTCTATAACATCTTCTCCAGTATAGGAATTTGGTGATTTAAAAAATAAACACAAACATTCATCTATTGTTCTATCGTCTTTTATTATTTTTCCGTGAATTACATTACGATCTAATAATTTTGCATTTGGAGAAAGAGTTTTAAAAATTTTATTTGCTATGTTTTCACTCATAGAACCACTCAACCTAATTACAGAAATAGAGCCTATTCCAGGTGGTGTACAAATTGCACAAATTGTATCTTCAGTATTTGGAAGCTTGTTGGTCATATCAATTAAAGTATATATTTTAAATTAAATTTCACTTAATAAATTCTTTGCGATATATTAACCTCGCTGCTATAATACTATGGTTTATTCTTAAATCCCATTAGGTGCAATTGGAGGCTATAAATGAGCTTATGTTTTGATTTTTCTGACGAACAAAATATGATGAGGGATGCTATACAAACATTCTGTAAAGAAGAAGTAGAACCACTGGTTGAAGAAGCAGAGAAAACGGAATCCTTTCCCTTAGAGCTTTTTCCCAAAATGGCTGAAATGGGGTTATTAGGTATTTGTTTTGATGAAAAATATGGTGGTCTTGGTTTAGATAAGGTTACTCAATGTATTCTAGCTGAGGAGCTCGGGAAAACTTGTGCGGGGATAGCTAAAGGGGTAGCTGCTCACGTAGATCTAGGTTCTTTGCCCGTATCTAAATTTGGCACAGAAGAACAAAAAGAAAAATATCTTACACCATCAATTGCTGGAGAAATGATTGGCGCTCTTGCTATTACTGAGCCTAATGCTGGTTCAGATGCTCGTGCAATTAAAACTAATGCTACTAAAGATGGCGACTCTTGGATTTTAAATGGAACAAAAACATGGTGCTCAAATGGAGTTATTTGTAATTATGTAATTGTTGCTGCCTATACAAATAAAGAAGACAAAAAAAACGGTATTAGTATTTTTATAGTAGACAAAGATACACCGGGATTCGAGGTTTCAAGAAAAATACATAAATTGGGACATAGGTCATCAGATGTTGCCGAACTTGTTTTTGAGAATTGCAAGCTTCCTCAAAACGCCTTGCTTGGCGAAGAAGAGGGCAAGTTTCAGGCTTTAATGGAAACTTTAATTGCTGCGAGAATATCACATGGGGTTAAAAGTGTTGGCCTTGCAACAGCAGCATTTGAATATGCGCTCAATTATTCAAAAGAAAGGGAAGCTTTTGGTAGACCAATCAACAAATTTCAAGCTATTAGTTTTAAACTCGCCCAAATGGCAACAAAAATAGAAACTGCTCGTTTGCTAGGCTACAAAGCCGCATGGCTATACGATCAAGGACGCCCTTGTGTTAAAGAGGCATCAATGGCTAAATTGTACTCTGCAGAAGTTGTACAATGGTGTGCAAGCGAAGGAATACAAGTATTGGGCGGTTATGGTTATGCTACTGAATATGCAGCAGAACGTTACTATAGAGATGCAAAATTATCATCTATAACGGAAGGTACTTCTGAGATACAACATGTAATTATTGCCAAGGAGCTTGGAATTTAAGTTATCTTAGATAATCTAATTAAGAAAAAAAGGAGAGTGTAATGGGAACACAAATACCAAATATTGAAGATACTAGAGAACTTTTAAAGAAAAACCAAATAGGGATTGTTGGTGTTGGAGAAACTGAACAAGGAAAGATTCCTGGAAAAAGTTCGTTTCATTTTCTTTCTGAGGCATCTAAACTAGCGATAGAGGATGCTGGAATACAGAAGTCAGATGTTGACGGAATTATAACAGCCTTTTCACTTGTTGAAGAAACTTTTATGCATTGTACTACTTTTGCAGACTATATTGGAATAAATCCAAAATATTTTGAGTCTGTTGCTATTGGTGGTGCGACTGCGGTTTGGATGACTGCAGCTGCAGCAATGGCAATAAATTCGGGACAGGCTGAAGTTATTTTATGTGTTAGGGGAGACAACACACTTTCAGGAATTTCGTCTACTGGGATGATTGCTCTTATTAGGGAAATGTGTCATGGTGAATTTGAGTATCCATATGGATTAACAACACCTGGTGGGTATGCCCTAATGGCTCAAAGATATCTTCACGAATCAAAAGGAAAAAGAGAGCATCTACACTCTGTTGCTGTAACAATGAGGGAGCATGCCAAACTAAAAGAGAACGCAATGAACAAAGATGATTTGTCCCTTGATGATATCTTGAACACAAGATTGCTTGCTTCTCCATTAACAAAATTTGACTGCTCTATTGTTTCTGATGGTGGTGCAGCATTTATAGTAACAACAAATGCTAAAGCCAAAGAGCTCGGCTTAAAAAGAGACCCTGTTTACCTACACGGAATGGGACAAGGCTTCTCTCATCAATACTTAACTTCATGTGCTGATTTAGATCAAATTTATGGTGCCATTGAAACATCAGGTGAAAAAGCATTTAAAACAGCTGGCATGACTAATGAAAATGTTGATATAACTTTTTTATATGACTGCTTTACTATCACAACTCTTCTTGAGCTTGAAGGTTTAGGCATTGTTCCTAGAAACCATGCCGGAGCTGCTGCTCTGGAAGGCAGACTACATAAAGATGCGGACATACCTCTTAACACGCATGGTGGACTTTTGTCACAAGCTCACTTAGGTGCAATGCATCACGTTGTTGAAGCTGTTTTACAGCTTAGAGGAGATGCAGGGGCAAGACAAGTTAAAAACCCAAGTACTGCTTTGGTTCATGGAAATGGTGGTATAGTTTCTGCTCATAGTACAATATTATTAGGCAATGAACCATTAAGTTAAAAAACTGATTAACAGGAGATATAAAAATGTCAGAGGAAAAAACTGAATATCAAAAACCATTACCAGATTTTAGACCGGAAACTAAACCGTTCTGGGATGGAACAAAAAATCACAAACTATTATTACCTAAGTGTAAAGAAACAGGGAAGGTGTTCTTCTATCCTAGAGCAATAAGTCCATTTCCTGGTTCTGTTAATATGGATTTTGAATGGGTTGAATCAACTGGGAAGGGTAAAGTGTGGACATACTCGGTTCATTATATGGGACCTACTAAAGCATACAAAGGCGAAACTTATGTTGTTGCTTTAATTGAGCTCGAGGATGGGGTTAAAATGATGTCTAATGTTGTAGACTGCGATCCTGAAAGCGTAACAATAGGAATGGAGGTTGAAGTTGTTTTTGAAGACGCCACTGATGAAGTAACTTTTGCTAAATTTAAACCAGTTTAATAAAAGGGAGCTAAAA
Organism: Thermodesulfobacteriota bacterium; assembly: GCA_036340075.1. GTDB lineage: Bacteria > Desulfobacterota_D > UBA1144 > UBA1144 > UBA1144 > JAYYZJ01. The sequence continues at coordinate 140,771 of JAYYZJ010000003.1, read as the reverse complement.
TGGACGACAAAATATATTATGAAGATATAGAAGTAGATGCCGAGCATGAATCAAGTGGAAGGACTGTAACAGAAGCTGACGTAGTCAACTTTGCTGGTTTGTCTGCTGATTTTAACAATATGCATATAGATGAAGAGTTTGCCAAAAACACTGTTTTTAAAACACGTGTTGCTCATGGAATGTGTGTGCTGTCTATTGCAACAGGTCTATGGTTTACCATGCCAAGATTAGCAACTATCGCTTTTATGGGACTCCAAGATTGGAGATTTTCAGGAGCTGTAAAACCTGGTGACACAATTAAAATAACTAGAAAATTAGTTGAGAAAAAAGAACATAAAAGACCAAATATGGGTTTTCTTAACTGGGAAGTTAATGTTGTCAATCAGACCGGGGATGTTGTTCAAAAAGGCATATGGGTCATACTGGTTCAAAGAAAAGAAGGGTAAGAAAAAACCCCCCTTTTCTATAAAAAATATCAACATTATCAGTAGTTTACACCTTTTTTTTTCATTTTTTTAGCAAATATATGTTGACTTTATACTAAAATTTATGGTTAAATGGAATAACTCTGAAAAAGGAGGTACAGGTATATGTTAGGATATGTACTTTTACTCGTAGGTTTCGTATTCTTTTGTAACGGTATGACCTTATTAGGTAAAACCGATGGAAAAGAAGTTGGTATGCTAAACGGCGCGGTAGCTGTGCTAATTCTTATTGCTGCATTTACTGGTGCTGGTCTTGGGCCTGAAGGGGCTGCAAGTACAGCTCTTGTTTCAGTATTTGCATTGATCTATGTCATAGCTTTCGGTGTGTTCACTCTTGGACATGGCGGTAAAGGGCTTGGATGGTATTGTCTATTCGCTACTATAGTTTTCCTATGGTACGGACAGTATTTCTTAGGCGTAGGAGCAATGGAATTAGGACTGTTCAACATTGCGTGGGCTGTTCTTACTCTTGTAGCATTCCTAGTGCTTGCACAAGGTAAAGCTCTTGGAACTTTATTAGCGTACTTATTTATTGCTGAATCATTCGTAACACTATTGATTCCAGGAATGAATATGCTTTTAAAAGGAACCTTATTTTAAATTTATTAAAGGGGACAGTCTTAAACGGCTGACCCCTTTTCTTTATACACTACGGAACTAACCAGACACTTTTAGACAACCCTTTATCATTTAATATAAATTTACATCTTTTGTGACCATTATAATCCAGCTCTAACCAGTCTATTTCTTTAACTTTGGTCGATATCAAGCAAAAAACATTTGAGCCTAAATTTTCATTGTCTAACTCAAGCATTGTGTTGTTGAACGGTTGGGCAATTTCAGTAGATGGTGCTAATGGGACAAAATAGCATCTTTGACTAACTTCCTGGGATTCAAGCCATATGTCCTTAATTAAAGAGATATCTTTTATTATTTCTGACTCTGCCCTAATTCTTACTTGAATCTTTGCTTCTTTGTCGTAAAAAAGCAGATGCGTGTTAGGGTTTTCTTCAATATCATTGCATTTGTTAGTCCTTAAATCTGCATTTGACCTTAGAGTGAATTTCTCTTTATTCGCTTCTCTTAATACAACGATTCTTGCATCAGGTGTGTCTTTTGTACTTTTGCTTATTGTAGATATTGTGCATAAATGAAATGGGTGGCTTCTTTTTTTTGACCCTAATTCCAGATTTTCCCAAATCGAATCAAAAATAACATCGAGATCTAATCTATTTGTTCCCATACCACTTAGGAAGACTATCTCCTGTGAAAATGCTAATATTTTTTAACCTGCAAAACTCTTCTAATCCAGCATGTCCAAGCTCTTTGCCTGAACCGCTTTGCTTAAACCCACCATATGGTGTTTCGGGAATTATCCCTCCATAAGTATTTATCCACAAATATCCTGCGTTAATTTTTTTAGAAACTCTAATTGCCCTTGAAATATCTTGTGTCCATACGCCACCGGCAAGTCCATAGCTGGTTTGATTAGCCAGGGCTACTGCCTCTTCCTCTGATTCGAACGGCATTATGGCAACGACTGGTCCAAACACCTCTTCATTAAACAACACGTTGTCTTCTGAAGGATTAATTTCAATTACTGTGGGTGCAAAAAAATGACCGGTGAGCTTAGGGTTCTGTTCTCCTCCAATTAAAATTTCTCCTCCTTGGCTTACTCCTTGATTGACAAGATTTATGACTTTTTTAAGATGGTTATCTGAGATGAGAGCTCCTATTTCTGTTTCTTTTTCTAAAGGATCCCCTTGTTTTATTTGTTCAATCTTTTTTAGAAATACTTTTTTAAATTTATTGTATATTTTTTTGTTTACTAAGAGCCTGGTAACAGCGGTGCAATTTTCTCCTTGGTTAAAAAACCCCCCTCTTAAATTTGCTTCTATGCAAGATTCTATTGATGCATCTTCAAAAATTATATTAGGAGCCTTTCCTCCTAGCTCAAGAGAAAGCTTAGGTAAATTTTTCGCTGTTTCTTCTACAATCTGCTTGCCTACACCCGTTGAACCTGTAAAAGAAATTTTTGAAATAAGATTATTGTTTATAAGTGCCCTGCCTGCATCATCCCCTTGTCCCGGACAAACATTAATTACTCCTTTGGGAACACCGCACTCCTCGGATATTTTTGCAAGCTCTAGTGTCCCACACGGTGTAAGCTCAGATGGTTTAATGACCATTGTGCAGCCAGCAGCAAGCGCTGGGGCTATTTTCCATGCAACTAGGAGCATAGGGAAGTTCCATGGCAAAATCATGGCAATAACACCAATAGGCTCTTTAATCGTTAACGAAATCAAGTCTTGTGTAATTATTTGTGACTCGCCCTGTATTTTGGATGCAAGGCCCGCATAGTATTCAAATGTTCTTGCTACCCCTGCTAATTCTACTAGCTTGCTTTCATTTATAGGTTTTCCAGTTTCTTCTGTGTTAATTAACGAAAGGTAGTCTGCTTGCTCTCTAATTTTTTCTGCAATCTTAAACAAAATACTTCCTCTAACATTTCCTGGGGTAGAAGACCAAACACCAAAAGCCCCGTTGGCTGCCTCGCACGCCATACTTATTTCTTTTTCTGAACATAAATAAACTTCTTGTAACGGCTCTAGGGTTGCCGGATTTTCTCTGATGAATGAATTTTTTGGTTCTATGAGTTGGCCATTAATATAAGCGGAACACTTTCTCATTCATTAAATTTATCATGTAATAGTGTTTTAAGAAAGAAGGGCTCTTCAAAAGAAGAGCCCTAAAAGTACCGGTTCTTATGCACCTGGATAGTAAGGTGTCATAAATCTGTGTCTCATAGTATATTTGTAAGGTGTTGAGTAGAGTAAGTCGCCAAAATCAGATTCAGCTCTTTCTACTGTTTTCTCCCATACAATTGATGCTGGTGGAATGATTAAGTTAAATGTGAACGAAATCAATCCGTGACATGTCACGTTACCTAATGAACCTCCCATGAAGTCAAAAGGTGTACCAGCTAAGTACCATGCTCTTACGTCTTCACCAGTAGCTGTTCTAACAGAACTAGGATCTAATTGGAACCTGTGTCCTGTACCGAACTGTGGTGGTAGCTCAGAACCAAGGTATGTAACTTGATGAATACTGTTAGATACACTTGGGTGAGTTGTGATTCTGTAGTTTAATCTACCCCAATCTGTTTTACCATAGAATGTTGGTTTGTGTGGGGTTGGTCTATCAGAATAACGACCATTTGCAGAATGGAATACGTAACCTCTTCTTTCCATTGTCATGTTGAAGTAGTTATCGTTAGTTCCATGCTCAAAAGCAGCAATATAAGCAGCTTTTTTAGGGAACCCGAAAGGCTCTCTACCTGCAAAAATTGGTGAATCGTTTGAAAGGTACATATATGGATAATATCCACCTTTCCAAACCTGTCCGTCACTGCCTTTTACTGTTGATGAGGCAGTTACACCGAACTCCATGTATGGTCCAAGCATTGTGTTTCTGTGTATAACATACCAGAACTCAAGGATTGGGTCATGAAGCTCAACTGGATCAGGAATAACGGCTTTTAAATTAGCTTCGTCTGCTTCAACAACAAAAGCCATCCAGCGGCTTTCTGTGTATGTTAAAGGGACGATGTCATAGTCAAAGACAGGATCGGCAACACCCTGAGAGATAATGTGAATTCTATCTCTGTCAAGTGGTAGCGGTGGAACTTCACCTTCTTCTAACCATGGATAGCTGTATTCGTTTGCTTGTTTTCCCATGTTAATTTCCTCCTAAAAAAATTAAAGTTCCTACGCACCTTGGTGAATTGGGAACTGTTGTCTTAAACCATATTGATATGGTGTTGCGTATCCTCTGTAGCTAGCTGGTCTTTCATAAGTTTCTGACCATACAACTTCAGCAGGTGGGATAATAAGGTCGAATGTAAATGAAATTAAACCTTTAACTTCGTTTACTTTTACCTCTGCTCCCATGTTATCAAATGGAGTTGCTTGTGCGAACCAGTCAATGGCATCGCCAGAAGCTGTTCTTGTTAACTCGTTTTTGATTTGGAATCTGTGTCCTTCTACATTAAATGCAGGTGGAAGTTTAGATGGTAGATATGTTAACTGCCATTCTGAACTTGCAACGTCAGGACGTGTGATAACTTTCATGTTGAATTTACCCCAGTCAGTTTTACCATAGAAATATGGTGGTTTAACTGGTGCATCATCATATTTACCTTGCTGTGCTGTTAAAAGGTAACCATTTCTAGTCATTGAATAACCGAAATAGTCATCGCCTTTTTCACCGCCATGCTCAGTAACTCTGATGTAGGCCATTTTTTTAGGGAATCCTAAAACACGACCAGCATCAACAGCACTATCACTAGTTAGGTACATATATGGATAGTAACCTGCTTTCCATGTATTACCTTTTGAGTCAGTGTGTGTTGCGGAGATTGTTACTCCGAACTCAAGATAAGGGCCTAGCATTGTGTTAAGGTGGTTAACATACCAATACTCAACAAGTTCTGCATCCTCTCCATCCCAAATTGTTAATGGTGGATTTGGACATAGTCTTTGTCTAGCATCGCCTGGTACGTCAACAACAAAAGCTGACCATCTTGAATTAGTATAGGTTAGAGGAAGAACATCAATATCCCATAGAGGATCGGAAGGGTTTCCGATTATCCATGTTTTAATGTCTCTCTCAACCGGTGGATTTGGAATCTCATCTGTGAGAGTCCAATACTTTGTGTCTACATTAAGATGACTTGGCATCGTTAGAGACCTCCTTCTTTTGGATTTGCGTTAGTAAGGTAGATTGCTGGTGAGAAAACCACTTGAATTTTCTGCACCCCGTTACTTAATATTAAAGCAAAGTGCCATTAATTAGTCAACGATTTTTTTATTAAAAGGAGCAAAATTTATTCAATAATTTAGCATATTTTGCCATGTTGCCTGCTCGTCTAATGTCTGTCGAGCACAAATCTGGACATTCTTCACAAAGCAAGCTTTTTTTCCAGCATTTCAGCAACCAGGACTGCTCTTTCGTTGATAACAAGATGGGCCCTGGAATCAAAGGGGGTGTTCATCAAATCTACAATTACTAGCTCAGAGCCAGTTTGAAGAGCAATGTCTGGCAAGCTATTTGCTGGGGAAACTTGCAAAGATGATCCAATTACAATCATAAGAGCGGTCTCTCGGGATTTATCAACCGATGCATCCCAGGGTGCTTTTGGAAGAGGTTCTCCAAAAAAAACCGTTGTGGGCTTAATAAGCCCTTGGCAAGGATTACCTTCAAATTCTTTACAGATAGGTGGATTCTCACCTTTTTCTACTCTTTCCATTATTTCGTCCATTGAATAAAGTTGTCCGCATTGTAAACATGAAGCTCTTCTTGTAGAACCATGGAGTTCATGAACAGTTCTGCTTCCAGCCTCAAGATGAAGACCGTCAACATTCTGAGTAATAACCCCATTTATAAATCCTTCCTTTTCGAGTTTCGCTAGCAACAAGTGTGCTTTGTTTGGCTTTGCAGATCTTCTTATGGGATACATCTCCATAGCATATTCATAATATTGAGTTGGATCGTTAAGGAAGCCGGGTATTGAAACAATTGAGGAGTCATACTTAGTCCAGGCTCCAGATCCAGGTGTTCTATAGTCTGGAATCCCTGAATCAGTGCTAATTCCTGCTCCAGAGAAAGCAACAGCATTCTTGTGCTCCTTAATCATAGAAGCCAATTGATCAATTTTTTGGACTGTGGTCATGCTAATAAATTAAGGGGGCTTTAAGCCCCCTTTTTATTTATAAAATTAACCGTTTTCGTCAGTTCTAGTTGGTAGACCCATAGCTTCAGCAGCTTTGTTTACATCTGCAAGTCTTTGCGGTGTAAGCGCTGATGGCTCTCCCATCATGCCGAGTGCTTCCAGCTCTTTGTCGACGGCTGGGTCTGCGACAGCAGGAACACCACATTTTTCTTTGTAAATGATATCTCCGTATGGAGATCTTGGTCTCCATCCCATGGACTCAACTGTTTCTCCTGGGTAACCAATAGCCATTGCCCAAACAAACTGCATCGATTCTCTAAAACCTAAAACTTCAGCAATTTTTGGTCCTTGTCCAGCATAACAACAACTTCCTAAACCTAAGGCTGTAGCCATTAACTGAGCTGACGCCATAGCCATTCCAGTTTCACATGAAAGAAGATAGGCAACTATCTCCGGTGGAAACGTTGTTAGTCTTGGTAATGTTGTATTTTCAATATTGTCCATACTCCATCCATGACTTGGATTAACACCACCCATTTTGAATAGTGCTGGAAGTCCTTTTGGTAGCCCGTTGTACCATAAATCCCTATCAAGAGCAAAAACTAGACTCACTGGAGCCATTTTTGCCATTGGGATGTTAAACGCTGAAACAATCTCAGTAAACTTGTCTTTAGTTCCCTGATCTTCAACGATAGTAACAGTTATACAATTGGCGTTACCCATATGTGAAGCATTTCTAGCAGCTTGACATATAGCTTGTGTTTTTTCAGGCTCAACCGGTCTCTCTGGATCATAAAATCTGCAAGAACGTCTTTCGCCTAAAACTTTAATAAAATCTACGCTTTGATAATTTAAAGGCATTATATTCCCCTCCTGTTTTGATAAAATTATTTAAAGCAACTTATTAATAGTACAATTTTTGGTCTTTTTTTGCAATAAGTTTAAAAGGCTTTAAGGCTTAATTAAAACTAGAGAAAATGCTTATTTAACCGGTCTAAACTTGTAGGAGTAGATGTCGGTACCATCTTTTGTTTTTCTAACAACCCCGACAATTGTTTCTACTTCTATATCTAATTTTAAATCATTTTCTAAATCATCGGCTTCAATTTGAGCCATTACTCTCACTTCTTGCTCTGGGAAGTCGATTAAACCTAATCCAAATGGAACGGGGAAATCGGGCAAGCTTCTTCGAACAATTGTAAACGAATGCAGTATTCCGTTTCTTGGAAGTGGAACATGTTCTATATCATCTTGAAAAGAAACTGGGTCTGCCAAGTATGGTGGGAATGTATAATTGCCAGATGACTTAGATTTTCCTGCAATAAGCCTAGGCTCTGGGTCTTCTGTAAAAAAGTCTTGGTGTAATACTCTTCTTTCTTCTGATTCGCTCATATTAATCTCCTATAAGTTGTTTCTATTTTCCTAGAATGCTAACTACGCATGTTATGCCATCCATAGCAGGCTGTGCGCCTCCCATAGTTTCTATAAGGCCAACATTGGCATCTGGAACTTGAAATCCTGTTGCCTCTCCTCGTAGCTGGTTTACAATTTCTACGGTCTGGAGAAGTCCTGTTGCGCCAACGGGGTGGCCTCTTGATAACAGCCCACCGCTTGGGTTGATTGCAATATCTCCATCATAATTTGATTTTTCTTCTTCGATTAGTCTTGACCCTTCTCCCTTTCCTACAAAACCTAGTGCTTCCGCGACTATTATTTCTGCAATAGCAAACGCATCGTGAATCTCGGCTATATCCATATCTTCGGGCCCTAATCCTGCTTGTTCATAAGCCATCTTAGATGTTCTTGTAACATTTTCTGAAGGATCACAAGTTAGACCAGTAGACGATGAATAGCCTCCTGATTGGGCTGCGCAACCGAGTACTTTTATTGGCATTCTATTTTTGTCTCTTTTAATTTTATCTAGCATGTCCGCTGAAACTAAGACTGCAGCGGCAGACGAGTCTCCAACGGGGCAACACATACTCCTTGTTAGGGGATCTGCAATAACAGGATCTGCCATTACTTGTTCTACGGTAGTTTCTTTCCTAAATTGAGCTATTGGATTTTGAGCTGCGTGCTTTCTGCTTTTGACCACAACCTTGGCAAGTGTTTCGGCAGAAATTCCATATTCTTCCATGTATCTTTTTGCTCTCATCGCATACAATCCTGGCATGCTCATTCCTAGTGCAACTTCAATATCGTCTTCTTCTAATGGCAAAGGTCCTCCCGACATTACTTTGCTTAAGTTTTCTACTCCCCAGGCCAAAATAATATCACTTTGCCCATAGGCTATAGTTCTCCAGGCTTCCCAAAAAGCTAGTGTTCCGCTTCCGCAGGCTCCCTCTATATTAATAACTGGTTGGCCGACTAGTCCGAGATCTTTAAGCGTTCTTTGTCCAACTCCCATTCCTTGATAAACATGTCCACAAAAACCCATTTGGATATCTCTGGCATATATGCCAGCATCTTTTATAGCTGCCCAAGCTGCTTCTCTTCCAAGAACGTGAGCGGCTTTAGTAGGAAATTTGCCACATGGGTGTTGACCTACTCCAATAATATAAACATCTCTTAAATCAGCCATTTTAAGCCCCCTTGTATGATATCAAGCTAATATAAAAACAAGCTCGAAGAGAAATTGTAAATTGAAAAAGTTAAAAAGGCAACAAGTGTTAAGACCAGTCTAGTTTTTTTAAAAAGGCATCTCTAATCTTGGGAAATAGTTTGGCCGTTCTTGTTGGCTGTATGACATTGTCTATGTTTGTTACCTCAGTGAGTCCTTTTGATGAATTGGTAACAAAAACTGCTTCTGGAAACAAGATTGATCCTAATTCATAACTTCCTTCCTCAACTTTAATTCCTTGGTCTTGGCAAGTTTCGATTAAAAGTGCCCTGGATATTCCTGGAAGCATACCGCAGGACAAATCTGGAGTGAAAATTGTCGACCCCTTAATCCAGAAAATGTTTCCAGAGGTAGTTTCTGAAACAAAATTATTTGTATTTAAGTAAAGAGCTTCGTCGAAGCCTTTTTCTAATGCATTCTTTCTTTCTATTGAATTAAGCAAATAGTTGTTGGTTTTATGATAAATAATTGGGTTGTTTGGATTGATAAAAACATCAGAGACTGTTAAGGAAATCTCGGGTTGGTCTTCAACATCTGTCTTAATCGAAACGCAAATTGTTGTGACCTCTGATTGGCCATAATATTGGGAGCTTCCTGTGCTAAGGAGAGAAATTTTGACTATTAGATTTTCGTCCGGGTGGTTCTTTGTTGATTTTTCAACAAAACTTTCTATATATGCATCCCCTGGGTATTTGATTCCTATAAATTTTGCTGCTAGTTGTAATCTATCTAAATGTCTCTTGAAAAAAATTGGAAGAGTTTTCTTGTATGCAAATGTTTCAAAAACTCCCTCCCCGAACATATAGGACCTGTTTAGGGCTTCGATTTTTTCAAAATCTTTATCAAAATATAGTTTTTCTTTCATCTTTTCTCTAGTGACAAACGAAACGCTTTAGCTTTTAACATTGTTTCGTTGTTTTCTTTTTTTGGAACTGAGTCCCAAACTATACCTGCTCCTGTATAAAATCTTGCATCATTATTTTTTATTTTACATATCCTAATTCCAACTGAAAAACAAAAATTTCCATTAGGTTCAAACATGCCTATGGCGCCACAGTAGGGACCTCTATGGTGTTTTTCTATCTCCCTTATTATTTCTATTGCTCTGCTTTTTGGAGCTCCTGTTACTGAGCCGGGGGGCATAGTGTTTTTAAAAATACTAGTTGTTTTAATATTCTTTTTCAGTTTGCCTTCAACTTCGGATTCTAGCTGATAAAGGGTAGCGTATTTTTTCTTCCTAAAAAGTTTTTTTGAAACGACCGAACCTGTTTTGCATACTCGTGATAAGTCGTTTCGCATTAAATCTACAATCATTAAATTTTCTGCTAATTCTTTTTGATCATTATTGATTTGATTTTTTGTTTTATTGGCAACGCTGGCTGTTCCTTTGATTGGCTTAGTCTTGATAGTGTTGTTGGTTTTTTCCAAAAAGAGCTCCATTGATCCACTTATTAGAACATGGTCTGGAAATTCTATGTATGAAGCATAGTCAACTGGCTGCTGAGAATAGTATTGTAAAAATAGATTGTGGGGGTTGTTTGGTGGGGCAAACGAAAACTCCCTTGTTAAATTAATTTGATAAATGTCACCGTTTTTTATGTAATTCTTTGCTTTCCTTATTCCATCTAAAAAATGTTTGTCTGTTTGCAGTTTTTTTAATGTGTCTTTTTTATTTAAATGTGTTGTGTGAGGCGTTTTTTTTAATATGTTTTTTCTTTCATATAAATTAAAAATCGCCTTGTATTCCGTTTTGTTGATTTTTTTGTTTAAAAACTCAAAAGAGAAATAACCGCAAGCATAGTGCCCTTTTTTTAAAAATTTTTCTATCAAGCTTATACAGGAAATGTTTTTTTTCTTTTTTGTTTTACCTTTATATGTCAGAAAAACCCCTTGTTTGTTTTCGTAAATACATCCAATTGGTTCAGAAAAATTTATATTAGAATACTGTTTTTTACCAAGCTTCCAACTTGAGCTTCTAGACTTCAGATGTGTTGTCATTGTCTTCTGATTCAGGTGAATCTGATGCTAATTCTTTGAAATTAGAATTATTAACCGGCAAATCTATAGAGTCTTTGAGAAGCTCTGATATGTCTTTAATTTTAATTGTTTCATTCCCATGAAATTTGGCTGCATCTTCAAACATGGTGCTACAAAATGGGCAAGCGGCAGCTACGGTTTCTACTCCGTGGTCTTGAATTTCTTCAAACCTGTTCCAGTTAACCCTTGGGGCTTCTTCTTCCATCCAAACCTTTCCTCCTCCTGCTCCACAACAAAAACTATTTTCTCTAGTTCTTTCTAGCTCTTTAATTTTTAATCCTGGTATTGCCTCTAAAACCTCTCTGGGCTCGTCAAATATTCTATTGTGTCTCCCAAGATAACATGGGTCGTGGTAAGTTATTTCTTCTTCTATTGCATGAGTTGGGGAGAGCTTTCCTTCTTTGATTAGGTCGTTTAAAAATTCTGTGTGGCTTACAACCTCAACATTCGCTCCAAAATCTGGATATTCATTTTTAAGTGTATTAAAACAGTGTGGGCAGTTTGCTATTATTTTTTTAACATTAAATGTGTTTAAATTTTCTGCATTCGTCATTGCTAGTTCTTGAAAAAGCGCTTCTTCTCCTAGTCTTCTCGCAGGGTCTCCGGTACAAGTTTCGTTGGGGCCCATTATGGCAAAACTAACTCCGGCTTTTTTTAAGAGTTGGGATATTGTCTGGGCAACCTCCTGTCCTCTTGGGTCATATGCCCCAAAGCACCCGGTCCAAAAAATTACTTCATAGTCTTCAGCGTTGTCTCCGCCACCGTTCCCTAGCACGGGCACCTCTTCTTCTTTGGCCCAAGGAGACCTGTCACTGGTTTCAAAACCCCAGGGGTTTCCATGACTCTGGAGCTTCTGAAGTGTTCTGACTGCTGTTCCTGTAAGTTGACCCTCCATGGTTAAAAATCGTCTCATTTCAAGAATTTTTCCCATCTGATCAATCAACAATGGACATTGTTCAACACAAGCGCTGCAAGTTGTACACGCATAAAGCTCTTCTGGCGTTACCCATTCTTCGCTAGGCAAATACTCTGTTGTCATTTCTTCTTTTTCTGCATTTTCAGAAGCAAAATGTCTTAGCTTAATAACTATGTCTCTCGGGGAAAGAGATTTGTCTGTTGCCCAAGCTGGGCAATTGTCTGTACATCTTCCACATTCAGTACAGGTGTAAGAATCAAGAATGTCTTTCCAGGAGAAATCTTCGAACTTCCCTGAGCCAAAATGCTCTTGGTCTTCTGGCGCATTCTCAAAATCTATTTTTGTCATTTTGCCTCTTGGTTCTAGGTTTTGAAAAAAAATATTCGGCACAACGGTCAAAACATGGCTGTGTTTTGAGTAGGGCAAGTAGTTAAGAAAAGCTAAAAGTAAACATACATGGAACCACCAAAAAAACTCTGCTGTAAACGCAGCGGTTGTTACATTAATGTTGGAAAAGAAAAAAGAGGCCCACAGGGTAGAGATTGGCAGCCAGTCTGATGGTTCTAGTCCCATTGAAATCTTAGATGCTCTGAAACCAAAGTCGGTAACCATTAAGCCAAAAATCATCCCTAAAATAACTACGGCGTCTATGCTGTTTACCTCTCTTCTTTTTCCGCTTGGGATAACTGTTCGGTTTAAGGCTCCCATAATCAGAGCTACTATTACCAAAGATTGAACTATGTCGAGTATCAGAAGGAAGACTTCTTGGGCATGACCTCCTAGGAAACCAAAAATTTCAAAACCTGGCACATATCCCATTATTAATACTTCTAAAGAACCAAATGTTATAATCATAAATCCCCAAAACAACATGAAGTGCTCTACGCCTGCCCAGGTGTAATTTTTAAGTATTCTTTTTTGTCCTAAAACGTAAACAAATATTCCCTTAATCCTGTTGATTATTTGATCTAGTCTTTCTGCTGGTCTTTTGGCGGACAACATTATTTTAAAAAAACCAAAAACGTTCCTGAGTAAAAAAAGGAATGCGAACACAACTAACAATGTCAAAATAGCTTCTTTCATTAATTAAACCACTTCCGTGAAATTCTTTAACGCGTAAATAAATATTAAGTAGCCTGCCTTAAAAATCAAGGCTTTCGGGTTGTCTGATTAATTGCCTTTATAATCTGTCGATTATTGTTTTTTCTAATGGCTTTCTCAAGGTCAACCAAATACCTTTTGAATAAGGCTATGTCAGCCAAAAGGTTCTTTTTGTTTGACATAAAAATCTCTGCCCAAAGGCTGGTTGAGCTTGAAGAAATTCTTGTTAAATCTTTATAGCTGGTGCCAGCATAACCATCAATTTCCTTTTTTGATAATTTAGAATTCGTAATTTTTCCGAGACCAAAAGACAAAACATGAGGTGTGTGGCTTAACAATGAAAAGATTTTGTCATGTTCTTTGGGAGACATATTGACAACCTTGCTCCCAACCCCTTTCCATATTGACTTTATTTTTAAAATTCCGTCCCTTCTTCCTTTTGCGCCTGCGGCAATAAATATCTTTTTTTCAAAAAGCTTGGGGTTGGCGCTGAGAAAGCCGCTTGCCTCTGATCCTGCTATTGGGTGGCCACCAACAAAAGTTGTTTTTTTCGGCAAGAACTTTTTAGCAAGGCTTAGTATTTCTTCTTTTGTGCTAACCACATCTGTTACTACTGCGTTTTGTTTTAATTTCGTTTTAGATAAGCTTTTTAATATTGTTGGAATTTGTTTTATGCTTACGCACAAAAAAATAACATCGCTGGCTTCGACTTCTTTGGCCCTTGGAGCGGAAAGAAGCGCAGCGAACTTTTTTGTTTTTTTTGCTTGCAACAGTGTTTTTTTGTTTCTGTCTACGCCTATTATTTTTACTTTGTCTTTGTAAGTTTTTTTAATTGCAAGCGACAGGGATCCTCCTATATGTCCCAACCCCACTATCATTATGGTTCCTATTTTGTCTTTGTTCATCAAACTGATTCCTTTAGGGCTTGCACGAAAAGCTTGTTTTCCTCTGTCGTTCCAATTGTAACACGCAGGTGGTTCTTCATGCCGTACTCCTCTAGGGGCCTAACAATTACCCCTCTTTTTAGAAGCTCTTCGTAAATTATTCTGGCCTCAGCTTTAAACTCCAGCAACAGAAAGTTGGCGTATGAGGGGTAATATTTAATTGAAAGCTTGTTTAGTTCGGACTTTAAATAAACCATTCCTTCTTGGTTGTTTTTTATACATTCGCCTATATACTCTTGGTCTCCCAATGCCTCAATCGCTGCGATTTGGGCTATGGAGTTTACATTAAAGGGCTCGCGCGCTCTGTTTATTGAGTCTATTAGTGCTTTGTCTGCAACACAATAGCCGATACGTAGTCCAGCAAGACCATAGGCTTTTGAAAAAGTCTTTAATATAATTAGATTCTTATGTTCTTTTATAATTTCTGAGGGCTTAAGTCGGTCGACTTCCTTCACGTACTGACAATATGCTTCATCTATGACTACAACGGTTTGTTTGGGTATTTCTTTTATAAAGCTTTCAAGTTCTCCGCGCTGAACCTTGCTTCCAGTTGGGTTATTTGGGTTCGCAAGGAAGACGACTTTTGTTTTTGAATTAATCTTGTTTGCCATGTCATCTAAGTCGTGAGACATGTTGGGCATCTTGCTTCTAACTATGGTTGCCCGAGCAAGGGTAGAAACAATAGGGTAAACAATGAAACAATACTCTCCCATAATTGCTTCGTCCTCTTTGCTTAAATATGCGTGTGATATAAGCTCGAGCAGTTCGTTTGAACCGTTTCCAACAGTAATTTCGTTTGGCAAAACTTCTTCGTGTATTGATATTTTTTGTTTCAAATAAAAACAATTTCCATCAGGGTAAAGACCTACTTGTGGGGCCTGATTTTTTATTGCTTCAACAACCTTCGGAGATGGTCCATGCGGGTTTTCGTTAGACGCTAACTTAATTATTCTTTCTAGTCCGAGCTCTCTTTGTAGCTCTTCTACTGGCTTTCCTGGAACATATGTTGGCAGATTTTTAATGCGTTCAGATTCCGAAGGCATTTCTAAAATGCTCCTAAAATTTTAAAGTAGGAAGTTGTTTTTTGTAATTTCTCAATGCAACGAGCCGCCTCTTTTTGTTTTCCCCTTACTACGAAATCTATAAAAAACAAATAGTCCCATTGGAGCTTACGGGATGGTCTAGATTGTATTTTGGTTAAATTAATTTTTGCATTTCTGAAAGGTTGGAGGCATTCATAAAGCGTTCCGGGTTTGTGGTCCAAAGAAAAAGCAACTGAAACTTTTTGGGCTGATGCTAGTGTTGGCTTTTCCGTTTCTTTGGTTATTAAAATAAAAATAGTTGTGTTGTTTTTTTCGTCTTGTATGTTCTTTTTTAATAAATTTAGTGAATATATTTTTGCGCAGCCTTTTGGAGAGATTGCGGCGCTATTTTTAGTTTTTCTTGCCAATATTGCTGCTCCTGATGTGCTCGGCGCCTCCACTTCTTGGGCCTCTGGCAGGTTTCGCTGAATCCATTTTTTGCTTTGGGCCAATGCTTGTGGGTGCGAAATTATTTTGGTAATTTTTTTTAGATTTTTCTCTTTCGACAACAAACAGTGTTCTATGTTTTGCGAAATTTCAGAACAGACAACTACCGTGCTGTCGGTTAAGCGATCTAGGGTTTCACCTATGGGTCCCTCAAGCGAATTTTCAATTGGAACCACGCCGAAGTTGGTTTCTTGTTTCTCCACAGAGGCAAAAACATCGGATATAGAGCCTTGGGGCATTAGGGTTGTCGATTCGCCAAAAAGTTTAATGGTTGCCTCGTTTGTATTGCTTCCCTGTGGTCCCAAATAAGACACGAGAAGGGGCTGTTGTACTTCTCTGCACGCCGAGAGGATTTCTTTGTATATTTGTTGCAAGCTGTTGGTTGATATCGGACCTTTGTTGGCGGACTTTATTTTGTTGAGTATTTCGCTTTCTCTTTTTGGGTCAAACACCACATCCCCCTTAAGGCCGGTGGTTTGCTGGGCAAGCAGAGATCTTTTTAGTAAAAGTTTTAATATTTGGTTGTCTACCAGGTCAATGTTTTTTCTTATTGCTGCAAGTGTTTTGTTGTTCTTTGTCATCTTATACTCTCATTGGCATAATAACTGCCAACTGTTTTGTTTCGCCTTCTTGTTCCGAATAGATACATGCTGGGCTCACTTCATCGTTTATACAAACAGAAACCTCTTCCTCGGCAAAAGAGGATAGTGCGTCAATTAAATACCGGACATTAAAGCCCACCTCTAGCACGGCGTCCGTTTGCTCGCTGGCCCTCTCTTTAATGCTGATAAGCTCTGTTGTTTCTCCGTCGTCTGACGTGGTTTTAATTTCAAGTTCTTGTAGCCCTATTGATATTCGGGCCCCCTTGGTTTTTTCCGATAGTACAACCGACACCCTTTGGAGTAAAGAGAGCATCTCGTTTCTGTCAACCCTAAAGGTGTTTGTTTTGGCAGAGGGTACAACCTGCGCATAGTCTGGAAACTTAACATCTATCAGCCTTGAGAGTATTGACGTTTGTCCGTTGTCACAAATAAAAAAGTTTTTGTTTGTTCCTATTTGAACAACCTCGCTCTCTAGAGCAAACTTTTTTAGCTCAGTGGCTGCTTTTTTTGACAAAAGAAAGGACTCTATTTGGCTATTGTTTTCAAAGTCGTCTTCAACTGTGCTCATTCTGTGGCCATCAGTTGATACAAGTTTGATTTTTTTACTATTTGTCATATCAAAAAATATTCCTGTTAGATTTTTTCTTAAGTCGTCTGATCCTATAGAGTAAGATGTTTTTTGTATTAGGTCGTTTAGCATTTGGCTTTTTATTGCTGTGTAAATAAAATCGTTAGGTTTTGGTATTTGTGGAAAGTCTTCTGCGGGTAAGCATTTGATTTTGGTTTTTCCTTTTTTATAATCAATCTCTATTTGGTTTGAGTTGTTTTTGGATATTTTTATATCCTTATCCGGTATTTTATCTATTATGTCTAATATTTTTTTTGCTGGTAAACAAACATCCCCTGGCTCTATTATGTTTACAGGGAGGGAGGTGTGGGTTGATGACTCTAGGTCTGTTGAGGAAAGAAAAAGTTTGCCATCTTTCGCTGAAAATAAAATGTGGGATAAAATTATCATTGTTGATTTAGAGTCAACCACTCCTTGGGTGTAAGACAAGTGTTTTAACAGGTGGTTTTTGTCAACAGAAAAATTCATCTCTTCTTCTCCTATTATATTATATTTATATATTAAATATATAGTAGTAGTAGTATGTGTGTTGATTTGTTAACAAACTAAAAAAACCCTAAAAACAGTGAAAAAAAAACTAACACCAAACAACACCAGTTAACACTTATTTAAAAAAAGAAAAAAAAGTCAACACTAATCGTCAATTTTTCCACCAGCAATCTTACGAATTTTAGACAAAAGAATGCGGATGGGGTTTTCTTGAGAAGGGTTTTTTGCCAAAAGATCCTCAATTGTGGCAACAGAATGTAAAACGGTAGAGTGATCGCGACCACCAAATTTTCTTCCTATTTCTAAAAGAGAGTCGTCGGTAAAAACTCGCGACAAATATATACCAACCTGTCTGGGCCTAACAACACCCCGGGTCCTCTTTTTAGAGCAAATATCAGCAATAGTTGTTCCATAGTAGGCCGCAACCTCTTTTTGTATTAATTCCACGTTAACAATATCAACACTGGTGTTTGAAGAAAGCCTAGAGGCAACATCGTTAACAAGCTTTTTGTTTAACGGGGCATTTAACATAGCAGCTTGGCCCACAACATTGTTAAAAAACCCTTCGAGCTCACGAATAGAGCCGCCAGATTTTTCAGCAACACTAAACAGCACATCTTCTTCTAAAACAAGACCCATTGTTTTTGCCTTGGTTTGCAAAATAGCCACCCTGTGTTCTAGGTCGGGAGGAAGAACCTCTACAGAGAACCCCCACTCAAAGCGCCCAATAAGCCTTTCTTGCATCCCCGAAAGTTGGTGAGGGGGTTTGTCGCAAGTTAGCACAATTTGCTTGTTTAAATCATAAAGGTTGTTAAAAGTGTGAAAAAATTCTTGCTGTGTTCCTTCTTTTCCGGAAATAAACTGAATGTCGTCAATCAAAAGAACATCACATCCGAAGCGAAAAGCATCTCTAAGCTCTCTTTGTTTTCCTGATCTAATTGCCGAAACAACACGGTTAGTAAAATGTTCAGCCGTAAGGGATATAATTTTAAACTCTTTATTGTTGTCGTAAACATTGTTTCCTATGGCATTTAAAAGGTGGGTTTTTCCTAGCCCTGTTCTACCATAAATAAAAAGTGGGTTATATGATTGACCAGGTCTTTCCGCCACCCTCTCTGCAGCAATACCAGCAAGAGTGTTTGATGCTCCTTTAACAAAGTTGTCAAAAGTTTGTCTGCCATTAAGTTGGCCTTCTTTTACCCTTGTTAGGCCGCGCTTTTTCGGTTTTTCTTTTTTAATATGTATTCCGGTGGCAACAGTTGCATCACGTGCGTCCACATGAATCTTTTTTATTCCCAAGTCTTCCTCAGACTCTTCTCTAAAAACTTTTTCTAAAATGTGCATATAGTGGTTATTTATCCACTCTGATGTCATAACATCAGTAACAGAAAAAAAAGCTTCAGACTCGGTTAACGATACAAGCTTAAGAGTGTCAAAAAAATGGGTTATGCCAGGATAGTTTTCAGCTATATTGTCCACGATCATCGCGGCTAAAACATTTTTGTCTACCAAGTCTGAGTCAACATGGTCTTGTTGAGACAAATTGCGCAAGTTGTCGGCTTCGTCAGCCATTAAAACACCCCCGAGTTTTCCACAATTTGTGGAAAGATGTGGATAAAAATGTTAATAATTTGAACAAGTTAAGTTAAGAAATTATCCACACTCAGAGCTTAATATTATCAAATAAAAGACGAGTCGTCTAGGAAATATTTTTCTTAAAAATTTTTATTCAATAATTAGAAAGGATTAAAAATAAAATTTTTTATTTTTGTTTAACGAAAGCAGAAGCAAGAGAATTAATTTCATCACCAAGAGTTTTCTGACTAGATTTGTTTACAATAAATTTACAGTTAATGTTTTGAATTGTTTTAATTATTTTTAAATTATTTTTTTTTATTGTTTCGCCGGTTTCTGTTATGTCAACTATTCCATCAGCAAGACCAATCACGGCAGCGAGTTCAACAGAACCGCTAAGATAAATTATTTCCGGGAAAATATTTATAGTTTCGAAAAACTTTCTTGTTATGTTCGTATATTTTGTTCCAATTGTTAACATTGACCCAGCGGTAAGGTCTAGCTCTTTTTCTTTGGGACAAGCGAGTACCATTTTGCATTCGCCAATAGGTAAAGAAAGGGGCTCATAAACATCGCAAGCAGCTTCAATTATACAGTCCGAGCCAACAATGCCACAATCTGCGGCTCCAAGCTCAACATATTTAGGCACATCAGCTGGTTTGCAGATAAGAATTCTTAGCTCGTCGAGATCAACAACAAGTTCTCGTGACGCTGCCCTAATTTTGGTTGTAGAATAGCCAGACTTATCCATAAGCCAGAGCACTTGTTCAAGAATTCTTCCTTTTGCTATTGCCAGCTTTATTCTTTCTCTCGCCAAACCTTCCCTCCTATTTCTTTAAGTTTATTATCAATTGATTCATAACCTCTATCAAGGTGATAAATTCTATAAATTTCACTTTTCCCCTTTGCCGCAAGAGCTCCTATTAACAAAGAGGCGCTTGCCCTTAAATCGCTAGCCTGCATTTTTGCTCCCGTTAGAGAATCAACCCCTAAAATAGTAGCAACATTGGCCTCGAGGTTGATTTTGGCTCCCAGCTTTCTCAACTCGGCTGCATGGATAAACCTGTTTGGGAAGATGTTCTCGGTTATTTTAGAGGTCCCACTCGCAAGACATAACAGCGCCATAAACTGAGCTTGTAAGTCAGTAGGAAAGCCAGGGTGAGGGCTTGTTTCTATTTCAAGTGGCCCAACTCTATCTGGGGGAACGACTTTAAGTTCAAACACAGAAGGCCCTTCAGCCCGACTTTTGTCATAAGTGCTCACTACAGCACCCATCCTCTCAAGCATAGCACACGGGGCATCCATTTCGGCGGGGTCGCAATTCGTTATTGTTATTTCGTTTCCTGGCATACAGCCTAACGCCATGAAGGTTCCGGCCTCTATCCTATCAGGTATTACATAGTGCGGGTGAACCTGTTTCCCCAATGACGAAACTGGCTCTATGTTAATAGAGTTCCCATATAAGTCTATTTTCGCACCTAAAGAA
The DNA here is from genome assembly GCA_036340075.1 of Thermodesulfobacteriota bacterium. Lineage (GTDB taxonomy): Bacteria > Desulfobacterota_D > UBA1144 > UBA1144 > UBA1144 > JAYYZJ01. The sequence continues at coordinate 120,628 of JAYYZJ010000003.1, read as the reverse complement.
GTTAAAAACTTTATTAAATCTAAAACCTCAGGCTCTATTGAACAATTATTAAGCTCGGTGGGACTGTTTGATAATATTGATGCCAAAATAAGATTCTCGGTTCCCGTAACTGTAACAACTTCAAAATTATAAGAACCTCCTGTGCTAACAGCAGAGGCAGACTCCAAGTATCCAGAAACAATATCGGTTTTATACCCCAAAGCCTCAAATCCTTTTAAGTGTTGATCCACGGGTCTATCGCCTATAGCGCAACCACCCGGAAGAGAGATTTTTGCTCTGCCAAATCTTCCAAGAAGGGCTCCCCATATTACCACAGATGCACGCATTGTTTTAACTAAATCATATGGCGCCTCCCAGCTGTGAATTCTCTCAGTGTTTATCTCTACTGTTCCGCTGTTAAACGAAAAACCAGCCCCTAGCTTTTCAAGCAACAAAAGCATTGTTTTAACGTCGCTAATATTGGGAACGTTTTTTATTTTGTATGTGCCGCCATGTAATGCCGTTGCGGCAATTATTGGCAAGGATGAATTCTTAGAACCCGAAATTTCAACGGAACCAGTAAGGCGACCACCACCTTCTATAATTAATTTTTCCACTTTGCCTTAACCACTCTGTCAATTTTATTCAAGTCAGGTAATAATTCAACCTCAGAATAACCAAGATCAAAAAGAATTTTCTTAGCCGCCAGACCTTGACTGGCACCAATTTCTAAAAAAATTCCGCCGTCTTTTGGCAAGAACCTTCTACCTTCAGAAGCTATTTTGGCAAGGTGCCACAATCCCTCATTTGAAGACAACAAAGCTTCAATAGGTTCATAATTTTTTATGGACTTATCGAGATGCGCAAACTCTTTTGCGCTTACATAGGGAGGATTGGAAACAATATATTTAAAAGCAACAGAAGGAACAGAAGAAAATAAATCGGATTCAAAAATCTCTGTTTTTTTCTCAAGCCCATGCAGAGTTTGATTTTTTTTTGCACAGCTGATTGAATCAGGTGCTTTGTCAGCTAAATAAATTTTTTTAAAATTATGGAAATCAGCCAAAGACAAGCCTACACAGCCGGTTCCACAACACATATCAAGAACTATCAAATCATACAAATCATACTTTTCAGCTTCTGACAGTACGGCATCCACCAAAACCTCAGTGTCTGATCGAGGAATAAAAACTCCTCTGTCAACACAAAACTCTTTAGAGTAGAAAGAACTTTTTCCACAAATGTAATCAAGAGGCTCTCCGCTAACCCTCCTTTCCAAAAGAGAAAAAAAATTTTTTTTTACATTTTCATTTGCGAGAATCTCAGGGGAAGAAAAAATTCTTTCTAAAGATCGCCCTGCAGATACTTCAAGGAGGCGGTTGACTTCAAGGCCAGGATTTACTGCCCCATTTTCGCGAAGAAGACTCCTTGCTTTAATCAGTTCGTTCTCAATAGAAACATTCATTGTGAAAATATATAATATATTAATTTTATAATTATGAACGAAAATCTTAAAACTAATTTTAAAGCCTTTTTTCAGGAATTTAGCTCATATTGTTCTGCTAAAAATAGCAATGCAAAGCTTCTAGCCGTCTCAAAGACAATGCCTTTGTCCGACATTGTTGCTCTTACAGAAGAAGGCCAAAAGATGTACGGAGAAAACTATGCCCAAGAGCTTAGAGACAAGAGTTTAGAAAACCAAAATAACCAAGCCCAAGACATTGAATGGCACTACATAGGGCAAATACAAAAAAACAAAATCAAATACATCGTTGGTACAGCAAAACTAATTCACACAGTTGATTCCTATGAAAAAGCAAAAATTATAAGTGAAATAAGCGAAAAAAAAATCCTACAACAAAACATACTTTTGCAAGTAAACATCTCCGAAGATTCCAACAAGGCAGGGGTTCCCGCCACCGACCTTAAATATCTTATCCCAAAAATTAAAAGCCTTGGCAGCATAAAACTAGACGGGCTTATGACTATTACGGAGAATTTTAACGATCCCGAAAAATCCAGAGATTGTTACAGAAAAATGAAGGCCTTGGGCCAAGATTTTGCTGATAGCTTTGACAAAGAGCGCCATGATTTGTCCATGGGTATGAGCAATGATTACAAAGTCGCGATTGATGAAGGAGCCACAATTGTAAGAATAGGAACTAAAATTTTTGGAAAGAGAAAAAAGATATTATAATCAAATTATGCGAGTGGGAATAATAGGGGCCGGAAATATGGCAAACGCGATTTTATCCGGTATTTTGAATACACAAAAAAATATACAAATTACATGTTCAGATATTAGCTCAAAGCAGCTAAATAAAATAAAAAAGAACAGAAGAGTCAAAACCACAAAAAATAACCTTGGGGCGGCAGAAAACAGCACTATTCTATTTATATGCGTCAAACCCAATGTCGTTGAGAGCGTGGCACAGGAAATCAAACAATATTTAACTAGAAATCAAATATTAATATCTGTAGCCGCTGGCGTATCCATGAAGTCCCTACAAAGCTTTTTTGGCAACGATAAAAAGATTATAAGATCAATGCCAAACCTTCCTTGTCTAATAGGAAAAGGAGTGGTTGGAATTATGCAGAATTCAAAATGTACGAACAAAGATATGAAAGTTGCAGAAAATCTTCTTTCTTCAATTGGAAAAATTTTTCGACTTAAGAAAGACACAGATTTTGATGCTGTTACTGCACTAAGCGGGTCGGGACCAGCCTTTTTAGCCCAGCACATCGAGTCTAATTTGTCTTTTGCCAAGCAAAAAGGTTTCAGCAAAGCAGTGTCCAGCCTGCTGGTTCTTGAAACTATATTGGGGACCGTTGAATTTTTAAAGTATAGCAAAATAGACATTAACAAATTTATATCCATGGTTGCTTCCCCAGGAGGAACTACCGAGGAAGGCTTAAAAAGTCTTAGAAAAAATAAATACTCAAAAACAATAAAAGACTCTCTTTTTGCAGCAACTAAAAAATCCTCCCAAATAAGGAGACAAATTCAAAACAAGAGGAAACAAAAATGACAAATCTACTATTAGCAATAGCAGGCATTTTAAATGCAGTGTTTGAAATAATGTTTTGGCTTATTCTCGTCCGGTGTCTAATTTCTTGGGTGAGCCCAGACCCTTACAATCAAATTGTATATTTTTTGGAAAGAATTACTGAGCCTATTCTTCAACCAATTAGAGGCGCCATTCCTTATTTCGGAGGAATCGATTTGTCCCCAATTATTGCCGCACTTCTAATACACTACATTGGACAAATTTTTTTGGTAAGGTCGTTGATTGATATGGCCTATAGTTTTTAATTTTGAAACTCAAAGTTTTAGTAAAACCACGATCTAATAAGTCCGAAGTTCTTTCTTACAAAGAAGAGCTTCTGATAGTTAGAGTTGCAGCAATACCTCACAATCAAGAATCCAACAAAGAGCTAATAAGAACTTTGTCAGATTTTTTTAATGTTTCTAAATCCAAAATAAGCATAGTCGCAGGCCACAAATCAAAAACAAAAACACTAGCCATAGACGCTGAAACCGAAATTGTTGTTGAACATCTAAAAAAACTGTTATAATTAAAAACTAATTGTTTGCTCGTTTTTACGACATACACTCAATTTTGTTATAGGAGAAGAAAATGAAGATAAGTTTACTTGGAGGAACGGGGGCTTTTGCGGAAGGTCTTGTAATAAGATGGGCCAAGGTAGGGCATGAGATTTTTATTGGTTCTAGAAAACAGGAAAAGGCAGAGGGCATTACACAAGAAATGCTTGAGAAGGCTAAATCCGTAGGAGTTGATGCTAATATTACTGGCCTCTCAAATGAAGATGCAGCTAAACAGTCAGAGGTTGTAGTTGTTTGCTTGCCCCATGAATATACAAAGTCTACTCTAGAAGGGATTAAGGATTCCTTTACAAACCAAGTTGTTATAACTCCGGTTGTGCCAATGGTTAGAGATGAAGAAACAAAAAGCTTTTTGTTTGAGGAGCCCGAGTCAGGATCGTCTGCTGCAGAGATTAAATCAGTATTGCCTGAAACTGTAAGTATTGTAAGCGCGTATCACAATATTCCTGCTAAAGGCTTAGCAAATTTTGAAAAAGAACTAGATTACGATGTTGTAATTTGTGGAGATGACGAGGAATCAAAAGCGCTTGTTGCACGACTAACAGAAGAAATGCCAAAATTAAGAACAATAGACGCTGGTCCTTTGGCGCTTTCTGGGATGATTGAGGCGATAACTCCTTTAATTGTAAATATGAACATTAAGCACAAACATGAATTTTCAATTAAATTTGTTTGATGTCTTGAAAGTTTATTTTTTATGATTAGTTTATAAGAAGTTAATTTTATTAGGAGATAAAAATGGGTAAATCTAAAAAAATACGACCACTAGGAGATAAAATTCTAGTAGAAAGAAACGAAGCACAAGAGATGACCGAAGGAGGGATAATAATTCCCGACGCTTCTCAAGAAAAGCCACTTGAGGCAACAGTGGTTGCTGTAGGCAATGGAAGAGTTGACAAAAGTGGAAACGTAACACCCCTTGTTGTAAAAGAAGGAGACAGAGTCCTTTTTAGCAAATATGGAGGAGCAGAGCTTTCCATTGATGGCAAAGACTTGTTGATTCTAGAAGAAACGGATATTTTGGCAGTCCTTAATTAATTAAATTTAAAATTGAGGTTACCGCCAAACTTCTTTTGGCCAACAATCCTAATTCTTTTAAATCTTCGCCTGAGTCAACATCAAAACCGATGTTTTCATTTTTAACTACGGAATAGTCAGCGCCTTTTTCTTCAAAAGCAGCTATATGTTTTTCCATGCTGTTAGAACCAAAAAACGATGGAACAATTTCGGGGGGGGAACGCAAAAATGCGTTAGTTCCCAGCCCGCTTCTAGAAGGCACCAGAATGCTGCTGTTGGTTTCATTTGAACGCTCGAATATTTCGTCAACGTCTCTTGATTCTATCAAGGGTAAGTCGGCAGGTAGCCTTAAAACCGAGCTCGCACCCATCTCGTATAATTTTTTTGATGCCCAGTCCACAGAAGAGCTTTCACCAGATTGCTTTTCTTCCAAAAGAACATCAAAGCCAAATTTTTCAGCAATCTTAACAGCCTCTTTGTCTTTAGTGACAATAAAGTTTTTGTCAGATTTCTTTGAGTTTTTGATTTCAGACAATACATGCTCCAGCATGATTTTTACAATTTTTATTGTTGTGTCGTAAGACACTGTCTTTCTCATTCTAGACTTAGCCTCTAAGAAATTTTTAAAAGGGACAATGACAAACTGCATAATTACTTTAATATTATAAACTAGTTATATGAAAATCTTTTCTTGGAATGTAAATGGTATTAGAGCAGTTCAAAAAAAAGGATTTTTAGGCTTTGTAAAAAAATTTAAACCAGATATTTTATGCCTCCAGGAAATCAAAGCAGAAAAAGAACAGTTGGACGACGAATTAATTAATATGCCAAATTATTTTTCATATTTTAATTCTTCAAAAACAAAAAAAGGATATTCTGGTGTAGCGATATATTCAAAAATTAAACCAACCAAGGTATCAACAAGCCTAAAATCGGATAAAGAATTTGATGTTGAAGGTAGGTTGTTGAGCTTAGAATACAAAGACTTTGTTCTTCTAAATTTTTATTTTCCAAACGGACAAATGAACGAAGAGCGACTCGCCTACAAGCTAAGATTTCATGAGGCCGTTTACGATTTAACAGCAACTCTTAAAAGAAAAAAGAAAAATATTATAGTTTGCGGTGACTACAATATAGCGCACAATGAAATCGACTTAAAACACCCCAAGCCTAATGAAAACACATCAGGCTTTCTCAGGATAGAGAGAGATTGGTTAGATAAATTTGAAAAAAGTGGATTTGTAGACACTTTTAGATACCTTCACCCAAAAAAAGTTAAGTATTCTTGGTGGACATATATGAGAAATGCCAGATCAAACAACGTTGGATGGAGAATTGACTACTTTTGGGTTTCCGATATTAACAAAATTAAAAAAGCATTAATACACAACGACGTGCTCGGGTCAGACCATTGCCCGGTATCTATAGAGCTTTAAAGATTGTCCCCATCCCCATTAGGGAGTTCGTTAAAATAATCGTCAGATAAATTTTCAAAACCAGGAACTCCTTGTTGGTCTAAAAAGGCAAGAGAAACTGTTCCTGTCGGACCATTTCTTTGCTTTCCAATAATAACTTCAGCGATACCATCGCGTTCTTCAATGTTTCTTTTGTAAGCATCTGCACGGTGGAGAAACAAGACCATATCAGCATCTTGTTCGAGCGCACCACTTTCTCTTAAGTCAGACAATTGCGGCTTTTTGTCTGTTCTTGTTTCAGTTTGTCTGCTTAATTGAGATATTGCAATAATTGGAATGGCAAGCTCTTTTGCCAATGCCTTTAGGGATGAAGATATTTCGGCAATCTCCCTTTCCCTGTTTTCTGCTCTTGTTGCACCTCTCATAAGCTGCAAGTAGTCAATAACTAACAAGTCTATTCCTTTTTCACTCATAAGTCGCCTGGTTTTTGATCGCAGCTCTAAAACGTTAATGCCCGGAGAATCATCGATATGAATATTTGCACGCTGGAGCGAATCCGCAGCGTCTATTACTTTTTTGAATTCGGAATCTGACAAATAACCGGTTCTTATTTTGCCGAAATTAACTTTAGACTTTGAAGACAGCATTCTCATCATCAATTGTTCTTTTGTCATCTCCAAAGAAAAGAAGCCTATGCTAAGATCATGACTTAATGCCGCATGAACAACCATGTTTAAACTTATAGAAGTTTTCCCCATTCCCGGTCTTGCAGCAAGTATTATTAAGTCCGAGGGCTGGAAACCAGCAGTCAAAGTGTCAAGTTTTTTAAAACCACTAGCAATTCCAGTAACAGCTTCTTTTCTTTGTGAAAGCTGTTCTATAATTTTAATAGTTTCTTTAACTAGCTCAGGGGCCGCGGAAAAACCAGTTCTACGATTATCCTGGGTAATATCAAATAGTTTTTTTTCAGCTTGATCAACAAATTCGCTAACATTTACTTGGTCAAGCTGTCCTTCTTGAATAATTTGAGTAGCGGTTTTAATCATATCCCGAAGAACAGACTTTTCTTTGACTGATTTTGCATAGAAAGATACATTTGATGCACTAGGCACAATCTCAACTAATTGTGAAAGATACGAGCTACCACCTACATCTTGCAACAATGATTTTTTTGACTTTAGCTTTTCAAATAACGTTAGAACATCTATAGGCTTGTTTTCTGAATCCAAATCAAGCATAGCGGCAAATATTTTTTTATGATTTTCATCATAAAAGTCATTTGCTGATATTTCTTCAAGAGCAACATTGATTGCTTGTTCATCCAAAAGTATAGAGCCTAAGACGGCTTGCTCGGCCTCTTTATTCTGAGGTAAAGATTTTATTAAATCCGCCATCTTTAAATTTTATAATAATTAAACACCTAATGAAACACCTGCTTTTATTCCTTAACGATGAGGGCCAAATAAGCAGCCTTTACACTTGTGTTTCTAGGCCCAAATAATTTCTTAAGTATTTTACTCCTGCATATAGGATTGGAGTATCTAGTACAGCAAAGAAAAATTTAAAGACATACGCATTTATGATTAAAAAAGCTAATCCTTCAATTTCACTTTTTTCTTCTGGCAGTGGAATAGAACGAGTTAAAATGTGTGTTATCAGAATCACTGAAACTGTGTCAACAAACTGACTGAACATTGTTGAGGCATTGTTTCGAAGCCACAAGTGTTTCCCCTTTGTTTTTTCTTTAAAAAAATGAAAAATTCTTACATCAGAATATTGAGCAAGAAAATAGGCAATCATAGAAGCAACTATTGTACTTAACGACAATTGCCGAATAACCATAAAAGCATTATTAGAAGACTCGCTAAGCTCAGTTGTTTTGAAATCAGGAAGAGCACCTGCTAGCCAAACAATAAAGGCAAGCCAAATATTTACTATTAATCCAGCCCATACAACTTGAGAAGCTTTTTTTCTTCCAAAGATTTCAGATATAAAATCAGTACAAAGAAAAGTTATTGGATAAGGCAGGACTCCGACAGCTACAATTACCGGTATCTGTATTCCAAGCAATTCAAAGCTTAAATCCAGGAATCTTGATGTTCCAAGGATGTTTAACATGGTCATCGAAGCAATAAAGACAGAAGATAGTAAAAGAAAAACAGCCGCTCTTCTTTCTTCAAAAACCTTTTTCGAAATCTGTGAGCTCATTAACGAATAGCTTACCATTCTTGAAAGTCTTTTTTTGCATGATAAACTCAAAATCCATTGGCCGTGTAGCTCAGGGGTAGAGCGACGCTCTCATAAGGCGTATGTCGGTGGTTCAATTCCACCCACGGCCACTAAACTATACTAACCATTCTGTCTATTGCTAGTTTCGCCTTTGATGCGATTTCCGGGGCAACTTTTATTTCAGGAGTTTCTTCCTCCAAGGCTTGGAGAACTTTATCAAGAGTAATCATCTTCATATATTTACAAGTAGCATTTGGACTGATAGGAATAAAGTTTTTCTCTGGCGCAATCTTTTTCATCTTGTGAATAACTCCTGTTTCTGTAGCCACAATTAAGTTCTCAGAAGTCGAAGTTCCTGCTCTCGAAATCATTGCCTCTGTGGAGAGAAAATGAACATCTTTGTCTTTATTTTTTTCTGAGTAATACATGGCTTGAGAACCACAAGCACATTCAGGATGTATAAGAATTTCTGAATTAGGAAAATCATCACGAAGATTTTCAATTTCCTCATATGTCATGGCAGCATGAACATGACATTCTCCTGGCCAAATATGGATTTTCCTTCCAGTTTTCTTTTGTGCATAGGCTCCCAAAAACATATCAGGCAAAAATAAAATTTCCTTTTCTGGATCAATTGACTCAACGACTTTGATAGCATTGGAAGAAGTACAACAGTAATCACTTTCGGCTTTTACTTCGGCTGTAGTGTTTACGTAAGAGACAACAACTGCTCCAGGATTTTTTTTCTTCCATTCCACTAACTGGCTAACATTTATTGATTCAGCAAGTGAGCATCCTGCGTCAGCATCAGGAAGAAGGATTTTCTTGTTTGGGCACAATATCGATGCAGTTTCTGCCATAAAATGAACACCGCAAAATACTATCATGTCAGCATTAGAAGATGCAGCCATTTTAGATAATCCAAGAGAATCACCAACAAAATCAGCCATATCCTGTACTTCAGGTATTTGATAATTGTGAGCTAAAATTACAGCATTCTTCTTTTCTTTTAATTTGAGAATCCTAACAGTTTTTTCTAGTGCACCCATAAAATTATCTTAACACATCCATTGAAATATCTAAGAATTGTGCAGAATGTGTAATGCGCCCTATTGAGATAAAGTCTATATCGTATTTAGCCATAGATTTAATATTTTTTAAATTTATGTTGCCAGAAACCTCTATTTTGGCAGAGCTAGATTCTCTAATTATTTTTGTAGCTTTAGGTATATCTTTTTCTTTGAAGTTGTCCAGCATTATTTGGTTAATTTGAAACCCAATTATTTTTTTAACATCCTTTATGCTGGATGCTTCCACCTCAACTTTTTTCTTCCTTTTATTTTTAAAAACTTTTCTTAGTGTTGTATCAATGTCTCCAGAAATTTTTATATGGTTGTCTTTAATTAGAATTGATTCCGCCAAGTCTGTTCTGTGATTTTTTCCACCGCCAATTTCCACTGCGTATTTTTCCAAATGCCTCCAGCCAGGAATAGTTTTTCTAGTATCGAGTATTTTAATCTTCTTGTTGTCCAGTTTTTTAACAAACAATCTAGTTAATGTCGCAATCCCACAAAGCTTTTGTAAAAAATTTAATATTACTCTTTCGTTTGAAACAATTGTATTGCCCGGACCCGATATGATTGCCACAGTTGACCCTTTCTTAATTTCTTCTCCCTCTTTGTAGTTCCATCGTATTTGTATATCCTTATTTATTTTTTTAACTATTTGGTTAACTATCCCCTTCCCGCACAATACACCAGTCTCCTTAAAAAAAACTCCCATTTTAATTTTTTTTGAATTAAGCAGAAACTTGGTTGTTATGTCCTCTTTGGTTTTGTCTTCTTTTGTAGCTATTCTGAGAACGATATCAACACTTCTTTTTAAAGCATTGTTCATTAGAGGATTACTTAACTTCCCAGGTGTCCCCAGAGGAAATTAATTTTTCTAAGTTAGGAGGGAATTTTGTTTTTGCTGAATCAATTTGATCTTTTACAGACTGCTCAAAGCAGGGCTTTTCCACTCTCTTGATTATTCCCATTGGTACGGGGTATTCAGGGAACCTCATGTTTGCAACCATTTTTATCAATGCAGGATTAGTTTCATCATAAACAATAACATTGTCCGGTATGTTATCTGGCTCAAATTCAATTATCTCTAATCTTCCTTGGCCCATAATCAACCCCTTATTCAAATCGTTTCCAAAAACAAGAGGTTTTCCATTTTCAATTTTTATATTGTTGTCATCTCTAATCGATCTTTCTGTGAAACCATCAAAAACACCATTGTTATAAATATAGCAATTTTGATAAATATGAACAAAAGAAGTTCCTTTGTGATTATATGCTTCTACTAATATTTCAACCAATTCCTTAACATATGCTGCTGCTATTTGAGCAACAAACGATGCCCCGCACTCTACTGCTAAACCAGTTGGGTCCACAGACTCTTCTAGGGTTCCGTAAGGAGCAGTTTTGTTAACCATTCCTTTGTCGCTTGTTGGAGAATACTGGCCTTTTGTAAGACCATAAATTTTATTGTTGAACAAAAGAATGTTTAAGTCGGCATTTCTTCTTAATGCATGAATGAAATGATTTCCGCCTATTGATATTCCATCCCCATCTCCTGTAACAACCCATACTGCTAAATCGGGATTAGAAAGCTTAAGTCCGGTTGCTATTGGAAGAGGTCTTCCATGTATTGTATGAAAACCATATGTCCCCATATAATATGGAAATCTTGAGGAGCAGCCAATGCCAGAAACAACGGCATGTTCATTTTTAGGACGACCAATTTGAGCCATCGCGGTCTGAACAGCTTTTAATATTGCATAGTCCTCGCATCCCGGACACCATCTAGGTTCGGCCGGTGATTTAAAATCTGTAGCTTTGTATTGGTTTTTTTCTGTAGCCATTTGATCAACCTAATGCTGTTTCAGCATATCAAGCTCCTTAGTTATAAAATCTATTAATTCACTTACAGCTATTGGTTGCCCAGTAACTCTACCAAGAAAAGAAGTATCAATGAGAAATCTTGATCTGATTATCATATTTAGCTGACCTAAGTTTAATTCTACCACAGCAACCTTCTTATAGCTTCTCAATATGTTGGCAAGATTTTTAGGTAAAGGATTCAGGTATCTAATATTAATCATAGCGACTTTTTTCCCAGATTGATTAACGGCTTCTACTGCGGCACGCATACTGCCGAGAGAGCTACCCCAGCCCACCAAAAGTAAATCCGCATCTTCTTCTCCTATAATTTCTAAATCAGGTATATCGTTAGCAACTTTTTGAACTTTTTCTGCTCTTAGACGAGTCATCAAATCATGATTGTCAGGGTCCTGAGTTACACCACCAGTTTCATTTAGTTTTTCAAGCCCACCAATTGTATGCTCCAATCCTTGTGTTCCAATTCGAACCCAATCTCTAGCCAATGTTTCTTTGTTTCTTTTGTATGGAAGATAGCCTTCCACTTTATTTCTAAATGGAGATTTTATTTTTGGTATTTTTTTCAAATTAGGCAATTTCCACGGCTCAGAAGCATTAACCAAGAACCCTTCTGACAACACTACCACTGGTGTCATATATTTCGTTGCTAGCCTAACTGCTTCTATGGAAATCCAAAAACAGTCTGCCGCTGTTGAAGGGGCCAGCACGATAACGTGGGAATCCGACGGTCTTCCAAAGAGAGCCATCAATAAGTCTCCTTGTTCAGTTTTTGTAGGCATTCCAGTTGAGATACCAGATCTCATAAAATCAAAAACAATTAATGGCAACTCTGTCATTACTGCTAAATTTAGCGCCTCAATTTTGAGAGCTAAGCCTGGGCCGGAACTGCCGGTTATACCAAGAGAGCCACCATATGCAGCTCCTAGAGCCATTGTAATAGCAGCAATTTCATCTTCTGTTTGAACAGCTGAAACATCAAATTGTTTTAAAGCAGAAAGCAGATGCAAAACCTCACTAGCCGGGGTAATTGGATACCCAGCATATACTATTGGTAAATCAATTTTTTCAGCAGCCGTAAGAAGACCATAAGTAGTAGCAAGGGCACCATTAATATTCCTATATGTTCCAGGCTCTAGTTTAGCAGGAGGGACCTTGTACATAACTGGAAAAATTTCCATAGTATCACAAATATTAAATCCGGCATGAAGAACTTTTGTATTAGCCTCCAGAACCATTTGTTTTTTTCCAAACTTTGCTTTTAAAAAGTTTTCTATTGGCTCAAGCGATCTAGAGAAAAGCCAAGAGACTACACCTAATGCCAGAAAATTTTTGCATCTAAGTTTGTCCTGATGACCCATTTCCATATCAGCTAATGCTTCTAGAGTAAGTGTTGTAATAGGAATCTTGTGAACAGTGAAATCAGATAGTAATTTGTTTCCAGGCTCTAAAGGGTCACTATCAAAGCCAGCTTTTTTAATATTTTTTTCATTAAATTCATCTTGATTGACTACTATAATTGCACCTTTGTTTACGACACTAAGATTAACTTTCAATGCGGCTGGGTTGAAACAAACTAAGACATCCGGCCTATCACCCGGAGTGTAAATATCTTTTGATGCAAACTGAATCTGATAAGAAGAAACCCCATAGGTTGTTCCAAGAGGCGCTCTTATTTCAGATGGAAAGTCAGGAAACGTTGCAAAATCATTTCCAGCAATAGCCGTAGTGTTTCCGAATTGATCTCCAGTTAATTGAATACCATCACCAGAGTCGCCAGCGAACTTTACCGTAATTGTTTCTAGTTCCGTTTTATCTACAGCCATCCGATTTTCCAACAATTAAGCACCGATTATCACTAATCGGTAATGCACAGAAGTGATTATAGCATTATTTTTTTCTAATACAATTAGATTCATTGGTTGTTAAGCAACAATTGAGAGTAAGCCATTTTTTATCTCAGAAAGGTTGTCCTCATCTGATAATTTATCCCCACTTCTTTTTCTAACATAGAAAGAATCTTCAACAGACCCTCTTTTTGTGGCAATTTTTACAAACCCAATATCTAAATCAAAACCTTTTAATCCTTTGGAAATATCATACAAAATCCCAGGCCTGTCTCTAGCCACTAATTCTATAATTGTAAATTTTTTAGAAGACAAGTTGTCAATCTTGATTTTTGTTGTAATTGTCCCTCCCGCAGAATTAACGTACTTTGTTTGATTCGGCTTTGGTAGAGACAAAGTATTTTTATCTTTAAGTATCTTTTCAATAGAGCCCCAAACTTCTCTTTCTCTAAAAGTAGAGTGGCCAAACCTATTAACCTCAAATGTGTAAAGAACGAGTTTGTTTTTTAAAGGAGTCACTCGACCAGAGAATATATTAATATTAAATGAAGACAAAGCAGAACAAATCTCTTGGAAGCCAATTTCTTTGTCTTTGGACCATATAGTTAATTTGTCTATTTCTTTTTTCTGACTGTACTTTAATCCCAAAGATAAGAGCTCAGGATTTTTAGGCAAAAGATTAACCTGATACACAATGTCTTCAACAGAGTAGTTGTCAAAGTAAGACGAGTGCCTTTTGCCAGCAATTCTCTCAAACTCGTTTTTGTTTATTTCATTAAAAATCTTTTTTTCCTTATCGTTTCTGGACGAAGGTCTTGATTTAGCTCTCCCCCCCTTTTTCGTGTCAGAAATTAGTTGCGTTGTTTTTTTATAAAGCGTTGACAACAAGTTCCCTTTCCAGGGAGACCAAACATCAGGACCAACACTTCGGAGATCACAGAAGGTCAATATAAAGAGATAGTCCAATCTTTCAACTGTTTGGATTCGTTCCTTAAACTCTTTTATTAGCTCGGGGTCATCCAAATCCCTTTTTTGAGAATAAGAAGACATTGTTAAGTGTTCACCGACTAAGAATTCTATCAATTCGTAAAAAGACTTATCTGCCACGAGCCTTGAACAGATTTTTTTACACATACTAGCCCCACGTTTAGCATGATTATTGCCGTACCCTTTTCCTATATCGTGAATCAATGCAGACAGATAAAATATTTCACGCTTCTTTAGCCCATTTGCGATTTTTGTTTCCAAGGGAAATTCGTCTTTGTAAGATCCATCGAGCAACCTCTCAAATTCATTAACAATATAGAGAGAATGAATATCGACAGTGTAAATATGAGAAGGATCCGCAACAGCTAAATTTTTTATTTTTTCAAATTCAGGAAGAAAAAAATTAATTAAATCAAAATCGTTAAGGTTGCGCAATACTGTATAGATATTTTTCCCCCTTTTTAACAAATCAAGGAAACTAGTAAATAAGATTTTTTTACCCTCTATAGAAAACTTGAAAGATTTTATTTTTTTTATTTCATCAACAACTTCATCCGATAGCTCTTTGGAATGATTTGCAGAATGTTCAAATGATTTAAGAATATTTTTTGGTTGTTCTAGAATAAAAGCAGGATTAATTGCTCTAATCTTACCCCTGTGGATTATATAAAAGTCATCTAAATTCTGAATTCTTCTCGAAGTAAAAATTTTCTTTTCCAGGGTCCTCTCTATGATTTTATCAGTTAAGAGAGAAATCCTATTCGTTGTTCCATAAAAAATTTTCATAAAAAGATTTTCTTTTGTTAGAAAGTCGTCGTCTTTTATTTTGAAAAAGTCTGCCGCATTACTCTGGAAGCCATAATCAATTACATCAAAATCTGTCGACTTCTTTAAATGCAAATGATTTCTAACTTTCAATAAAAAATCTAACGATTGATTAATTGTATTAATTTCTTCCTTATTTAAAAATCCACCATCTAAAAATCTATCAATTTCTATTTGACAATAAAAAGCTCTGAGAATCCAGAAGCAGCTATGTATATCCCTGAGACAACCTTGACCCTCTTTTATATTTGGCTCTAGAAGAAAGTTTGCACTGCCATATTTTTCATGCCGGTTTTTTCTTTCAACCATTTTTTCATTGATAAAATTTTTGGATATGTTGGGAAGAAGTTTCTTGTTAAGCTCATTCTTTAGTTTTGTATGTAAGATTGAGTCACCGGCTATAGCTCTTTCGTCCAGGAGTGAGGAAAGGATTGTGGAATCTTGCATACTTGCAAGCTCAAGACAATCATTGATTGTGCGAAGAGAATTCCCAACCTCAAGACCAGTGTCCCAGAGTTTATACAAAATATTTTCTGCTAGTATTTTTGCTTCATTAATTTTTGACTTTTCATGAAGTATTAAAATATCAATATCTGATTTTGGACAGAGCTCTCTTCTTCCGTATCCACCGAGGGCTAAAACAACAATACCTTTTGATTTATAGTCTAAATCAAGTTCGCTTGATATTAATTTATCAATTTCATTTGAATATTTATTTGCCACATCAAGACCACCTGGCTTTCCAGTTAAATGAAATTTTTCAATATTTTCAAAAAGAAGCTTAAAGCGCCGACTAAAATCTTTTGAGTTATTGTTCATTTTTTAAAATTAACAAACACTTCTCCTTCTCCATTGAGTTTGTTTTCGTATCTTGCCAAAACAAACAGAAGGTCAGATAGCCTGTTAATATAAATCAACGAGAAAGAATTGATCCATTCTTTTTTTTGCAAAGACACAGCTGACCTCTCAGCTCTTCTACAAACTGTCCTTGCAAGATGAAGCGTAGAGCCAGATAGTGTGCCAGCAGGTAAAACGAATTCTTTTAATGGACCGACTTCTTCTACGTATTTATCGATAGTATTCTCGAGCCAGGTTATTTTTGACTTCTTTATTCTAGGAACATTTACATCCTTTGTTGAAGCTAGGTCGGCACCCAAAATAAACAAATCGTTTTGTATCCTCGTAAGTATTGTTCTAACTCTTTTGTTTATTTCAGTGCTAAGAACAATTCCAAGTATTGAATTTAATTCATCTATGTCGCCATACGCAATAACTCTTTCAGAGTCTTTAAAAACAATTTTTCCATCAACCAGCATGGTTTTGCCCATGTCGCCAGTTTTTGTATAAACTTTAGATATTCTAGTCTTTTTGGCCATGCTCTATTTTAACCAATTTGATACACCTAAACAATTTGAGCCATATTTGTTATGGTTTAGTAATGTACAAACACTCGCAATCTTTTTCTGATTTTGTAACAGAAGCTCTTTATAGCCCTAATGGATACTATAGAAAAAAAGTGGATATAGGCACAAAAGGAGATTTTTATACGTCACCTTCACAGACCCCTCTTTTTGGCAGAGCACTTGCTTCTTCGTTTTCTAAAACCATTATTGAGAATAAAATTTTAGGAGAAATTAGTTTAATTGAGATTGCCCCAAACGATGGAAGCCTAATGAAGGATGTTCTTGATTTCTTCTTAGAGAGGCATCCGAAAATTTACGATCGATTAATTGTTTATCTAGTCGAAACAAACAACTCGAAGAAAAATGATATTTTAATTAAACTAAAAAAACATAAGAAAAGATTTTCTATTAAACGAAGTATTGCAGAAGTCAAAACCAAGACAACTGGGATTATATTTTGCAACGAGCTCTTTGATTCCCTACCATTCGACAGATGTGTTTTTAGAGAAAATAAGCTTTATCAAATTAATATAAGATACGACTCTAACAAAAAAGAACCAATTCCGGGAAGCAATATAGATGGAATTAAAGAGTACGAAGAAGAAGCATGCAAAGATTTGATAAAAAAGGTTTCAATGTTAAAACTAAAAGCAAAAGAAAATTTCTTTTTTGAATTTCCAAACTCTAAAACAACAGAGTACAGTTACGAAAACTTTTTTGACAGCGTTTCCAAAAATTTTACTAGAGCATTTTTTCTTATAATTGACTATGGAAACAAGTCCGAATTTTACAATACAACAGAGGATCCATTTGGAACAGCCCGCTGTTTTTACAAACACAAAGTATCAAGAAATTTTTATGAAAATATTTATTCTCAAGATATAACTCACGATGTAAATTTTTCTCTTTTGTCACAAATTGCAACTTCATATGGATTTAAAGAACTTCTTTTTAATTCTCAAAGTAAGTTTCTTATAGAAAATAATATTCTTGATATTTATCAGTCAGAAAGTAAATATATGAAAAAAAATTCTATTGAAAGAATGAAAAATCTTTTACTCCCTAACTCGATGGGTGAAAAGTTTAAAATACTTTTGTTAACAAGATAAATATCTTGTTTGAAGTCGAGATTTTTTATGTTTAAATTAACGCAACTATGAATATTCAATGGTCAGACAGAATAAGCAATTTGCCCCCCTATTTATTTGCAGAGATTGATGCAAAAAAAGATGAATTGATAAAGAAAGGGGTGGATGTAATTGATTTAGGTGTTGGAGACCCAGATATCCCAACCCCAGAAAGAATAATTAAGGCACTACATCAAGCTTCTTTAAATCCAGACAACCATACATATCCATCTTATGCTGGGATGATGTCCTTTAGGAACGAGGTTGCCGCGTGGTATAAAAAACGTTTTAATGTTGATGTAGAAGGAGATAAAAATGTAATTATATTAATTGGATCCAAGGAAGGGGTCGCCCACGCACCTTTGGCATTTATTAACCCGGGTGATATTGCACTTGTGCCGAACCCCGGATACCCAGTTTACTCAATAGCAACTACCTTTGCTGGAGGAATTCCTTATCAAATGCCACTTCTTGAATCAAATGGATTTATGCCCGATTTAGATTCAATACCACAAGACATTGTTAAAAAAGCTAAGATTATGTTCTTAAACTATCCCAATAATCCCACTACTGCATTTGCTACTGACGAATTTTTTAAAAAGACAATTGAATTTGCAGACAAAAATAATATTTTAGTTTGTCATGATGCAGCATATACAGAAGTTTACTTTAACGAAAAACCAAAAAGCTTCTTAGAGTATGATGGAGCCATAGATGTAGGAATCGAATTCCACAGTTTGTCGAAAACTTTTAGTATGACCGGGTGGAGACTCGCACACGTTGTTGGAAATGAAAAAGGTGTTGCAGGTATTGGAAAAATTAAAACTAATATAGACTCAGGAGCATTTCAGGCCATACAGGAAGCCGGCATAGAAGCCTTAAGAAACTATGAAGATGGTTTGCAGGATCGAGTCGCAATATATAAAAAAAGATGTGAGCTTCTTTCTAATGGATTAAACTCGATAGGAATTGAAGTTTATAAGCCTAATGGAACTTTTTATGTTTGGTTTAAGAACCCAAAGAATCTTTTATCAAGCGAATTTGCTAACATTTTACTCGAAGACGCAGGAATTGTTATGACACCAGGAACTGGTTTTGGTGAATATGGTGAAGGCTATACAAGAGCTTCTGTCACTATAGAAGATAATAGACTTATCGAAGCAGTCGAAAGAATTAAAAACTTATCTATTTAATTATTAAGTTCAGTAATCTATTTTCCACATAGACCGTTTTAATTATTTTCTCTTTTTCTAAATATTTATATAGCTTAGGATTTTTATTTACATCCTCAAGAATCTTTTTCTCGTTAATGCCTTCCGCAGAGTAGGATAGTGTCCCCCGAGTTTTCCCGTTTATTTGAATAACAATTTGTATTTCGTCTTGGTTGATTATCGACTCATCCCAAGTTGGCCAAAGCAAGTTGATGTCCTTTTGATTTTCTTTGCTTAGAGACCATAGTTCATTTGAAATATGGGGCACAAATGGATTTGAAACCAATAAGAACTGTGAAACAAAAAAACCTATCAAGCTATCATTTTTATTTTTCTCCAAAAATTTGTATCCAGCATTCAATAATTCCATTAATGACGCAATAGCAGTATTAAACTGCATGCTTTCGATATCATTAGTAACTTTCTTTATTGTTTTGTGTATCTTAATTAGTAGACTTTTTTCCTCGCTGTTTAATGATTCGATGGGCTCATTGTAGGTCGTATTTGCTAAAGCAATATTCTCATTAACGAAATTCCAAATTCTTTTAATAAACCTATTTGATCCCTCAATGCCTTTGTCGCTCCACTCTAAATCTTTGTCTACAGGTGCAGAAAATAAGATAAACAATCTAATAGTGTCAGCACCAAACTTTTCAATAATATCTTCTGGATCTACTGTGTTTCCGAGGGACTTTGACATTTTGGCTCCATCATTAAGAACCATCCCTTGTGTAATGAGATTATCAAAAGGTTCTTTTATTTCTGATTTCCCAAGCTTATGAAAACAATGCATGAAAAACCGCGAATAAAGCAAATGAAGAATTGCATGTTCTATACCGCCAATATATTTATCCACAGGCATCCACTTTGAAAAACCTTTGTCAATTATTGAGTTTGATTTGGGAGAGCAAAAACGAGCGAAATACCACGAAGATTCAAAAAATGTATCAAAAGTGTCAGTTTCTCTAACTGCTGGCTTGCCAGTGTTAGGGCATTTCGTATGTTTCCATGTTGGATGATTGTCTAACGGATTTCCTGGCTGCTCCCAGTCAATATCCTCTGGAAGCTCAACAGGCAAATCTTTTTCAGGAACAGGAACCGCGGTTCCATCCTCAAGATACATAATTGGTATCGGACATCCCCAGTATCTTTGCCGCGACACACCCCAATCTCGCAATTTGTATTTGACCGTTTCTTTTCCATAACCCTTTTTTTCTAAATCAGTAAGAACTTTTTTTTGTGCATCCTTAATAGATAAACCATCTAGAAAATCAGAATTAACAATTTTGCCATCTCCCGTATATGCTTCTTTTAATTCTGCCACCGAATCCTCTCCAGCAACCACTTGTGTAATTTCCAAATTATATTTTTTAGCAAATTCAAAATCTCTTTGATCATGAGCAGGACATCCAAATATCGCACCTGTCCCATAATCCATCAAAATGAAATTAGCAATGTAAACAGGCAAATGAACTTTATCGTAAGGATGTTTTGCTCTTAGTCCAGTATCTATACCAAGCTTTTCCGCTTTCTCAATCTCAACAATGCTCGATCCACTTTTCTTACAAGTTTTTATAAAGCTGTCTATATCAGAATTTTCCTTAGCCAATTTAGAAGAAATAGGATGGTCAGGAGACAATCCTATAAAGGAAGCACCAAAGATTGTGTCAGGCCTAGTTGTGAAAACTTCTATTCTGCTTGTGGAACCAGATACGTCAAAATTTATTAATGCTCCTGTTGATTTACCAATCCAGTTCTCTTGCATTGATACAACTTTCTTAGGCCAATTTGTCAGTTCTTTTAAGCCTTCGTTTAAATCATCTGCAAAATCAGTAATTTTTAAGAACCATTGAGAAAGTTTTTTTTGTTCAACTAGTGCACCAGATCTCCACCCTTTACCTTCAATAACTTGTTCATTTGCCAAAACTGTTCGGTCAACAGGATCCCAATTCACATAGGCTTCTTTCTTGTATGCCAATCCTGCCTGATAAAGCTCAAGAAAGAATCTTTGTTCATGTACAAAATATTCTTTATCGCACGTTTTGATTTCCCTAGACCAATCATAGGAAAGACCCATTTGTTTCAACTGAGACTTCATTGTCTCGATATTTGAATAAGTCCATTTTCTAGGATGAACATTATTTTGGATAGCAGCATTCTCAGCGGGCATACCGAAAGCATCCCACCCCATGGGATGAAGAACATTATAGTTGTTCGCTGTCTTGTACCGCGCTATTACATCTCCAATAGTATAATTTCTTACATGACCCATATGGATCCGCCCAGACGGGTATGGAAACATTTCCAATATGTAGTACTTCTTGTTTTTTTTATTTTTGTCAGCTAAAAATAACTCAGACTTATCCCATTCGTTTTGCCATTTTTTTTCTATTGCTAAATGATTGTATTTCATTACCCTTTTTTAAAAAAAAACATTATAGTTTATTTTTAATATATACATCATGAATGAAGAAGATAAAAATCTACAAATGAAAAAAATAATAAGGCGGGCAAGAAGCCTAAAATCTCTAGGAATCCAAGGGGTTTTTTTAAAGAAGGAAGATAGAGATAAAGTTGCAAATTTGATCCAAGGAAACATTGAACCTAATTCTCAATTTAACAGCTTGGAAGAAATTAAGACAGCAGTAGAAGAATGCACATTATGCCCTTTGCATAAGGATAGGAACAACACTGTCTTTTCTCGAGGAAACGATAAAGCCGATATAATGTTTATTGGGGAAGGCCCAGGAAGAGATGAAGATATGGTAGGTAAGCCATTTGTAGGCAGAGCAGGCAAGCTTCTTGATAAGATTATGTTTAATGACGATGCTATGAATTTATCAGAAAATGATGTTTATATTTGCAATATTGTTAAATGCAGGCCTCCAGACAATAGAAAACCAGAGCTTAGCGAGATGGAAGCATGTTCCAATTATTTGGCAACACAAATTTCTTTTGTCAATCCAAAAATAATAGTATGTCTTGGCGCAACAGCAGCGGAAGGAATACTTGGAACCAAGGATAGAATAATGGACTTAAGGGGAAAATTTTTTAGCAAATACAATGCAAAAGTTATAGTAACTTATCACCCTGCAGCATTATTGAGAGATGGTTCAAGAAAAAAACTTGTTTGGGAAGATATGCAATTAGTGATGAACGAGATGAACAAATGACCAATAAGCTAAATAAAGAAAATAGCCCCTACTTGCTTCAACATGCAGAGAACCCTGTGAACTGGTATCCGTGGTCTGACGAAGCATTTACATTAGCTAAAGATAAAGATTTGCCTATATTTCTTTCTATAGGTTATTCGACATGTCACTGGTGTCATGTTATGGAGCACGAATCTTTCGAAGACAAAGAAATAGCATCTTTATTAAATTCTAATTTTATTTCAATCAAGGTTGATAGAGAGCAAAGGCCAGACATAGACAGTATCTATATGGCTGTATGTCAAATGATGACTAGTAGAGGGGGCTGGCCATTAACAATAATAATGACACCAGACAGAATACCTTTTTTTGCCGGAACCTATTTCCCTAAAACGAGCAGAAATGGCCTGGTAGGGTTATTAGACTTGCTTCCAAAGATTGATGAAGTATGGAGAACAAAAAGAGACGAAGTACTTAAATCAGCTGAAAGCATTATAGGCTCTCTTAAAAGCGTGTCCAACCCAACAATTAAAGACAGCTTTATTGTAAAAGAGGACATGGAAAGCATATTTGAAAGCCTGAAAGATTTTTTTGATGAAAAATATGGCGGCTTTGGAGAAGCCCCCAAATTCCCCAGCCCTCACAACATGATTTTTTTATCAAAATTTACTTGCGATACAAACAATAAAGACTCACTAAGGATGGTTGACCAAACTTTAACTTCAATGATATTAGGAGGAATTTATGACCATATAGGCTATGGATTTCATAGATATTCAACCGATGTTAAATGGCTTGTGCCACATTTCGAAAAAATGTTATATGATCAAGCTCTTATGGTTGAAGCTCTTGTAGAAGGATATAGTTTAACAAAGAAAGATTTATTCAAGCATACAATTCAAGAAATATATTTTTATATAAAAGATATTTTGCTTTCTGACAAGGGAGGACTTTTTTCTGCAGAAGATGCTGACAGTGAGGGCGAGGAAGGATTATTTTACTTATGGACCAGCGACGAACTAAAAGAAATACTAACTAGCGATGAGTACTCATTTTTTGAACATATTTACAATATTGAATTAGATGGAAACTTCGAAGACGAAACGACTAAAACTAAAAATGGGAAAAACATTGTTTATTTAAGAAACGAGCTTGATTCCTTTTCTTCAACATTTTCTTTAGATGCAGAATTGATTGTATCTGAGACAAGTCGCATTAAAGATAAATTAAGGAAAGAAAGGAACAAAAGAATAAGACCATTGCTGGATGATAAAATATTGACCGATTGGAATGCGCTAGCAATTTCTTCTTTTGCTAAAGCTGCAAGAACTTTTAGGAACCACCATTATTTAGATATTTCTTTAGGCGCATTCAATTTTATTAAAGAAAACATGATATTAGAAGACCATAGCTTGCTTCATTGTTATAGGAAAGACAAAGTATCCATTGAAGGAATGATAGATGACTATGCTTTTACTCTAAAAGCATGTCTAGATCTTTATGAAACTACATTGAACCCAGAAATTCTTAAACACGGAGTGAATATTTGCAACAAGATGATTGAATTGTTCTGGGACCAAGAAAAAGGCTGCTTCTTTGCTACCAATAACAAAGATTTAAATATTATTGTAAGACAAAAGAATTTGCTAGATGGAGCAATACCATCAGGAAACTCTATTGCCTTGTATGGATTATTAAAAGTTGCTAATTATACTGGAGATGATGAACTTGGTACCAAAGCGAATAAGCTATCTTCTCAACTAGGAGAAATGGCAAAAAAATTTCCAATTAATCTAGCACAGTTTTTAACTAGCCATTATTCAATTTTGTCCGACAAGCTTCAGATTGTTGTTATGAATAAAAATAAGGAGCCAAATTTAGATAACGAGATAGTTAATTACATTATTAACTTTAACCATTTAAATAAATCTATTTTCTATATTTCTTCAGATGAAGATAAACAAATTTATTCAGAAATTATTTTAAATTCTGATTTCATTCCAGAACTAAATGATGAATTTCAAATATTTGTTTGCAAAGACTATACATGCACGATGCCCGTTTCTTCTTTAGAAGAGCTTAAAAAAATTCTACTTACCAACTAAAAGAGCTTACAAAGATTGATGGAATTGTTATATATTTCTTTGGTCTACTAATTCATTTTTCTTGATGTATACCATTAAAATACTTAGTGCCGCAGGTGTAATTCCAGAAATTCGTGATGCCTGACCAATAGTTTTCGGCTTTACCTTTAAGAGTTTTTGCTTGAGTTCATTTGATAGCCCAGGAATAGAATCTATCTTTAACCCCGACGGTATAAGAGTTTCTTGAAGTTTGGCAACCTTATTAATCTCCTCATTTTGTCGCTCGATATAACCCTCGTATTTAATTTCATTTTCAATTAAGGATTTTAATATTTTGTTATCAGTAATTTGATAATCTGGATTAAATTTAATTAAATCATCATAGCTTACCTCAGATCTTCTCAAGATTTCTTTAAAAGATGAAGGTTTCTTTAGTCCAGGAGTTCCAATTTCCTCCAAAATTTTATTATTTTTCTTTGTAGGAACAATTTGAGCAATTTCAATTTCTTTCATAATTTTCTTATATTCGGTCATTTTCTTTTCAAATTGTTCAAATCTCTTATCATCTATCAATCCAATTTGGTAACCAATTGGAGTAAGTCTAAAATCAGCATTATCATCACGAAGTAAAAGCCTATGCTCTGCTCTAGAGGTAAACATCCTATAAGGTTCGTCTACACCTAATGTTACAAGATCATCAATCAAGATACCTATATATGATTCCGATCTTTTTAGAATCAGAGGGGGGAGATTCTTGATTTTAAGAGATGCATTAATTCCAGCAATTAATCCTTGAGCTGCTGCTTCTTCATAGCCTGTAGTTCCATTGATTTGACCCGCAAGAAAAAGATTTGATACCTTTTTACTTTCAAGAGAATAATTAAGATCTCTTGGATCACAATAGTCATATTCAACTGCATATCCAGGACGCATCAATTCAGCTGCCTCAAGACCAATCATACTATTGACAATTTCAATTTGAACATCAATTGGAAGACTTGTAGAGATGCCATTCGGATAAACTTCATTTGTATTTAAACCCTCAGGCTCTAAAAATATTTGATGTCTTTCTTTCTCGGGAAATTTTACTATTTTGTCTTCTATCGAAGGACAATATCGAGGCCCCACTCCTTCAATTGTTCCAGAATACATAGGGGATTTATCAATATTGTTTCTAATTATTTCGTGAGTTTTTTCATTTGTGTAAGTAATATGGCAAGCCAGTTGAGGATTCCTAATTTTAAAATTCTCAAAAGAAAATAACGATGGATTTTTATCACCTTCTTGAATTTCGGTTCTATCCCAATCAATAGTTTTTCCATCTAACCTGGGAGGCGTGCCTGTTTTAAGCCTTCCTACTTCGAGCCCCAAATGTCTAAAGGAGTTTGCAATTTCTTTCGTTGGAGCTTCGCCAGCCCTGCCAGCACTGATTTGAGTACTACCAATGTGAATAAGCCCATTTGGAAAGGTTCCAGGAGTTATAACAACGCATTCCGAATATATATCTTCTCCTTGATTTGTTCTTACACCTAAAATTTTCCCTTCTTTTTCTATTAACGAATGAATTAATCTTTGTTTTAAAATTAGATTTTCCTCAGATTCAACTACTTGTTTCATGTAGTTTTTATATAAATTACGATCAGCTTGAATTCTTGTTGCTTGTACGGCCGGCCCCTTGCGTGTATTTAGTCTTCTATATTGTATTGAAGCAAAATCCGCAGCCTTTGCCATTTCTCCTCCTAGAGCGTCAATTTCTCTTACCAAGTGACCTTTCCCTACACCTCCCACTGAAGGATTGCAAGACATAACTCCTATGGTGTCTAAGTTTCCGGTAATAAGAAGAGTTTTTGTTCCCATTCTGGCAGAAGCTAGAGCTGCTTCACATCCAGCATGACCTCCCCCTACTACTAAAACGTCATACTTTTCGGCTTTCATAATTTTCTAATCTTATATTATTTATTTAACAATTAAAAGATTTTCAATTAATTAAAAATAAACAATAATAGTAATATGGGAAAAACTGTGGTTGGCATAACCTGTGATATTAAAGGAAAATTTTTTGAATCAGAAAAATTTTATTCTGAGATGATTCTTAAAGCAGGTGGGGTACCTTTTTATCTTCCTATGGCTATTTCTAAAAAAGATGTTGAATTACTTGCAAGGAATATTGATGCACTAATAGTATCCGGAAGCCGAGATATTGACCCTCGCTTTTATAGACAAAAGGCAACTAAAAAAATTAACCCACTAGATTTAAATAGGACAAAAAGTGAAATTCTATTTATAAACAATATAAGGAAAAAAAATAAAAAAATTTTGGGAATATGCGGAGGAATGCAACTTATAAATGTATGCTTAGGAGGAACACTTTTTCAAGACATAAAATCCTTAGTTCCAAATTCAATCAAACATGCCGGAGGCAAAAAACATGTTGTAGAGATTGAAAAATCTTCTTTGTTGAAAAAAATTGTAAAAAAAGAAAAAGTATCCGTTAATAGTTTTCATCATCAAGCAGTTGATAAAATCCCAAGACCCTTAGTAGCATCCGCACAAACTTCAGATTCTATTGTGGAGGCAATCGAAAGCCCTAATGGAAAAATTTTGGCTGTCCAGTGGCATCCAGAGCTCTCAAAGTCCAAATTCGATATGGATATCTTCAAATGGCTTATACGAAAAAATTGATTAGGACTAGCCGTGAAACAAATAACCCTTAAAGGAGTAAAAGAAAACAATTTAAAAGATATCGATATCGATATTCCCAGAGGCGAGGTTACTATCTTAACCGGAATAAGCGGCTCGGGTAAATCTACTCTAGCTTTTGACACAATATTTGCTGAAGGCCAAAGAAGATATTTAGAGTCCTTATCAAATTATGCACGACAATTTGTTGACAGGTTTAAAAAACCAGACTTGGAATATGTATCAGGGCTTTCCCCTTCAGTTTCAGTTGATCAAAAAACTTTTATGCGTAACCCACGGTCAACTGTTGCAACTGTAACAGAGATTTACGATTTTATTAGATTAATGTTCGCTAGGTTGGGAAGTATAAATTGCTACGAATGCAACAATCCAGTTCAAGAAACAACTTTACAATCAATGCTTGACTCTTTAACAAAAAACTTACAAGGTCAGACCATAGAGATTTATTTCCCTATTGCTATGGGAAAGAAAGGCGAGTTTAAAAATGAGATTTCCTTCGTATCTAAGTTGTTTTCTAGCGTAAGAATTAATGGCCAAATAAGATATCTAAATGAAAATATAGTTTTAGAGAAACAAAAGAAGCACGATATCCATGTCTACGTCGATAGCGTTAAAGTAGCATCGAAAAACTATAAGAGATTAGCTGAATCAATTGAAACAGCATTAAAGTATGGAGAAGGAATTGTTCTTGTAGAGACAGAATTAGAAAGAAAGATTTTTAACCAAAGTTTAGCTTGTAGTAATTGCGGGATTTCCTTACCAGAAGTTTCCCCTAGACTTTTTTCTTTCAATAGTCCTTATGGTTGCTGCAAGAAGTGTGATGGAATTGGTCAGTTTGAATATTTTGATGAGGCGTTGATTGTTCCTGATTTAAATAAATCTATAAACGAAGGAGCAATTCAACCAATAAAAGATTCACAATTGTATAAAAAATTATTAAAAGACTTTATTGATAAAAACAAAATTAAGGATGATATTCCATTTGTTGAATTGTCAGCGAAAGACAGAAGTTTGATTTTTTACGGAGCTTACAATAAAACAATAGCAAGCTTTATCAAAGAATATGAAAATGAAAAAAACAAATTCAATGGAATTATAAACATTCTACAAGAATGGTATGATTCGTCACGGTCCGAAGAAACAAAAACTTTTTTAAAGACTTATCAAAAAACAGAACCTTGTGATGAATGCAAGGGGAGCAGATTGAACAATTATGCGCTTAATGTATTTATAGATAATTTAAACATATTTGATATTTGTTCCCTCTCAGTAAAAGATTGCTATAAATTTTTCCAGAAAATAAAATTTAAAAAAGAGAAACAAAAAATATGGGACCAACTTCAAAGCGAACTCTTAAGCAGGCTAGAATTTTTATCTAATGTTGGATTAGACTATCTAACTTTAAATCGTACTGCACCAACATTATCAGGAGGTGAAGCACAAAGAATTCGATTGGCTTCACAGCTTGGAGCCAAACTTACCGGTGTAACATATGTTCTTGATGAGCCAACCATTGGCCTACACCCTAGGGACAATGATATGTTGCAAAAATCTCTTAGGGAATTAAAGAAACGAGGCAATACCGTAATAGTGGTTGAGCACGATGAAGAGACTATTAGGACCGGAGACTACATTATAGATATTGGACCCGGAGCCGGAACCAATGGTGGAGAAATTGTAGCAAAGGGAATGATTGCTGACATAGTAAAAAACAAATTATCCATTACGGGACAATATCTATCAGGAAAGAAAAAAGTTAATATAAATCGATCTAATAGTTTCAACGAAGAGCATTTAGAGATATTTGGTGCAAGTCTTAACAATTTAAAATCAATTGATGTTCGAATACCTATTGGAAAAATTTCCTGTATAACTGGAGTCTCGGGTTCCGGAAAAAGTTCTTTAGCTGTAGATACAATTTTTAAAATTTTATCTATGTCTCCAAAAAAACTAAACAAAAAAATCTTTCCCTTTGTTGAATCCATTCAAGGTTTTGAATACTTTGAGAAAATAATCAATATCGATCAGTCACCTATAGGAAGGACCCCGAGATCCAATCCCGCAACATATACGGGAATTTATTCCTCGATAAGAGAAATTTTTTCATCTTTGCAAGAATCACGTATGAAGGGATTTTTGCCAGGTAGGTTTAGTTTTAATATTAAGGAAGGAAGTTGCGAAGAGTGCTCTGGAGGCGGAAGCATTAAAATCGAAATGAACTTTTTGCCTGATGTTACAGTGCAATGCGAATCCTGCCAGGGTAAAAGGTTTGATCTTGAAACTTTAAAGATTAGATATAAGGATAAAAACATAGCAGATGTTTTAGATATGACTTTTGAAGATTCCGCAATTTTTTTTAAGGGATTCCCGTTATTAAAATCTAAAATAGATTTAATTAATTCAGTAGGTTTGGGGTATTTAAAAATAGGCCAACCCGCAACAACTTTATCTGGAGGAGAAGCACAAAGGATTAAGCTTTCAAAAGAATTAATTAAAAAAAATACCGGCAAAGGTCTTTATATCCTTGATGAGCCAACAATCGGTTTACATTTTTCTGACGTAGATAAATTATTGAATGTAATTTATAAATTGAGAGACGCAGGAAATACTATAATTATAATTGAGCATAATATAGATATTATAAATGCAAGCGATTACATTGTTGATTTAGGACCACAAGGTGGAGAAGAAGGCGGGCATGTAATTTTCCAGGGGAGTACTAAAAATTTTGAGAAATGTTTAGATTCTGCTACTGCGAAATATTTAAAGAAGCATGTAAATCGGTTAATAAGAGAAAGTAAAATTCGAAATAATAAAACTGAAAAGAACCATCAATAAAACAAGTCCTATCATCACATAAGAATGTGAATGCGAAACCCCTTTTTTTGAATTCGGAACTCTATCAGGATAGGGCAATACTTCTTCTATTCCGCTTGATTCATCTTCGGTAGAAGCTTCACTATCAAAAGCTTCATCCGCTTGCTTGGCTTCAAGACCATCTTCTAGCTCTGTTTGGTTTCCATCGTCTGACATATCTGAAATGATATACAAAAAAATGAGAATTTTAAATAAAAATTTGTTAAAAATAAAAACTGTTGTATCATTAGTTTCTAGCGTTTTTTTATACTAAATCATCAATTTTTAGGTCAATTTAGACTCAAAATTGTAAAGGGGGGAAGAAAAATGGCAGATTATGCACATCCTGAGGTTCTTGTTACTACCGATTGGGTTTTAGAAAACAAGGACAAAGATGGAATTAAAATTGTAGAATCAAACGAGGACATACTTCTTTATGAAGTTAGTCATATTGAAGGAGCAATTAAGCTTGATTGGGAAACCGAACTTCAAGACAGCCTTGTAAGAGACTATGTAAATCAAGAAAATTTCGAAGCATTGTTGTCATCAAAAGGCATTACTAACGATGACACAGTTGTTTTTTATGGAGACAAGAGTAATTGGTGGGCATGTTATGCTTTGTGGACCTTTAAAATTTATGGACACGAAAAATGTCTTATTATGAATGGGGGAAGACAAAAGTGGATAGACGAAGGTAAGCCAGTAGTTAAAGACAAGCCTGATTTTCCAGCGTCAAATTATAAAGTAAGCAACCTAAACACTAAAATTAGGGCTTTTAGAGATGATGTAAGGGCTCATAGCGATCAAAATAAGCCATTGATTG
Source organism: Thermodesulfobacteriota bacterium (assembly GCA_036340075.1). GTDB lineage: Bacteria > Desulfobacterota_D > UBA1144 > UBA1144 > UBA1144 > JAYYZJ01. The sequence goes on along the minus strand of JAYYZJ010000003.1, from coordinate 90,403 downwards.
ATGTTCGTTCACCTAAAGAATATTCTGGTGAACTACTTCATATGGAAGCATATCCACAAGAAGGAGCATTAAGAGGAGGACACATCCCTAATGCTGCTAGTGTTCCTTGGGCTACAGCTGCTAATGAAGACGGTACATTTAAATCAGCAGATGAATTAGTTGAAATTTATCAAAACGGTGCAGGACTTAAGACTGGAGATGATGTTATTGCTTATTGCAGAATTGGAGAAAGATCTTCGCACACTTGGTTTGTTTTAACTTATCTACTTGGGTTTGAAGATGTTAAGAACTATGATGGCTCGTGGACCGAATGGGGCAACTTAGTTCAAGCACCAATTGAGAAGTAGCAGGAAAGATAATGTCCGACGAATCACAAGAGAAACAGGAGTTAATGGACTTCATCCTAGACCATTATGAAAATCCTAGGAATACAGGGACTATTGAAGATGCAGATGTAGAAGCAGGTCGCTGTGATGTGCTCCAGAAGGGAGGCAATCCAGGATGTGGTGACATAATTAGCATTTGTCTTAAAGTAGATGATGATGGAGTCATAAAAGACTTCAAGTTTGAAGGTGAAGGATGCATAGTTAGTCAGGCTGGAACATCTATTATATCAGAAATGGTTATAGGAAAAGACATAGAAGAAGTTCTAAATATGGGGCCAGAATTAATGTCGGATATTTTAGGAGAAGAATTAACGCTTTCTAGGCCCAAATGTTCTACTTTGGGCATCTCTACCTTGAAGCTCGCTATCAAAGAAATCAAGAGAAACCAGCTAAAACAACAAATTTAAAAAGCCTTTTTTCTCGTTTTTACCTTTGCTATAATAATATAAGAAGGGAGTGTGATTTATCATGGCAAAGAAAAACGGAAAAACCAATGGGAAAGTTAATTACGATGCAGCTTTAAACTATCCTTTGTTTGAAGCAATATTTAATAGGAGATCAAGAAGATTTGGAACAGGAATGGAGCTACCATCCGATAGCAGCTTGGCTCACAAATCTGATATTCCACCAATACCTTTGACAGAGTTTCAAGAAGCAATGTTGGTATGGGCTGGAACTGGATTAACAGGTTTGTGTCTAGCAGACTTGCCTCCAGAAAATGGGATTGATTTATTGTGTCAATGGACAGGAAGAACTTGGCCGTCTGCGTGTAACAATCATGGAACAGAATTGTTCTTTACCAATGACTCTGGCTTATACTATGTAGATGTAAAACACATGCTACCCAAAGACAAAGAACTTGATATGTTCTTTCAACTTGATAGAAACGATAAAATTGAAAGATTGCTTGAGCTATATAGAGAAGGCCTGGTTAAATTAGAAGATGGAAGAGCAAATTTACCTGACAAAATGCCTGGCTTGTTTGATTTTAATCAATGGAACACCAATAAGCCCGGAACAACAACATTTATTCCAGTAACTGACATAACAGAGGAATATTTAAACCTCTTAACCCTGTATTGTAGTAGCACCTATGCCTTCAATATTTGGGATGACAAGAATAACCGTTCCTGCGGACAAGATAAATGGATAGAAAAAGGAAGAATAAAAGAAGAAGTTAAAATGTCACTTTATGATCTTGAAGTAAGAATATTGACAGGTTTAAATGTTGAACAAGCATTTATTTGTCAAAATATGTCGTTAGCACTTCAAGCTCTTGGATTAGGCGGATGGACTTTTACAGGACTGATTCCTCGTTTTACCCTTGGTTCTAATCCAGAGCTTTTCAAAGGGCTTGGATTTAGATTCGAGCAGCCAAAAGCTGGACCAACAAGACCAGTTGGTAAAGACGGAATATTTGAAGGATATTGTCCACCGTATTATAAATCAATGTCGGAAGCTTTTGATAAGATGGATGAGCATAAATGGGCTGCCTGGAAAGATACAAAGCCTTTTCCATATGAGGAACCAGATAAGCATTTAGTTAAGGCTCCGAAGCCTACTGACACAACAAAAGAAATTGTGAAGTCGGTAGCTGAATACATATATGAAACATATGGTTCATTTCCAGCATTTGTCGACCCTATGTATATGAGGTTAGTTTTTCAGGCTCAGAATTTGGACTTAGATTTTTATGATAAATATTATCCTCCAGGTTCATATACTGATCAGCATGTAAATACATTTAAATATTTTAATCCTGATATGAAAAATCCTTACAAGCAAAAGCCTGTAAAAAAGTATCCTTGGGATAAGTAGTATTTCTAGCGGCTGAGTTAAATTAGCTGGTACAACTAATACAAGAAGAAAGCTTTATTTCTTTAATGCGTCCCAGGTGTCTTTGGTTACACCTTCTTCTCTAAGTTTGACTTTCTGAACTCGATTAGTTGGAGTTTTTGGAAGAGCATCTCTAAATCTAATGAATCTTGGAATCATAAATTTGGGCATTATTGGTTCCAAGAATTCTATTAATTCCTTTGGGTCAAGTTTTTCTCCTTGTTTTAAAACAATGACGCTCATTAATTCGTCTTCCGAATGCCTACCTTGTTCGTCAAGCTTTACTGCAATAGCAGCAGATTCTTCAATCTTAGGGTGAGTTGAAATAAGATTTTCTACTTCAAAGGAGCTAATATTTTCTCCTCTTCTACGAATATAATCTTTTACTCTATCCATAAAGAAAATATATCCATCTTGGTCCATTCGACATAAATCACCGGTATGAAACCATAAGTTCCTAAAATCAGAAACAGTTTTTTCTGGCATCTTATAATAATAATGCAAGCATATGTTTGGTATGCGAGGCCTTAAAACAAGTTCCCCAGGTGTATTACGAGGTAGTTCCTCATCTGTATCAGGATTAACTATCTTAATTTCATAGCCAGGAGACTCCTTCCCGCAAGATCCTACCCTAAAAGGTTCGCCTGGTCTCATAAAGGTACATTGTCCAACTTCAGTTAAACCGTACCCTTCCATAAAAAGTATATTAAATCTATCCATAAATTTTTCTATTATGTCATGTGGAGCAGGACTGCCTAAAACAAGTTTAACTTTATGTTCTTTTTCTTCAGGGACTTCTGGAGCATTCCACATAAAATACGACATTACCCCAACGAGATTAAATTTTGTTATGCCAAAATCTTTCATCCATTTCCAGAACTTACTAGCAGAATATTTTTCTTCAACAACAACTTTTGCCCCCCTAATCATAGCAGGATAGACTCCCATCACCATTGCATTGGAATGAAACAGAGGAAGACAAGTAAAAACAGTATCATCCGGATTGATGTCCATTATGCTTGAATAGTTTTGAGCTGATGAAAAATCAGCAGCACAGGGCCTTACTACCCCTTTTGATTTTCCAGTAGTGCCAGATGTGTACATAAGTCTTGCATGGTCTAAGTGAGTAATTTCAACTTGTGGTTCTGAGTCTTCCCCTTGTTCTATAAACTTCTTCCAAGAAATACACTCCTTTGCATTGTAGCCCATACTATCAAATTTGTCTTTGCCATTTCGTGTCCAGACAACAACATTATCTATTAGAGGTATTCTTGTTTGAATGTTTGCTAGCCTTTCCATATATTCTTCGGCAATAATAATTAATTTTGAATCAGAGCTTTCAATTATATATTGTAAAAAATCCATAACATATGCAGTATTGATAGGGACCATTACAGACCCATTTTTGAGTATTCCGAACCAGGCTAAACAGATTTCCAAAGAGTTAGGCATATAAACCGAAACCTTGTCACCCTTTTTGACACCCAAACTTTCAAGAGAATTTGCAATTTGATTAGCTTTTTTGTTTACCTCGGAAAAGGTGAGAGCTTTGTTGTAGCTAAATTGAAGAAACTCTTTATCAGGAATCTTTTTTGCCTGTTCTTTTAATACTTTAGGCAGAACCCAGTTCTTCTGGTCACTTTTAGTATTCCAAGCATAATCAAAGTCATTTATCCATTTGTAAGTTACAGGATGGTTTAAATCGTTAATTGGATATTTCTCGTCGGACATTATTTATAGGCTCCCTTTGTCGGAACGGCAATCAGCATCTCCATTGTTAAAACTCTTATTAAATTATCCTGAATCTTTGTTATACCTTTAAATCCAGTTTTTTCGTAAGCCCTTAAGCCAGCTTTGGTTACAATTTTATCTCCACGCAACTCTATTTTTAATACACCACAATCATCTCTATCTTTAATTTGAATTTTTTCTTTTACTTCAAAGCTACCTATAATTTTTTCATCATCATCATCATCTGAATTAAACGACGATTGAACTATGTCAATTGGATATGTGGGCGCATCATGAGACCCAGAATTCATACCTAAGAAATAAGCATATGGTATGTTATGACTTACTTCGCCTTCGACTAATGATTTAACTGCTCCCCCATAGCCTATAAAGTTTGATGAAGGAGTATGATGTATGCTTGCGTCGTTAAGAGTACTAATTTGTAGCCAACTGAAGTCAACTAAATTAATTGCCTTTGAAAAATTTCCTTCGTAAATCTCTCCCTCTTTAAATTCCTCAAAAGTTTTAAAGTTCACAACTTTTCCAGGAATGACCTCAGTATCTCCACCTACTTTAGTATCTCTAGGAAAATTAAACTCTCTGTTTAAATCTTTATACTGTAAGGGAATATTAATTTCATTAATATCAATACCAGAAGGTTGCTCTTCTGTAGTTGTTTGCGCATCAATAGTTACTCCTCTTCTCGTTCTCACAAGAACCTGTCTAACGTACTCCAATACTACTTCATCTCTTTGGTTAGTAATTACCGTTTTAACTTGTACGGAACCATTGCTAGCACCATCTTTTTTTACTTCAATACCCAGTACTTCTGATTTAGCATAAAGTATGTCCCCCTCAAAAACTGGTGACCCATATTTTAAATTCTTATAAGACAAGTTGGCTATAGCATTAAATGAGATATCATGAACACTTAAACCAAAACCAACATTGAACAAATATCCCTGACTAACAAATCCCGGATTATCTATATTGAATTTTTTTTTCTTTAAATCTTTGTCAGGATCAATCAAGCCAACTTTTTTCATGTCAGACCGATCTATTGAAAGAAGATAATTTTTATTAAACTTTTTAATATATTCTTTATGTCTAAAAGGAGTAATTTGAATAGAGCCATGATACAAAATTTCTCCCTTAACGAAATCCTCAATATGCTTTGATGACGGATTAAGTTGCAAATTCCCAGACACAAAATCCACTAGCGGTGAATCCATTTTAAGCCCCCTTGTTGATTTATTAAGATTACTATTATTACGATTCCTTATCAATTATCTTCTTTGTGAAATAGATACGCTATTAATACGCCAACTTCATAAAACAACAAGAGGGGTAAAAGCATAAACAACATTGAAATTACATCGGTTGTGGGAGTAAGGATTGCAGAAAGAATACAACATAATAGAATCGAATATTTTCTTTTTGATGATAAAAAAGCAGCAGAAGTTAAACCAAACCTGGATAGCAGAAAGATAATAAGTGGATACTCAAAAATTATTCCAAAACTAAGTATTAAAGAAGTTAAAAATCCCAAAGTATCACTTATATTAGGAAGAGGGGTTATTGTCTCAGATGAATATTGATTTATTAGTACATCAAATGCTACAGGTGCAACAAGAAAGAAGCAAAAACACGCTCCAGCAAAGAATAGCAGAGACCCTACCACTATAACTATTGAAGAGACAAGCCTCTCGTTTTCATAAAGAGCGGGTTTAATAAAGCTCCAAATTTCATAAATAATTATTGGCATTGTCATAATTAAACTAGCTAAAAAAGCAATCTTAATATTAGCTGCCAGTCCCTCAGCAGGTTTTGTAAAGATTATATTTGAATCAGGAGGTAAAGATTGATTCATTGGCATAAGTGCAAAGTCCATCAGAAGGTCGCGGAAAAAAAACGCTGGGATAAAGAGAATAACTAAGAATAAAATAACTTTGATAAAACTTTTACGTAATATCCCAAAATGCTGTAAAAAACTCATTTTGCTTTCTTGATTCACAGATAAATCTTATACTTACCCTGTAATTTTTACAATTATTACTATTAATTGACATTAATCGATTGCTAAAATATATTTTTATTTCGTAGGCCTTGGAGGATATATTTGAAAATTTTAATAACGGACGGTCTTTCCAAAGAAGGGCTTGAGCTCTTAAACCAACACCCAAACATTGATGTTGATTTACGAAAGAAGACCGAAAGACAAGAATTAAAAAAAATTATTAATAATTACGATGCTGTAGTAATTAGAAGTGCAACTACAATCGATAAAGAAATAATAGAAAATTTGGGGGAGAATTTTAAATTAATTGGTAGGGCAGGAATAGGTGTTGACAATGTAGATGTAAAAGAAGCATCTAAAAAAGGAATCGTAGTCATGAATACTCCTTCTGCAAATGCAATTACAACAGCCGAACATACAATTGCCCTCTTATTTTCCCTAGCTAGAAATGTTCCACAAGCTTATTCATCAATGAAAGAAAAAAAATGGGAAAGATCAAGTTTTCAAGGAAAAGAGCTTTATGGAAAAGTTATGGGAATTATAGGAATGGGAAACATAGGAAGGCTAGTTGCTGAAAGAGCAATAGGGTTAAAAATGAAAGTAATTGCCCATGATCCGTATATATCCAAAGAGACCAATCTTAATCTACCTATTGATTTAGTTGCAATGGATGAGATTTTTGAACGCTCTGATATTATTAGCGTTCATACACCTTTGACCGGGGCTACTAAAGATTTAATTTCCAAAGGGACTATAGGTCTAATGAAAGACGGAGTAATTGTTATTAATTGCGCAAGAGGAGGAATTGTTAACGAGCATGATGTAGTTGATGGAGTTAAATCAGGAAAAATTGCTGGAGCCGCAATCGATGTATTCGAAGAAGAGCCTCCTGATTTTAAATCTCCAATTTTTAAAGATAACAATAAGATTATTTACACACCGCATCTTGGAGCATCAACAGAAGAAGCTCAAGCAAAAGTGGGTATAGCAATGGCCGAACAAATAATAGAGTATGCAAACAAAGGAGTAGTGTCTAATGCTGTAAATATGCCTTCAATGAGTGAAGAAGTAATATCAGAATTAAAGCCTTTTCTTGAATTATCTGAAAAATTAGGAAGCTTTATGGGTCAGCTTTGTAAGACTAGCGCAAAAGAAATTATAGTAGAATACACTGGAAATATTGCGGAAATGAATATTGCCCCTTTAACTGTCTCTGCCCTTAAAGGTTATCTCTCTCCAATGATGAGCGCCCCAGTAACTTATGTTAATGCACCTCTAATTGCAGAAGAAAGAGGAATAAAACTAAAAGAGGTTAAATTGACAGCAGAAGAAGACTTTTCCAGTTTGATGACACTCATTGTCAATACTGAAGCAGGGAATTTTGCAGTTTCCGGATCAATCTTTGGTAAGAAGAAACCTATTCTAACTAAGCTTAACCAGCATGCCATTGATGTCCCCCCTGAAGGCAATGTTTTAATTATAGAAAATGATGACAAACCCGGAGTTATAGGATTGCTTGGAGAAGCATTAGGAAAAATGAATATCAATATTGGTAGACTTTATTTAAGTAGAAAAGATGATTCAACCAATCAAGATTCAGCCCTATCGTTTATCTCGGTGGACTCCCCAGTATCAGAAGAGACATTAGAATATATCGCCAACTTGCCTCAAGTTAAGAGTATCGAGCAGGTAATATTTTGATGTCAGAAAGGTTTTTGCTTCCAGTAGGACTAAAAGATTACAGAACCCAAGATGTTAAAAAGATAGACTTTGTATCAAGCATTTTTTTAGATGAGGCCGAGGTTTGGGGATATAAAAAAATACTTACCCCAATATTTGAAAAATTAGACTCTTTAGAGGTAGGAACAAAACAAGAAGAAGTTCCTAATATTATTAAATTTATAGATCCTTTAAATGGAGACGTATTGGGTATCAGGTCAGATGTGACTCCGCAAATAGCAAGATATATAGCAACCAACTACAAGGAAGAATCTTCACCTTTTAGACTTTGTTATATTGAAAGAGTTGTTAGAAACCAATCGAAAGACATTAGGAACAAGAGAGAAATTTTCCAAGTAGGATGCGAATTGATTGGATCAGACGAAATCGAATCAGATTTAGAAATAATTTTATTACCATCACGAATTCTTAACAAGCTGGGATTCGATAGACAAACAATTACTCTTAATTCCTCACTTTTTTTAAATTTTATTTTCTCTAAACTTCCTACAATTAAAGAGAAGATAGCCCCACTGTTTCACAAGAAAGACTTTGACTCAATTAAAAAATTTCTTAAAGATAGAAAATTACCAAAAAAAGAAGGAGATTTTTTAAAAAATTATGTGGTTCCGTTAATTTCTCAAAAAAGCGTCAACATTAAGGGCTTGCCAGCAAATGTACAAAACGAATTAAAAAAAGTGGAATTCTTATCTGATTCCCTAAAGTCATTAAATCCTAACCTCAACGTAGCAATAGATCTTCTAGACGTAAAAGATTTTTCTTATTATTCAAATATTACTTTTGATATAGCTATACCAGGTGCAAATCAAATAGTTGTTTCTGGAGGTAGATATAATGAATTAATTAAAAAATATGGAAAAAATTTGCCGGCAATTGGATTCGGGATAAACATTTTACCTCTTCTAGCAAAAATTGATTATAAAGATCTCGGGATTCCGGTAGTTGTTATCGAACATTTAATCCCTAAGAACTTATCATTGTCATTTGAAGCAAGGGACTTTTTTAATTCCCAAGGATTTGTATGCATTTTATCGAATCAAAAGAATCAATACAAAGGCGAGTTTGATATACGGGTAAAGGTCAACAATAATCAATCAATTGATTTATATAACAAGTCAAACAAAAAGACCGGGAATTACAAAACTTTATCTCAACTTAAAGAAGAGGAGCTGTAATGAAATCCAAAGATAATATTGTAGTGGTTGGAGCTCAATGGGGAGACGAAGGAAAAGGAAGAATAATAGATTTGATTTCCGAAAAGTTTGATATTATTGCCCGTTTTCAAGGTGGAAGCAATGCTGGTCATACAATTATAATCGACAAAAAGAAAATCGTGTTACATCACATACCTTCAGGGGTATTACGAAAGAAAAAAGTATCAGTAATAGGAAATGGAACAGTTATTGATTTGGAAATCTTAGTTCAAGAGATAAAAGCTTTAAGACGCCTTGGTTTTGGTGTTACAAGCAAGAACCTAAAAATAAGCTCGTTGGCAAATATTATTCTTCCCTATCATAAATCTATTGAACGAGGAAGAGAGACTTTAAAAGGTAAAGATGCTATAGGAACTACAGGTAGAGGAATAGGGCCAGCATATGAAGATAAAGTATCAAGACAAGGAATAAGAGTGATAGATTTAAAGAACAAAAAAGAGCTAACAAAGAAGATTAATTTTATTCTAAGAGAAAAAAATGGAATTTTAAGAAAAGTGTTTAACGAAAAAGGAATTAGATCCGCAGATGTTCTTAGTCTTATTTTGAAGAATTATAAGTATATAAAAGAATTTGTGTGTGATACGCAGGAGTATTTAAATAAAGAGATAAAGAAAAAAAAGAAGATATTATTTGAGGGCGCGCAAGGAGTTATGTTAGATATAGACTTTGGAACTTATCCTTTTGTTACCTCCTCTTCAACAATTTCTGGGTCGGCATCATCCGGCACTGGTGTTCCATTTAAAGATTTAGGCAATGTAGTGGGCATTACAAAAGCCTATACTACAAGAGTTGGCCATGGCCCTTTTCCGAGCGAAATGTCCGATGATCAAGGGTTATCATTAAGAGAGTTTGGAACAGAATATGGAGCTACAACTGGACGTCCTAGAAGATGTGGCTGGTTGGACTTAATAGCTCTAAAACATTCTATTCAAATATCAGGCATTAGTTCACTAGCTATGACAAAAATTGATATCCTTTCTATGTTTAGCTCTGTGAAAGTCTGTATTGCATACAAAGTTAAAAATAAGAAAATAACTTCAATGCCTCAAGATTTAGAAGATTTGAATAGTATCGAGCCTATATATAAAGAATTTGATTCATGGGATTTGAATGAATTAAAATCGAAAAAAGTGCCAAAAAATTTGAAAACTTTCATCACATTCATTGAACAATTTTTGTCTATACCAATTACAATGATTTCTGTTGGACCAGAAAGAGGCGAGATAATTTATTTATAAGCATCAATTATCTTCTTTGTAAGAGGGTGCCTTACCACATCATCATTATTAAAAGAGCAAAAGCTAATTTCTTCAATGCTTGCAAGAATGCTAACAGCTTCGAGTAGACCAGATTTTGTATTTTTATCAAGATCAATCTGTGTAGTGTCACCAGTAACTATAGTTTTTGAATTGAAACCAAGCCGAGTTAAAAACATCTTCATTTGTGAAGAAGTAGTATTCTGAGCTTCATCCAAAATTATAAATGCATCATTAAGAGTCCTACCTCTCATAAAAGCAAGAGGAGCTATTTCAATAACATTTTTTTCTATAAGAAGGGAAATTTTTTCAAAATCCATCATTTCGTTTAACGCATCAAATAGAGGCCTTAAGTATGGATCAATCTTTTCAGTTAAATCTCCAGGAAGAAATCCTAATTTTTCCCCAGCTTCTACTGCTGGTCTAGTTAGCACTATTCTTTTAATTTTTTTCTGGTTTAGATATGATACTGCTGTAGCAACAGCAAGAAAAGTTTTTCCTGTACCAGCAGGACCTGTACCAAAAACTATATCGTGTTTCCTTATAGAGTCTATATAAAGCTTTTGATTAATACTTTTTGGAGCTATCGTTTTTTTATCCGTGGTTAAACAAACTGTATCTAAAAAAATTTCCTCAATTGAATGACTCTTTTTTTCAAGAATTTTTGCTCCAAGTTCAAAGTCGCTTTCAGTGGGCAGATATCCTTTAGATATAATTTTATAAAAACTTTCTATTAGCATTAGCGCTTTTTCTACTGCTATTGATGGACCAACAATTTTAATTTCACATCCTCTTGAATGTATTTTAATCTTGTAGATTTTTTCTATATTTAAGAAATTGCTTTGATTGATGCCGGACAGAAGCTTAAAAAAGCTTATATTTTGAAATTCTATTTTCTTTTCATCTACTGAATCTAATATAGCGCTCATACAATTCTTACAAATAAATAGTAAATAACAATCAAGAAAAGTCCAAGCCAATAAGGAATCCTTACTTCATTGTTTTTTAAGTAGCAGATACAAAGCAAGAAGGCAAGAATCTCAGCCCCAAGAAGAAGACCACCGCTAGCGAGTAGAGTGTTCTCAGAACCTATATTGATATTATAAAATAGACTTATTAAGCCAAATCCAAAAATATTCGCTATATTGCTCCCAAGAACATTACCAAGAACCAATGTACTTTTTTTGAATTTTATTATTGCTACAAGCGATGTAAATATTTCAGGGGCAGAAGTAGAAAGTGCAAAAAACAGTCCTCCTATTGTAGCAGATGACACTTCGAAAGTTTCCATAAGTATCTTGCCTAGTGAGGTTACGCAAAAGGCTCCAAAATATATTACACATATTGATGCAATCAAAGCACCGGCATCCTTTGCTAACTGTTTGTATTTAAGTTTTATTTTTGCTACATTTTCAACAGAGGATTTATTATATGATGTGAAAATATAAAGAATCATGCTCCCCGTCATTAGTAGAGATAATAAAAGAGCAAGTTGGTTATTGGTTGATTTAATTAATGGATATCCAACCAGACACAAAGTAGCAAAGAAAATAATTGTGAAACGAGTACTAAAATTTTCAGCCTTTGCTATAAAATGTTTACTAGAGAACAAAACCCCAAGCCCTAGAACCAAACTTATATTTGCAAAATTGCTGCCAATGATAGTCCCATACATTGCCGATGAAGGATCACTCTTGATAAATATAATTGAATTTATTAGTACAAAGATTTCAGGCAAAGAAGTAGCCCAGGCAAGCAAAGTCATTCCTATAAAGAGTTCTGACAAGTTTAGTTGTTTACCTATTTTTAGAGAATACTCGATTAACGAAAAAGAACCTTTCCAAAGTAGACCAATCCCAAATGCAAGTTGCAAAAAAGGTAAAAGAATATCAAGTATGGAATCAAACATTAGGCAGTTAGCAAGCTTAGAGCCTCAATGTACTTATCACTTGTTTTCTTTGCAATATCTTCCGGAAGATCAGGAGCCGGTGGATTCTTATCCCAGCCTACTGAAGTTAGATAGTCTCTAACGAATTGCTTGTCATAACTTTGTTGACCTCTTCCTGCCTCATATAAATCTTTTGGCCAGAATCGTGATGAATCAGGAGTAAGAACTTCATCGATTAAAATTAACTCATCATTGTCAATTAAACCAAATTCAAATTTTGTATCAGCGATAAGGATTCCTTTTGATTCTGCATAATCTCGTGCTTTAGAATATATCTGAATCGAATAATCTTTAACTTTGTTTGCCAAATCTTCACCAATTATATTCACACATTGCGCGAAATTTATATTTTCGTCGTGCTCTCCTTGCTCCGCCTTAGTAGAAGGAGTAAAGATTGGCTCTGATAGTTTCTCTGATTCAACCAAACCCTGCTTTAATTCGATTCCGCAAACAGTTCCATTCTTCTTATATTCTCCCCAGCCTGATCCGGTTATATATCCACGAACTATACATTCAACAGGTAAAGGTTTTGCTTTCTTCACTATCATTGATCTTCCATTGAGAACATCAAAGTGTTCTTTTAAAGATTCATAATGGGAAAATACATCTTCAGTTATGAAATGATTTCCTACTATGTCAGATGTCAAAGCAAACCAGAATTTAGAAAGTCTAGTTAGAACTTCGCCCTTACCTAAAATTCCTGTAGGAAGAACATAGTCGTAAGCTGAGATTCTATCAGATGAAACAATTAATAGGGAATCGCCCATATCGTACAAGTCCCTAACTTTGCCTCTATTTATAAGATTTTGATTTTCCAGATTTGTTTCTAAAACAACATTATTATTTGAAATCATATACATATATATTACAGCATTTGATTTATATTTTCATGTATTTACAATATTTTCGTTAAGCTAATTGAGCGCGTAGCTCAGGGGGAGAGCGCTTGCTTGACACGCAAGAGGTCGGTGGTTCAAATCCACTCGTGCTCATGTACATATATGAAGATAGATATTAAAGGCAACATTTCCGAATTTGAAGATACTTTGAACGTCGGAGAGATTTTATGCAAGCTAGAGTATGACAATTCAGTGATCGGAGCTCTGGTTGATGGAGAATTGCGTGACATGAAGCATCAACCAAGAAAAGATGTAAAAATTGAAGTTGTTCGAGAGGACTCTAAAGCTGCTTTGGATTTAATACGTCATACTGCTGCACATATTTTAGCTGAGGCAGTTCAATCTGTTTATCCAGATACCAAGGTTACCATAGGCCCAGTTATCGAGAATGGATTCTACTATGATTTTTATACTGAGAGAACCTTTACTGAGGAAGATCTTGAACTTTTCGAAAAGAAGATGTTGGAAATAATTAAGCAGGAAAAGCCAATGACGAAAGAGATTTTGTCCAGAGAAGATGCGCTTAATAAATTTAAAAAAATGGGTGAAAGTTTTAAAGAAGAAATAATTAATGATTTAGATAAAGCCGAAGAAATTTCACTCTATTTCCAGGGTGAGTGGTTTGATTTATGCAGAGGTCCCCATGCACCTAGGACTTCTTATGTGAAGGCATTTAAGTTGTTAAGTGTCGCGGGTGCCTATTGGCGAGGAGACGAAACGAGAGAATCACTACAAAGAATTTATGGAACAGCTTTCTTAACCAAAAAAGATTTAAAAAAACATCTACTACTAATCGAAGAGGCCAAAAAGAGAGATCATAGAAAACTAGGAAAGGAATTAAATTTATTCTCAATAACAGACGAGATAGGCCCAGGACTTGTAATGTGGCATCCCAACGGAGCAACTGTAAGAAATATAATAGAAGATTATTGGAGAGAGCAACATATAAAAGCTGATTACCAAATCGTTTACACGCCGCACTTGGCAAAAGCTGATATTTGGGAGACAAGTGGACACTCAGAATTCTACAAGGAAAACATGTTCTCCGAAATGGAAATCGATAAAAATAGATATCAAACAAAACCAATGAACTGTCCTTTTCATATAATGATTTATAAAAGTGAGTTAAGAAGCTATAGAGATTTACCTGTAAAATTTGCAGAGATAGGAACGGTCTATAGATATGAAAGGTCAGGAGTTTTACATGGACTATTTAGAGCACGAGGTTTTACTCAAGATGATGCACATATTTTTTGCATGTTAGATCAAATCGAATCAGAAGTTAATGATGTAATTGATTTAACAATTAAATTTCTCGAGGCGTTCGGATTCAAAGAGTATGAAATATTTGTTTCTACCAGACCAGGAAAATTTGTTGGCTCTGAAGAAGACTGGAACGATGCAACAAATGCTTTAAAGGCAGCTCTAAGAAATAAGTCATTGGAATTCAGCATAGATGAAGGCGGAGGAGCTTTTTATGGACCAAAGATTGATTTAAAAATTAAAGATGTTTTAGGGAGATCGTGGCAGTGCTCAACCGTACAAGTTGATTTTAATTTACCAAAGAGATTTGACCTTAATTATATTTCACGGGATAATGATAGACTTCAGCCGGTAATGATTCATAGAGCTATATTTGGCTCCTTTGAAAGATTTTTTGGTATCTTAGTTGAGCATTACGGAGGAGCTTTTCCTTTTTGGTTAGCCCCAGTTCAAATAAAGATACTAACCGTGTCTGAAGAGCAATTTGATTATTCGAATAATTTAATGGAAAATTTTCGAAGGCTTAAATTTAGGGCAGAGGTTGATCAAAGAAATGAAAAACTAGGTCTTAAAATTAGAGAGGCTGAAATTGCAAAGGTTCCATATATTCTGACTATAGGAAAGTCAGAGATGGAGAATAAGACGGTTAGTGTAAGGAAATACGGAGGAGAGCAAATCGGGGAAATAAAATTAGATGATTTTCTCTCAATAATTAATGGAGAGATCCAACAGGAGGATAGCTTATAAGAAACAAAGTATTTGGTTCTAGAAGAAAGCCAAGCGGAAATAGAATTAACAAATCCATCAGGGCTTCCGAGGTTAGAGTAATAGGCCTAGATGGTTCTCAGGTTGGTATTCTTTCTATCGGCGATGCTCTTGCAATGGCACAACAGAATTCCACAGATTTAGTTGAGATATCCCCAGATGCCGAACCCCCTGTTTGTAAAATTATGGACTATGGAAAGTTCAGATACGATCAGAAGAAGCAAACATCTCTTAGAAAAACTAAAACTCAGGCGCTTAAAGAGATTAAGTTTAGACCAAATATTGGAGAAAATGATTTTAATGTTAAAATTAACAGACTCAAAGAGTTCCTTACTGATGGGCACAAAGTCAAAGTTAGGCTATGGTTCAAAGGTAGAGAAATTGTTCATAAAAATTTAGGTCAGCAATTAGTTGATAAGATAATTGAGCACTCAGCTGAGTTTGGAGAACTAGACAATGATCCAAAATTTGAAGGAAAAAATTTAACTATGATTGTTCTCCCAAAAAAGACAAAGGCGGTAAAAAAATCAAATGGCAAATCAAAAGATGAAGTCCAATAGAAGTGCTGCAAAAAGATTTAAACTTAAATCAAATGGCAAGCTCAAGAGAATAAAGGGAAATAAGCATCATGGAAATGTCCATAAAGCTGAGTCAAGAATACGAAGACTGAGAGAAGCAAGTACGGTTGAAGGTAAGAAAGCCCGAAATCTAAGAAAAGTCATTTTTGCATAAAGGAAAGATAAATGAGAGTAAAAACTAGTGTTGCTAGAAAAAGAAGAAAGAATAGGTTGCTCAAACAAACTAAGGGTTTTTGGGGTCAAAGGAAAAATGTTTACAGACGAGCCAAAGAAACTATATTGAGAGGAATGGCATATTCTTATCGTGATAGAAGGGTGAAGAAGCGAACACAACGCGCTTTGTGGATTGTTAGAATTAATGCAGCATTACGAGAAGAGGGACTGACTTACAGTAAATTTATACATTCGCTAAAACTAAAGAATATTGATTTAGATAGAAAAATTCTTTCCGAACTTGCTATGGAGCATCCAGAGAAATTTAAAGAACTTGTTTCAAGTATCAAGTAAATTCTATCAAACATATTAAGAAAATCCGGTAAAATAATTAGTAATGAAAACTACCCCCCTTTATGAATTCCATGACAAAATGGGTGCAAAGTTTGTAGAATTCAACGGATGGCATATGCCCGTATGGTTTGAAGGACTGAAAGAAGAGCATCTGTGTGTCAGAGAGAGCTTAGGCATATTTGATGTAAGCCATATGGGAGAAATAGAGATTTCAGGAACAGACTCCGAAGTTTTTGTTGACTATATTTTCACGAATTCAATTTTAAATTTATCCGATGGGCAGGCTCGTTATGGATTCATTTGTAATCAATCAGGTGGAGTGGTTGACGATGTAATTATATACAAAATGCTTAATGGTGCTTATTTCATATGTGTAAATGCCGGTAATGTATCCAAAGTATTTGATTGGTTGTTAGAAAATTCCAACACATATAATGTAGAGATAAAAAACCTATCTGACTTCTATGGGCAATTAGCAATTCAAGGACCTAACTCAATTGATTTCATGGACGAATTGTTTCCTTTGTCAGAAATCAAATCAATTAAAAAATATCGTATTGCATCTATTCTAGAGCTAGAAGAAAGCTACGCGGATAATCTTAAATGGAAATGTCCGAATGGAAACAATTTCTTAATTGCTCGTACTGGATATACAGGAGAAGAAGGTTTTGAGCTATTTGTCCCAAATGAGATGATTAAGGATGTATATAAAACTCTAATTGAGAACAAAAACTTGACACCAATACCTTGTGGATTAGGTTCCAGAGACACCTTAAGGATTGAAATGGGTTTCCCACTTTATGGCAACGAACTAAGTGAGGAAATTTCTCCCATAGACTCAGATTTAGAAAAGTTTATAGATATGACAAAAAAGGACTTTATTGGCAAGGATAGCATAGCAGAGAAAATTCAAGAAAAAGAATTTACTTTGATAGGCCTAGAGATGAATGACAAAGCTATCCCTAGGCATGGATACAAGATATTTAATGAAAATAAAATAATAGGACATGTGACTAGTGGAACATTTTCTCCTATACTTAAAAGAGGGATTTGTTTGGGATTGATAGAAAATAAATTTTCAAATCTTAATGAATTCCAGGTCGAGATTCGGAAAAAATATGAGGATGCACATAAGGTCACCTATCCTTTTATTAAGTGAGGTCTAAATTGTCAGAAGTCAAAGATGAATGTAAATACACAGAAGATCACGAATGGGCTCTAGAATCTGAGGGTTTAGTAACAATAGGCATAACTGATTATGCGCAAGAATCACTTGGTGAGATTGTTTTTGTTGAGTTGCCTAAAGTTGGAACCATGTTAGACAAATCAGGAACATTTGGAGTAATAGAATCGACAAAATCAGTTTCTGATTTATATTCTCCTATCGCTGGAGAAGTAGTAGAAATAAATAATGCAGTAGAAAACGAACCAGATTTGATTAATACAAGCCCTTATGATTCAGGGTGGATTATAAAAATCAAACCAAAAAGATTGGAAGATTTAGATGCCTTGCTTAGTCCGAACGACTATAAGAAGCTTATTGATGAATAAAGAAGAACAAAATAAAAAATTAGATATTAATTTGTCCGAAGGAAAAGATTATTTTTCTTTTATTGATAGACATATAGGAAGTTCAGATTCTGAAATCACCTATATGTTAAATTTTTTAGAATATAAAAGCTTAGAAGATTTAATTTTATCTGCAGTTCCAAATCAAATATTGCTTGATGTACCATTGGGAATTGACGAACCTCTAAGTGAAACCGAAGCAATTAATTTCCTTAAAGATAAAATAGATGAGAACGAAATTTTTAAAAGTTTTATCGGAATGGGATACCATAATACAACTACACCAAATGTTATCTTAAGAAATATATTAGAAAACCCTGGTTGGTATACAGCCTATACTCCTTATCAGCCAGAAGTTTCACAGGGCAGATTAGAGATGTTAATCAATTATCAACAAATGATAATGGATTTTACGGGGCTGGAAGTGTCTAATGCATCTTTGCTAGATGAAGGTACATCAGCAGTTGAAGCTATGATGGTAGCCCTTAGAGCTTGCAAGGAAAACAGAAATGTTTTTCTTGTCTCCGATTTATGTCACCCTCAAACAATTAGCTTGCTTGAGACAAGAGCAAAACCGCTTAATATAGAAATTAAAATAGGAAATCTAGATTTATTATTACAAGAAAACGATAATGCTTTTGGATTTATAGCTCAATACCCAGACACCCTTGGCTCGATTGATAATTACGAATTCTTGATTAAAAAAGCCAAGTCTAATGGAGTAATTACAATATTAGCATCCGATTTGCTTGCTCTATCTATAATTAAATCCCCCGGAGAGCTGGGTGCAGATATTGCAATTGGTAACTCACAAAGATTTGGAGTCCCAATGGGTTTTGGAGGACCGCACGCAGCCTTTATAGCATGCAAAGAAGAATTCAAAAGACTACTGCCCGGAAGAATTATAGGAAGATCCGTAGATAAAAACAATAACCTTGCATATAGAATGGCTCTCCAAACTCGAGAGCAGCATATCAGAAGGGAAAAGGCTACAAGCAATATATGCACTGCCCAAGCTTTATTGGCAATAACTGCAGCTGCATATGCAATCTACAATGGACCAAAGGGAATAAGAAGAATAGGGCTGAGAGTCCATAATCTTGCTCGTATTCTTAGCAAGAGTTTGGCAGAATTAGGTTTTGATTTACTTAACAAGGTTTATTTTGACACCATAGCAATCAAAGTCTCTAAGAAGAAAATATCATCAATAAAATCTCAAGCACAAAAAAACAGATTAAATTTTCGATATTTTTCGAATGAAATAATCACAATATCTCTTGATGAGAAAACAACCAGAGATGATTTAAAGAAAATTCTTAGGTGTTTCTCAGGAGGTAAAAATTTTGAATTAGACGAGATAAGCAATTCTTTATCTTCTGATTTGGAAGTAATACCGAAGAATCTTGTTAGATTCGAAGACTACCTTCTTCACCCTGTATTTAATTCATATAAATCAGAGACTGATTTTGTTAGATACATAAAGAATTTAGAAGACAAAGACATTGCTTTAAACAAGTCAATGATTCCTTTAGGTTCCTGTACTATGAAATTGAATTCCACTAGTGAGATGATTCCAATAAGTTGGGAAAAAATTAACTCTATACATCCATTTGTTCCAAAATCTCAAGCTAGAGGATATGAATTTATAATAGAAAAATTAAAAAAAATGTTATCTGACATTACAGGTTTTGACTCAGTATCACTTCAACCAAATGCAGGGGCACAAGGAGAGCTTGCTGGCCTAATGACTATAAGAGCTTTTCAAGAAGCGACCGGAGAGTCAAAAAGAAATATATGTCTAATTCCAAGCTCTGCTCATGGAACAAATCCAGCTAGTGCGGTACTAGCTGGACTCGAAGTTGAAATAGTGGATTGCGACGATAAAGGAAATGTAGACACGACTGACTTAGCAAATAAAATCCAGCAGCATCCAGACAAAATCTCTACTTTAATGATTACTTATCCCTCTACTCATGGTGTCTTTGAAGAGAATATTGGTAAAATATGCCGCATGGTTCATGATGCAGGAGGACAAGTTTATATGGATGGAGCCAATCTCAATGCAATAGTTGGCATATCAAAACCAGGTCATTTTGGACCAGACTTGTGCCACATTAATTTACATAAAACATTTTGTATACCACATGGAGGAGGAGGTCCTGGAGTAGGGCCTATAGCAGTCAAAGAGCATTTATCAAATTTCCTTCCAGGCCATAGTGTAATCAAGAATGCAGGACCACCATCGAGTTTTGGTCCTATTTCTTCTGCTCCTTGGGGAAGTGCATCAATTTTGCCAATATCTTTGATGTATATCATGATGATGGGACCAGCAGGAATTAAAAAAGCAACGCAAATTGCAATTCTAAATGCCAATTATATAGCAAAAAGACTAAAACCCTACTTCCCAATTCTTTACTCTGGAAGAAACGACAGAGTTGCACATGAATGCATAATAGACTTAAGAGACATAAGGAAAACTCATGGGGTAACAGAAGAGGATATAGCAAAAAGACTTATTGATTATGGATTTCATGCTCCGACTATGTCCTTCCCAGTAGCTGGTACATTAATGATAGAACCAACAGAGAGTGAGTCACAAAAGGAGCTTGATCGATTCTGTAATGCATTAATATCTATACATGCAGAAATTATAACTTACTCAAATATTTCAGAAGCAAAGGACTCCCCACTTAAGAATGCCCCCCATACTTTTTTTGATATAATGAATAATAATTTTAATTATTCGCTCGACGTTGCCTTCCCTTTGCAAAGTGCTTCCCAAGATGTTGTTAGATATATTTCACCTGTAGGAAGAGTAAATAATGCATACGGAGACAAAAATTTTGTCTGTAGCTGCATACCTATAGAAGAATACAAAACCGGTTAACTTCTTATCTTGGTTTATATTCTGATTGATATATAAGCATTGTCTCTTAACTCTTGGAACCACTTCTGAAGCAGAGTTAAAGATTTTTCTTGGTATATGGTTTCATAGATTTTATCTTTATTCTTTATGTAATCAACATCCCCAAATTGTTTTTTTCCAACAATAATAAATTTTATTATATTCTCAGAAACATATGGACCAATTATATCGCCTTCTTTTGATGAGTTAATATCAGATTTTACTTTTTTATCTAAGTTCTCAGGATTAACAAAACCCAAACTTCCTGATGATGGCTCAATTTGTTCACTTATTAACAATTCATCAACTAGAGAATCAACATTGTTTGATGCCCTTAAATTCTCTTCTATAGATTTTATTTGACCCTCTTTTATCTTGTTGGTGTCTATTAAAATCATTGAAAGGTTGACTAGATTTTCTTCTTGAATATTCCCATAAGTTTTTTTGTATTTTTGAATTATTTCTTTCTCTGTTATAACAATTTTATTTCTTAGTACTACCGATCTAATACCTTCTTGGAGCATCTGATTTTTCCAACCAAAACGAAGCCTGTATACACTTAAACCATTCTTTTTTAATTCATCTTCAAAGACTTTGTCTCCGTTTTTCTTTCTCACGTCTTTTTCTATTTGATCTATTTTTTCATCACTTGCATCGATACCCATTCTGGACCCTTGGAGCTGTAGCAATTTTAAATCTATTAGCTCTTTTAGATACTTGGAGTAAACTTTTTTATTCAAAGGGTTGTCACCGCTTTCTTTAATATGTGATTGTAAATCAGACAGAAAAATAACTTCATCGTTTACTACAGCAGCAACTCCATCACTTATTTCAGCTTTAGACGTTACAGAAAAAAAGAATACTATAATTAAGAAGATAGATAATATTTTATAAGCTTTCATACGAACCTTTTTATTTTATTAAAATTCTACCACTTTTGAATTGATAATCATCCCCTACGAGATCTTCCAGGCTTCTTGTTTTTTTAATAAATTGTACTGTTTCATACAGTCCTTTCTCTTCTCTTGGTAGTTCCATGTCAATATCTTTCATTTCATCTAGTTTCACTGCCTTAATTATTAGAGACTTTGCTTTAATTTGTAACCTAGAAGCACCCAACCGTCTCATTTGGATTTTTATATC
Source organism: Thermodesulfobacteriota bacterium (assembly GCA_036340075.1). Lineage (GTDB taxonomy): Bacteria > Desulfobacterota_D > UBA1144 > UBA1144 > UBA1144 > JAYYZJ01. The sequence goes on along the minus strand of JAYYZJ010000003.1, from coordinate 68,646 downwards.
AGCTATATGTATTAAATTTAAGAGCTCATAAGGAATGGGACCAAATTTATCTAACAATTCATCAACCAAACTAACGGAATCATCTTCGCTTTCTATTAAGGAAATTCTTTTATAATAAAACAACCTTCTCTCTGCTGACGATATGTAACTTTTAGGAATAAAAAGACTCTCGTTAACTTCAACTTCTGGGTTGAATGAGATTTCAGCGGTATTGTTCCTGATTTGATTAATTTCTTTCTCTAACAAGTCAAGATAAAATTCTATTCCAACATCATATATTTTTCCTGATTGCTCTATACCAAATAAATTTCCTGCTCCTCTTATTTCTAAATCTTCTAGAGCTAAATTAAAACCAGAGCCAAGTTTTGTCAGTCTTTTCATTGCGGCCAATCTTTTTTTCGCATTGTCAGTTATCTCTTTATCCGGAATGATAAGATATGCTATCCCTTTAACTGAGCCTCGCCCAATTCTCCCACGAAGCTGGTAAAGATCAGATAATCCGAAATTATGAGCATTATTGATTATCATTGTGTTAACTGTTTTGATATCAAGACCAGATTCCACAATCGTAGTAGTAATTAGTATTGATATGTCACCATCAATAAATTGTTTTAAGCGATTTTCGATGTCAGTACTTTTCATCCTTCCATGTACATAATCTATTTTTTCATTAGGTAGCAATTTTTTTAGAACCTGGAAAATTTTTTCTATAGTTTTTATTTCATTGTGAATAAAGAACACTTTTCCGCCCCTTTCTCTTTCATATTCAATTGCTTTTTTGATTTTTTCTTCATTATATTTATCTATATAAGTTTCAACCCCTAATCTTTCTTTTGGAGGGGTCCCAATGAGGCTTATGTCTCTTAATCCAGAAAGAGAAAGTTGAAGAGTACGAGGTATCGGTGTGGCAGAAAGACTCAAAGAGTCTATACCAACCTTAATCTTTTTAATCTTTTCTTTTGCTGATACACCAAATTTATGTTCTTCGTCTATTATTATCAATCCTAAATTCTTAAATTTGATTTTATCTGATAAGATTTTGTTAGTACCAACTACTATATCAATTTTGCCTTCGGCTAATTCTTTTTGAATCATTAAGACTTTTTTTGGTTTTACAAATCTAGAGAGAGCCTCCACCTTTATAGGCAAATCCTTAAATCGTTTTAAGAAGGTATTTAAATGTTGATGAACAAGAGGAGTTGTTGGAGCTATAATAACAGTCTGTTTTGAGTTAATTGAGGCAAGGAAAGATGCCCTCAGTGCTACCTCTGTTTTCCCAAAGCCTACATCACCGCAAATAAGTCTATCCATAGGCTTAGACGATTGCATGTCTTGATATGTGCTAATTATTGCATTTTTTTGATCCCTAGTTTCTTGATATTCAAACCTATCTTCAAATTCAGCGATTTCTTTTTCATTAATTTGATAAGAAAAGCCATCTGCTGATTTCCTTTGAGCATAAAGACTCAATATTTCTCTTGCTACATTTTCTGCTACTCTTTTAGCTTTCTTTACTTTGCCTATCCAGCTTCTGCTTCTTAATGAATCCAGTCTAATACTCTTATTCCCGCCTATATATTTTTGAATCAAGCTAATCTTGTCAATTGGTATAAGAAGTTTGTCATTTAGATCAAATTGACATTCAATAAAATCAACAACAGAACCGTTTATTGTTTTATTTTTTATTCCTTTGTAGAGACTTAAACCAAAGTCTCTGTGAACAACATAGTCTCCTAGTTCTAAATCCATAAAATTAGACAATTTAAATGATTGATTAGCATACGTATTAGAGTCTTTATTGGAGACCGTTTTATTGAAAGATAAATAAAGATTCTTGTTGTTCTTCAGATAAAAAGATTTTCTCAAAAATCCATCAACAAAGATTATCTTTCCTAAGATTTTTTTCTCTAAATCACCAATAAGATTCCTCTTGGTAGCAGCATCTGTTACTAGATAAACTTTTTTTAAGTCGGCCCTTTCGTTGATAATTTCCTTTATAAATTCTAACGAAAGGTCATAAGGCTCTCTGATTAGCTCTAAATCCAGATTAAGATTGGTTGCAGAATCAATGGGATGTGTTGGATTTAGAAAGAGTGTTTTCTTTTTACCTAATAAATCAAATATTTTTTTTCTACTACTTCCAAACAAGGTGAAATCAGATTCTGAATCAAAAATAAGAATAGATTTTGAATCAATTAATTCTAAAAGTGTCATGTCAGAAGCTACCATTGGATCAGCTTCTGATTTAATATTCATTATTGTAATTTCATCAAGAATTTCACCGGTCCTTCGTTCATTTTCAAGATCAAAGATTTGAAAAGACGATGGATTATCATTTTTAAATTCAACCCTTATTGGGAAGGGTTCTGATGGTGAAAAAAAATCAATTATCGATCCTCTAACAGCATAATCTCCAAGTTCTTCTATAAATTCTTTTTCTCTGTAATCAAATTCAATAAGTTGACTAATTAATCCATCTCTATTAAAAGAAGAGGCATCTCTTTGAATTTTTTTGCATTCCATCCGTCTTCTTCTTTTAAATTTGTGAAGCAGATTTTTAGTATCAATAAATTTTATTCTTCTGTATTGATGTTGCTCTAGAAATGAAAATAGATTCAAAGAAAATTTTCTACCGTTATTAGAATCAGCTTCAGAATGAAAAATTTCATTTTCTAAATAGAAGCTAGGAATATTGAAACTTTGTTCTAGATGCTCAATTAACATTTGGCATCTTTTTGGGTTATCCGTAACAAAAAAAATATCCTCGAGTTCTTTTTCATATAAATCAGCAATGATGGCTGAGTTTATAAAATCATTAGAGCCATATATAGCGTATGAAGTATCTTTGTTTAAATCAATATTTAAGGACTTAATCATTCCTTTCTCAAAAGCAGTAGAATTTTTAGATAAATTTTGACTTGATTTCATCTATGTTTGCAAGAATCTTATCACCCATTTCAGAACAATTCACAGGCTCAGATTGATTGTTGTTTATATCCCTAGTCCTAATGCCAGAATCTAAAGTATTCGAAACAGCGGTATCAATCAATTCAGATACTTTGTCTAAATTAAGGGAGTATTTAAACAACATAGAAAGAGATAAAATTGCCGCTATCGGATTGGCTATATTCTTTCCCGCAATATCCGGTGCACTTCCATGTACTGGCTCATAGATTGCAGAGCTCTCTCCTATTGATGCAGACGGCAGCATACCCAAAGATCCAGTGAGCTCAGCAATCTCGTCACTAATTATATCTCCAAAAAGATTGCCAGCTAGTATAACATCGAAGGTAGATGGTCTTTTAATAACCTGCATGGCGGCATTATCAATGTAAAGATGTTCTAGCTCAACATCACTAAATTCAGCTTTATGAACTTCATTAACTACATCTCTCCAGAGTTGCATAACTTCTAAGACATTTGCCTTATCTAGCGATGTGACTTTGTTTTTTCTTTTTCTGGCGTAATTAAAAGCTACTCTCGCGACTCTTACAATTTCTTCCTCATCGTATATTAAAGTATTAGCACCAACTCTTTTATTATTAATATCTTTAAGAAATCGTGGCTCACCAAAATATATCCCACCAGTTAATTCTCTTATCACGAGAATATCAGTATGGTTAACTATTTCCTCTTTTAAGGAAGAAGCACTTAATAATGAAGAAAAAACTTTGCCAGGTCGCAAATTCGCAAAAGTTTCCAGTTCTTTTCTCAACATCAACAAGCCTTTTTCAGGTTTTAAATTATGGTCAATGCTCTCCCACTTCTCGCCCCCTACTGCTCCTAGCAGTACAGCATCTGAAGTCAAAGCTTTATCAAGAACTTCTTGAGTAAGTGGCTGTCCATTTTTATCAATTGATGCACCTCCAAAAATCTCTTTTTCGAATTCTATTTCGAATGTATCTTTGAAGTAATTCAAAATTTTTATACATTCATCTGTAACCTCTATACCAATTCCATCGCCTGGCAAAATTAAGATTTTTGACATAATTTCTCCTAATATATTATTTAATCCTCAATGAAACTTTATTTCTAGTTCCTTCGAGGCCCTCAATATTTACACTTACAATATCTTTATCTTTTAATTGACCTATACCACCAGGTGTTCCTGTTAGAATTAAATCCCCTCTATTTAAAGTCATAATTTTACTTATAAAACTAATTAAAAAATTTACACTATGAACCATATTCGAAGTACTTGATTCTTGTTTTGTCTCCCCATTAACGATAGTTTTGATTTTAACATTTTGATAATCAATTTCATCTGATACAGAAGGACCGACAGGACAAAATGTATCAAAACCTTTTGCCCGAGAAAATTGAATATCCAAAGACTGTAAATCTCGTGCAGTAACGTCATTTACACACAATCCGCCTAAAATGTAATTTTGAGCTTCATTTACGCTCACCCACTTAGCTTCTTTTTTAATAACTATTCCAAGTTCCCCCTCATAGTCTACTCTAGAGCTCATATGGTTCGGATATATAATATCCTCATTCCAAGCAATAAGAGACGATGGAGGCTTTAAAAACATTAAAGGTTCGGCAGGAGGCTTTTTTTTCATTTCCTCTGCGTGATCATGATAATTTAAACCTATTGCAATAATCTTGGTAGGATATCCAATCTCTGAAAAACCTTTATATATCATACTAGTATTTTACCTTATATAGATAGAGACCTTCTGCTGGAACACTATAATTTAATTTTAATCTTTTTTTATTTTTCAAAGCAAGAACTACATCTTTCTTTTGAATCACCCCTTTTTCAAAATTAATTAAACAGCCAATTATTAATCTTACCATTCCTCTTAAAAAACCATTTCCGGTAATGAAGAAATCTATATAATTCTTTTTTTCTTTGATTGATATTTTTCTTAAGTTTCTTACAGTGTTTTCTCCAGAGTATCCGGTTTTACAAAAATTTATAAAATCTATTTCACCAACAAAAACAGAAGAAATCTTTTCCAATTTCTTTGTATTTATACTTTTTTTTAAATACCACATTCTTCCCTTTTCGAAAACCGAACAAGGTTCATTTATCTTGATTCTATATAGGTAAACTTTTTCCTTGCAATCATATTGTGCATGAAAATTCTCATCAACTTTATTGCAAGATTTAATTTTTATATCACTATCCAAAATAGAGTTCAGCTTATTCTTTAAACCAATCATATTTATTTTTTTTTCATCTTTTACATGAAAATTAGCAACTTGATTAATAGCATGAACACCACTGTCAGTTCTTCCTGATCCATACACAATAATCTTTTCCCCAAAAATCTTTTTTACGGACTTCTCTATTTCACCTTGTATGGTCCTGAGCCTTTTTTGTTTTTGCCAACCAAAAAAATTAGTACCAATATATTCAATATCTATCCTTATATTCATTTTAAATCTTTATCCTTTTATCAAGAAAAGGATAGATAAAGTCTATAAGCATGTTTATTGATATCAAAATCATAGTATAGATTAATGTTAAACCACAGATTAGTGGATAGTCTCTGTTGATAATTGATAAGACAAACATTCTACCCATACCCGGAATTGAATAGATGCTCTCAACAACAAATGAGCCTGTAATCATAAATGCAGCAATTGGACCAATTGCTGTAATAAAAGGTATAAGAGAATTCTTAACAATATATTTATTTAGAATAATTCCAGGGTCTATGTTGTTAATCGTTGCATTTCTTACGAACATAGAACTATTAGTTTCATTCATTGTCTCAACCATAAGTTTTGTAAGAAAAGCTATAGAAGGGATTGATAATGTAAGAACAGGAAGAATATAACTCGTAGGTTTTTCAAGTAATGCAGCAGGAAATAATGACAATTGAACCGAAAAGAAAATTATTAATACCGCTCCTAAAAGGAACATAGGAACACCAACCGAGGCATAGAGAAGTAGATTGATTATTTTTGAACTAAGTTGGTTTTCTCTTCTGAACAAAAAAACTGCCAGTCCAAGTGATGCAATTACAGTAAAGATTAAAGACATCGAGCCAATTTTTAATGAAAAAGGAAAGCTCTTGCTAATAATTTCATTTACAGTTTTTCCTGTATAGAAATAAGATGGACCTAAATCGAAGCGCAAAATATTTTTCATATAAGACAAATATTGAGTCTGAATAGGTTGATCTAATTGATATTTCTTTTCTATGTTCTCTTTAATTGCAGGAGGCAGTTTCTTTTCACTATCAAAAGGTCCACCAGGCAATGTTCTTAATAATACAAAAGTCGAAGATGTTACTATAAGTAATACCAGGAAAGAACTTATTAGTTTGGTTAGGAAATAATTATTTCTCATAACTTGTTATAAAGAAATCTTCGAAAACTTTTATATTTTTCTTATCAATCGCCATAACTGAGAGCTTATTTCTTCCAGGCTCCAGCTGAATACCAAATGTTTCATTAATGTTTCTCTTGCCTTCCGCAACAAGTCTAATCTTCTTCCCGTTGATAAAGTAGTTCACACTTCTTAGATTTGTATCATCCTTAATTAAGGATACAATTTTTGCTTTATTTTTATCTTCTAATATTTGAGTTTTAATTTCCATAGTAGGAGGTGATTCATATTCACTAATAATTTTTGCATCTATAAACTTACTCTTTTCTTCATTATTTGTTTGAACTACATCTAATTTCTTAATCCAAAATGCGGGACTATCGTTATTATTGATCAGTACAAAATTCTCTGTTTCTCCTGAAGCTTGAATTAACCCACCCCTATGTATTCTTCCAGTAATAATTGCATCTTCTCCAGGATCAGAAAAAAAGAGATTTTTGTCTTGTATCCTATAATCTAAAACATTTTTATATTTCTTATAACTAGACATCTCTCTAAGTGGTAATGAGACTATTTTGTCAAAGAAGGAATGCGATTCCTCGTCATGGAATCTAATTATAAATTCAATATCATCTTCAATATTATCAGTATCAATGGAAAGAGTTGTTTTAATTAGCGCATCCTTTTTATGGATATCGGGAATTTTATGATATTTAGCTTTAATAATTAAGTCATTATCTTTTGAAAGAACTTTTACTTGGCACTTGCTACAATCCTGAGAGAATTCTCTTTCTTGAGTAATCCTTTTCAATTCTATTATTAGATCCAGTTCGATTTTCTCTTCAGAAATGTCTTTTGGCAATACAAAGAAAGAAAATTGCGGGTAATCAAACCGGTTTTTGGTTATAAAGGCCTTGGAGCTAGTTCTTTGTATTTCAAGAAATCTGGGACGGAGTGGATCATCTAACGAGATACTTGATAGAGTAAAATTAAGCAAGTCTTCGCTATTTTCTACCCAACTAGGGATATTGATCTTCATACTAATTGATTTTTTTTCTCCTGCACCGAGGAGACCAACAAAAAAGAATTTATTATTTAATGATCTATTTTCAGAATTTAGACTTATAACTAAGTTGCGAATTTGTTTGTCAGAATTGTTCTCTATTGTTGCTTCAACTTCTTCACTTTTTCCTGACTCTAGTTTTATTGTTTTGAGAATATCTAAACCAACTTTTTCATTCTTAATTCTGACATCTTTGCCTGATTCAATATCTCCTAAGTAGAAATTTTCTATTTTCGATGTGAGTGAAGAATTTAAATCCCTTACCCTTACTTCTAATTCTTCTTCTATTAAAGAAAGAAAATTTTCAGTATTTTCATTAAATGCTACCTTCTTTAAACTTTCGGAGTTCAACAGAAATTGAGAAAATTGAATCAGCTCATCATCTTTTTCCTTATCTTCCTTTTTACTATACAAAATTTGCAAACTAGTTTTGCCTGAACTTAATCCATCTAATCCTTTATTTTCATTATTGAATTGAATAAATGAAGAATCATTATTAAAAATTAATTTTTCATCTTCAAATTCAACAGGTACAAAGAGTATGTCCGGAACAATTCCATTCAAATGCACTTTATATTCTTCTGGATTGAGATATTCGGCGATTGTAAGCTTAATTGCAGAACCATCTTCTTGCTCATAAACTTCTTGAACTGTCCCCTTTCCAAATGTTTTTTCACCAAGAACCAGAGATCTCTTGTTATTTTTTAAGGCACCAGCGACTATTTCAGCGGCGCTAGCACTACCTCTGTCGACCAATACTATTACGGGACCAAAAAATTTTTCAACCTCGGTTCTAGCTGTAAAAAAGTCTCTGTTTATATTGGCTCTTTTTCCTCTAGTGGAGACAATCAATTTATTTTTCAAAAATATATTCGATATTTTTAAAGATTGATCAAACAGACCACCAGGGTTCCCCCTTAAATCTAAAATAAGCGATTCAATTCCTTTATCTCTAAGTGAATTAAGAGCTTTCTCGAAATCTTCAAAAGAATTTGCTTGGAATGCTTTTATCTTAATGTACCCAACTTTTTCTTCTAAAATTTTTGAGGAGACACTGTCTATTTTTATCGTATCTCTTACAACATCAAATTGTATCAAGTCCTCAACATTTTCTCTTTCAATATATAGAGTCGTTGAACTTCCTTTTTCACCACGCAACAATGTGACTGCTTTTTGTAAGCTCATGCCCGCAGTATCAATAGATTCTATTCTTCGTATAATATCATTTGCTTTTATTCCAGCCTTAGATGCGGGTGTCCCATCGATTGGAGAAATAATAGTTAGCTTCTCGTCTCTCAAAGTTACTACAATTCCAATACCACCAAAACTACCCTTTGTTTCTGCCATAAATTGTTCAAGTTCTTCCGGCTCTATAATTGATGAATATTCATCTATTTCTTGCAATACAGCATTGGCAACATGATAAGATAGCATTTTGTCACTCAAGATATTTTCTTTTTCTAGGAAATTAATTATTTTATTTAAATTTCTACCCACATCGACCAAATTTTTATTTTTTGAAAGAATTAATTCTTCCTCTACCTTGGCATTTTTAATTTTTATTTTTAGATTGTGTTTAGTAGATTCTAATATTTGAATGAATATATCTTCAGAAAAAGTATTAACAGCGTCTATAGAAGCAACAAAAATCTTTTCATATGTGCTTGAATCATAAAAATGAGATTTCTTTTTGACATGGTAAATGGTCGAATCAATTATTTCTTTGTTGCTTGCAATAGAACTGAAGCAAATTGCTGCGAAAAGAACAAAAGATAGTGCTATTTTGATTGAATATTTTATCAAATTCATTAAAACAGTATAGAATATTATTTATAGTTTTATAATATGGAAAACAGTATTAAAGTAGCATTGGCACAAATTAACTCAAAAGTAGGAGATTTGGAATACAATTATAGTAAAATTTCCAAAATTATAAAGATTGCCAAGAAACAGAAGGTTGACCTACTATGTTTTCCCGAACTAGCTATAACCGGTTATCCACCAGAAGATTTGTTATTAAATAATAAATTTATTAAATCCACGGACGCATTTATTAAAAAAATAGCTAAGCTAAGTAAAGGGATAACTTGCATAATTGGTTATCCTAAAAAAATTAATGACAAGCTATTTAATGTTGCAGGAATATTTCTTAACGGAAAACTTCAAGGAGAATATAAAAAGTTTCAGCTTCCTAACTATGGAGTCTTTGATGAAAATCGTTATTTTGAAAAAGGTATAGAAGGAGTAAGTTTCAAGATTAAAAATCAGACTGTTGGGATTTCTATTTGTGAAGATATATGGACTGATCTAAAAATAATAAACGAAAGAATCTCCAGAAACGATATCGATCTCCTTGTGAACTTATCAGCATCACCTTTTAGTATTGGTAAGCAAAAAAAGAGACTAAATATACTTAAAAAAATATCTACAAAGAATAGAATAAAGATATGTTACTGCAATCTTGTCGGGGGTCAGGATGAGTTAGTTTTTGATGGTAAAAGTATTATTCTTGATAGAAATGGGAATGTAGAGGCCTACGGCAAAGAATTTGAAGAAGATATTTTAATTAGAAGTCTTAAATTTAAAGAAACTAAATCTTTGAATAAAACTTTAAAAACAAAAGAAGAATCTGAACCAGAGCAAATTTACTCTGCATTGTCCCTAGGATTGAAAGATTACGTAGAAAAGAATGGATTTAGCAAAGTTGTATTAGGTGTATCTGGTGGAATAGATTCTGCCTTGGTATCAGCAATAGCTGTAAATACTCTAGGGAAAAAAAATGTATTAGGATTAGCACTTCCCACAATATATAATTCATTCAAAAGTCTTCATTTAGCTATAGAGCTTGCAAAAAATCTACAATTTGATTTATCTGTTGCCCCAATTCAAGATTTATTTGAAGCTACAAATAAATTACTAGTGAACTCTTATGGAAAAAAGCAATGGGATGTTACAGAGGAAAATCTTCAATCAAGAATCCGAGCCAATATTCTTATGGCAACGTCAAACAAATTGGGCCATCTGTTACTAGCTACAGGAAATAAGAGTGAAATTAGTGTTGGATATTCTACTTTGTATGGCGATAGTGCAGGAGGTATTGCAATTTTAAAAGATATACCAAAAACCTTGGTATATAAGCTTGCAAAATTTCATAACAAGATACATCCAAAGAAAATGATTCCATTGGGTATTCTCAAAAGAGAGCCATCTGCTGAGTTAAGAGACAACCAAAAAGATTTAGATACGTTGCCACCATATAAGATATTGGACCAAATATTGGAGCTTTATATTGAAGAAGGCAAAAGCGCATCCTATATTGCAAAATCTATCAATATTAAAAAATCAATTGTTTCCTCAATAATCAAGAAAGTTAATAATAGCGAATTCAAAAGAAGACAATCTCCTCCGGGTATAAAGATTACTTCAAAAGCCTTTGGGCGAGATAGGAGATATCCAATAACGAACGGTTTTATTGATGCTTGATTAAAATCTTGCAAATATAATAATATAAATAAAATGGATTTTTTAAAACCCGAAGATCAATTAAATATTATCAAGGAAAATGTTAGCGATATAATTCCTGAGAATGAATTGCTTTCGAAGCTAAAAGACTCTTATGAAAACAAAGCACCTCTAAGGATTAAGGCAGGGTTCGATCCAACAACTTCAAATTTACATTTAGGACATTCTTTGTTAATAAGAAAGCTAAAAGTCTTCCAAGATTTAGGACATAGTATATTATTCTTAATCGGAGATTATACGGCGAAAATCGGGGATCCTACAGGTAGAGACAAAACCAGACCAGCATTGGATACAAAAATCATTAAGGAAAACGCTCAAACATATGAAGACCAATTATATAAAATTCTAAAAAAGAAAAATGTAAAAGTTTTTTATAATTCTAAATGGTTCGATAAGTTCAACTTAGCAGAATTAATTAATCTTACATCGCAAGAAAATGTAGCGCGCCTTCTCGAAAGAGATGATTTTAAAAAGAGATATAATGCAGGAGATGGAATTACAGTAACAGAATTTCTTTATCCCCTTCTTCAGGCTTACGATTCGGTAATGTTGAAATCAGATATCGAGATGGGCGGCACAGATCAAATGTTTAATATTTTACTTGGTAGGCAGATTCAAAAGTCACATAATGTTCCAGAGCAAGTTGGAGTATTTGTACCAATCTTAGAAGGTCTTGACGGAAAAATGAAAATGTCAAAGACTTTAGATAACCATATTAGTTTAAATGATTCTCCAGAAGAAATGTTTGGAAAGGTTATGTCAATACCAGACGAGTTGATGGATAAGTATATTCATCTATTGTATCATGACAAGGAAGACGAATTTAAAAAGATCCCCAATCCATTAGAGAGAAAAAAAACATTAGGAACCACAATTGTTGCCGAATATTACAGCAAATCTTTAGCAGACTCTTCCCGTAAAGATTTTGAAGGTAAATTTAGTGAAAAAAGTTTTCCTGACGATATTCTAGAGATAGAAATTCAATTGCTAGACCAAAATCTTTTAGATCTTCTCGAAGAGATATCCACAAAGACCTTTTCACGATCGGAATTAAAAAGACTTATAAAAGACAAAGCAATAGAAATAAATGAAGAAAAATTAACTTCATTGGATGTTTTGCCAGACAAACAAACCCGATGGAAAATTAAAATAGGAAAAAGAAATTTTTATAAAGCTAAATTTATTTAAATGAGTGAGTTAGTAAGCCGAGTTCTGTTCTATGCGATCATTCATCTAGGATAACAATTACTCATTATCTCAAGCGACCTACCCAGAAGCATGTGGAAGGGAAACCAGCTTCTATACTTGGTCTTTCTCTAGGTGGGGTTTGCCTTGCCATGTTTTGTCGCCAAAACTTGCGGTGGTCTCTTACACCACCTTTTCACCCTTACCATTAATATCATATGTTTATTAATGGCGGTTATTTTCTGTGGCACTTTCCGTTGCTTCGCAACACCTGGGAGTTACCCAGCACCTTTTCCCTTAAGAGCTCGGACTTTCCTCTTGTATAAACAAGCGATCACTCAACTCACTCAAGCTAATAATCTATGTTAGAATTCCATCTTTTGCAAGTCTATCCGCAACTGTATTCTCTTCTCGTGGAATTAAAGCAATAGTCAGGGGAAGTTCAATCTTTTCACTTAATTCTAAAGCTTCTCTTAAGAGTGGAATTAATTTCTTATCTTTACATTTCCAGACCTTATTGAAATGCATGCATACTAATTTTGAATCAGAAAAGATTTGTATTTCTCCATCGGATATATTTTTTTCTATAATTAATTTTAAAGATTCAATTAAAGCCCGGTACTCTGCGATATTATTAGTTACTGTTCCATCTAATGCTCTCGATATTTCAACTTTGTCTTTATCTGTAATTAAATAGATACCAATCCCGCCATTTCCAGGATTTGGTTGACAGGCACCATCTATAAAAATTTTGACTATATTACTCATGTAATCAACTTAAATCTGGTATTAGTATTTTTTTTGTACAAGAAGGGCATAAAATTATTTCATTTAATTCCAAAACTTTAATATAGGTCTGAGGGGGGATTTTCATAAAGCAATGTCCGCACATTCCATCTTTAGCCTCAACAGCAACTGGTGGATTATGCAGAAGCAGTTTTTGATAAATCTTTAGGAGTTGTTCGTCCACATTTTTAGCTATTTCGTTTCGTGAACTTTCCACAGAGCTAATCTCAGATTCCGAGTTCTTAATCTCTGATTCCAATTTATCAATTTCTATCTTTATAGGTTCAACTTCCTCGTTGAATTTAGATTCCAATTCTTCTAAGGTTTGATTTGCAGATTCTATTTGTTCCATTATTTTTAATTCATCATTTTCTATTTCCAGTTTTTTTCTTTTTAAATCACCTGTTTCTTTTTGTAAGGCTTCAAATTCTTTAGAGGAGTTGATTGAAAATAGCTTTTCTTCAAGTTTAACAACCATTGCATCAATATCCTCAGTCTGGGTCTGTAAGTTATTAACTTCCTTACCGAGATTAGATATTTCATTCTTAAGATTATTAATTTTCTCCTCGTCAGTATTAATTTTAGAATTAAGCTCGCTAAGCTTTTCTGGAACTTCTTTTAAGTTGTCACGTATCCCTTGGATTGTCATGTCGAGCTTTTGCAATTCAAGTAAATTTTTAATTTTCTCTTTCATCTTTTAATTTCTCTGGGCCCAACTGGATTCGAACCAGTGACCGCCCGGTTATGAGCCGGATGCTCTAACCAGCTGAGCTATGGGCCCTTAATAGAATAGATAATAAAAACCTTATCCTATTTAATTAAAAACATTTTGTCAATTTATATGCATTATATATTTTATTCTACACATTAATTATAAATATTGACACTATCAAAGATATACTTATACTCAGAGTGGTATGATTTTTAGGGCCTTTTTTTTCATTATTATATTTTTACAACCCAGTTTAGTATTGGGAATTAACGATACAAGACAAATGAAGGATGTCTCATGGGAAGAAAAACTAGGAAACAAAATAGACTTAAAATCGGAAATAATTGATATAAATGGATCCAACAAGAACCTCGATCAAGTGCTTGATCCAGAAAAGCCAACTGTTTTTGTGCTGGCATATTACAATTGTCCTCGCATGTGCACATTTTTATTGAATGGTGCTTTGGATGCAGTTTCTGCAAATAACGAAATTAGACCAGGAGTTGACTATAATTTAGTAGCTCTTAGTTTTGATCCTTCTGAAACTCCTGATTTAGCGAAAAGGAAATCGGAAAAATATCGCAATAAACTTAACGATGGAGAAAGTTGGGAGTTCTTTGTGGCTAACAGCACTAGCATTAAATCAATAACAGATTCCGTTGGCTTTAAGTTTGTAAAAGATGGGAATGATTTTGCTCATCCTGCAGGTATAATATTTCTCACCAGAGACAGAAGAATTTCTAGATATTTAGCCGGAGTAATTTTTGATCCCAAGGATTTTAAATTAGCTCTCCTAGAAGCATCTGGTGGAGTTATTGGGAAATCAACATTAACAGACAGAGTCTTGCTTTTCTGTTATGATTTTGACCCAGTAGGTAAAAAGTATGCACTGAAAGCTTTGAATGTAATCAAATTGGGAGGTGCTGCTACATTGTTGGGGCTGAGTTTATTTATGGGGTTTATGTGGTTTAGGAAAGGAAAAAGGAGTTAGAGAATGGAATGGCTGCCACCCGTTGCTTCGACTTTTGCTGATAAAGTAGATTTTGTCTTAATACTTGTAACCGTTATATCTGTTGCCTCTTGTGTTCTTATTGCTTTTTTACTTATTTATTTTGTTATCAAATATAGAAGAAGAAGTGACAACGACCCCACTCCTGCAATTACGGGTGATAGTTTTTTAGAAACACTTTGGACCGTAATACCAACGATTTTGTGTATTGTTATATTTCTTTATGGATATATTTATTATGACGAATATACAACTGTAGATAAAAATGCCTATGAAATAAATGTCAAAGCACAAAAATGGATGTGGACATTTAATTACCCAAACGGAAAAACTACACTTAATGAACTATATGTACCAATAAACAAACCAATAAGACTTGTTATGCAGTCACAAGATGTATTACACAGTTTTTTTATTCCTGCGTTTCGTGTCAAACAAGATTTACTAGGTAATCGATATACATTTATAAACTTTACTGCTACTAAAGAAGGAATATATAAAATTTATTGCACTGAGTATTGTGGAGCAGGTCATTCGGATATGGGTGGCAAAGTACATGTTTTGTCCGCAGAAAAATATGCATCTTGGGAAGCAGGGTCTGACGAAGATGTTGTAAAAGCATCAGCTGATTTACCCTTAGATGAAGTCGGTAAAGGCTTATACCAAAGCGCCGGATGTGTCGCTTGTCATAGTATCGATGGAAGCGAAGGCGGAGTAGGCCCTACTTGGAAAGGACTTTTTGGAAAGAATAGAGAGTTTGATGATGGTAGCTCAGGGACAGCTGATGAAAATTATTTAAGAGAATCTATAGAGATTCCATCAGCAAAAATTGTTAAGGGATATATGCCCGTAATGCCAGCTTATAAAGGAGTTTTAAATGATTCGCAAATAACTGCTCTGATTGAGTATATTAAATCATTAAAATGAGGTGAAAGATAATATGTCGTCTGATAACGGAAAAAATTATTTAGAAAACGGAAAAACTTTTGAGTCATGGTTTTTTACCCATGATCACAAAAGATTAGGAGTAATGTATCTAGCTGGAATTGGCTTCTTCTTTGTAATAGCAGCAATAGCATCATTTTTGGTAAGAGCAGAGCATTTAACTCCAGATCAAACTATTATGAGTGCTCACACTTATAATGTTATGTTTACTTTGCATGGAGCAATCATGGTGTTCCTTTTTATTGTTCCTGGGGTAGCAGCAAGCTTTGGCAATTTTCTTATCCCTCTAATGATTGGAGCGAGAGATGTTATCTTCCCCAAATTAAATCTCTATAGTTTCTGGATTTATTGTTTCGGTGCAGTTGTAATCTTGTTTGCTTTATTCGCACCTGTAGATACAGGCTGGACTTTTTATACTCCATATTCGATTGAGTCTGGAACAAACGTTATATTAGTTACAACTGGAATCTTTATATTAGGATTTTCATCAATTCTTACAGGAATTAATTTTATTGTTACTATTCATAAGTTGCGAGCCCCGGGGCTTACTTGGGACAGATTGCCTCTCTTTTGTTGGGCTGCGTATGCGACATCACTTTTACAAGTATTAGCTACACCAGTTGTTGCTATTACTTTGGTCTTACTTATAGGAGAAAGATATTTTGGATTAGGTTTCTTTGATCCAGCGAAAGGAGGAGACCCTGTTCTCTTCCAACACTTCTTTTGGTTTTACTCTCATCCTGCTGTGTACATAATGATTTTGCCAGCAATGGGAATTATTTCCGAAGTTATACCAGTTTTCTCACGAAAACCAATATTTGGATACAAAGCTATTGCATATTCAAGCCTTGCTATCGCTTTGATAAGCTTCCTTGTTTGGGGACACCACATGTTTACAAGTGGCCAATCTAAGTTGATTAATATAATTTTCTCTGCTATTACATTTGCTGTTGCTATACCAACTGCTATTAAAGTTTTTAACTGGTTGTGGACTATGTATAAAGGTTCTGTCGAATTAAGTGCCGCAATGTTATATGCGTTAGCATTTATTTTTCTTTTTACTATTGGTGGACTTACCGGTTTACACTTAGCTGCTCTTGCAGCAGATATCCATCTTCATGATACATATTTTGTCGTTGCTCATATGCACTATGTAATGGTTGGAGGGACTCTGTTCGGAATATTTTCAGCACTTCATTTTTGGTATCCCAAAATGTGGGGAGTGATGTTTGATGAATTCAAAGCCAAAATAGCTTTTGTTCTTATTTTTGTTGGATTCAACGTTACTTTTTTCCCTCAATTTATAATGGGAGCACTTGGTATGCCAAGAAGATATTTTAACTATGATCCTGAATTTACTTTTTACCATGAGCTTTCAACATATGGAACTTGGTTCTTGGCAGTAGGATTTATTTTAATGATATACAATTTCTTCAAGCCTGTGTCTAAAGCTGAAGGAAATCCTTACAAGTCAACGTCGTTGGAATGGAGCATGCCTTCGCCACCACCAACTTTAAATTTTGATGAAATTCCTACTGTAACAGGTTCAACATATGATTATGGAAACAAAGTAGAGGGAGAAGGATAAAATGGGATTAATGGATGTAACTTCAAAATTTATTAAATCACTTGCTTATCCATCAGAGATGCTTCCATCTCTAGGGCATGATGATGAACATCAGCTTGTTGACCCGCAAACTGAGCATGAAGCTTCGAAATTTGGAATGTGGCTATTTTTGGCTACGGAGTTATTGCTTTTTGGAGGTCTTTTTGCGGCCTATGCAATCTTTAGGGCAATTTACCCTGAAATGTTTGAAAGTGGTTCAAAAAGCTTGAATGTTGTACTTGGTACAGTCAATACTGTGATACTAATTTTCAGCAGCTTTACAGTTGCTGTTGCTGTGAAAGGTATTCAAGAAAACCGAATAAAATTAGTAGAGTGGATGTTATGGATAACTATAATTTGTGGTGCGATTTTTGGGATAAATAAATATTTTGAATATTCGTACAAGATTAGTCATGGTATTACTCCCGGAACGGATATATTTTATTCTTTGTACTATGCTGCAACCGGAATTCACATGCTCCACGTTTTTATAGGTATGGGACTTTTAAGTTTTCTTTTGTATAAAACGAGAAAGGGTGCTTATTCGAAAGAAAATTATACAGCTATCGAGATAGGAGGCTTATATTGGCATTTAGTTGATTTAATATGGATTTATCTGTTTCCATTACTATATTTGATCGGCTAAGGGAGATGATATGGAAGGTTTAGAAGGATATAAATTATATATAAAAATTGGAGCACTCCTAATGTTTTTAACTGTAATTACGGTTGCTGCTGCACAGTTTGATTTTGGAATTTTAAATGTTCCAATAGCATTATTGATAGCTTCGGTTAAGGCAAGTTTCGTTGCTCTTTACTTTATGCACCTAAAGTATGAAGATGCAATGACATGGGTCTTTGCAACATATCCAATTTTTTTACTATTTTTGCTCATTACTTTTTCGGCTACAGATATCTTTACCCGCCTTTTGAATTAGTTTAAATGGGCAAGCTAGAAAAATTAACGTTATTTTCTTTAATCTTATTGCTCGTATGGGGTAACATGGTTAGCGGACTTGGTGCAGGGCTTGCCTGTCCTGACTGGCCACTATGTTTTGGAAAATTTTTCCCCGAGCTGAATTTTGCTATTTTTATGGAGCATACACATAGGGTATTAGGATTAATAGTAAGTATCTTTTTCTTTTTTTTAGCTAAAAAAAGATTTAAGTCGTATCATGGAAAACAGAAGTTAGTTCCAATTTTATGTGGAATATTATTAGCTATTCAAATAGTAGTTGGTGGATTAGTTGTAATTCTTCAACTAGAAACAAATATTACTACTTATCATTTCGCAAATGCAATTATAATTTTTATCCTAATTTATGTTATGTGTGTTTTTTCTAATGGAGAAGAATTGAAAAACTCACGAATTTTTCGTAGAGAAAATATTGCTTATCTTTTTTTGTTTCTCGTTGTTTACATTCAGTTAGTTTTGGGAGCATATGTCCGACATTCAAATGCAGGGCTTGCCTGTCCCGATGTTCCAAAATGTTTAGGATATTGGATACCGCCTTTTTTAAGTGGAACTGTCCTCTTCCATCTATCTCATAGATTTTTGGGAGTTTTTATTTTTTTATTTTCTATCTTTCTCTTTGTCTTTTCAAAATACAAGAACATGACTGCTACTATTCAAAAAAATATAAAAAATTTATTATTTTTAATATCGTTTCAAGTTTTACTCGGCATCTTTGTGGTAATTTCCAGACTCGCTTTTACTATGACAGCAATACATTTGCTAATAGCCCTAGTAATTATAATGGTAATATTAAATATTATTTTTGAAAAAAAAGAATCTTTTAATTTATGAAATATCTATTAGCACTATTTTCACTTTGTAAGCCAAATATTATTCTTAGTGTTGGCTTAACTGGATTTACAGGTATGATACTTGCTTCAAAATCTTTACCTGATTCTGAACTAATTACGTTTACACTTCTGTCATTAATTTTTTCAGCGGCAGGCTCTGCAATTATAAACAATATAATTGAGAGAAAAAAAGACGAATTAATGGAAAGGCTAGCAAAACGAGTAGAGGCCTTAAAGATGGTAGGAATTAAGTCTGCTTCGTTTTTCGCTTCTTTGTTAATAACGTTTTCTTTAGGTCTTTCTTATTTCTTTGTTAATACAACCAACTGCATCCTTATTGTTATTGCTATTCTTTCTTATACTGTTTATTACACTTTGTTTCTAAAAAGATCTTCCCCTTTCGGAACCGTGCTAGGAGGCATTCCTGGTGCACTTCCAGTTATAATAGGTTTCTCTTCCATAGAACCAAATATATCAAAAAATTATATAGAAGTTTTAGTGCTTTTTATCTTTATGATGCTCTGGCAACCACCACATTTTTGGGCACTGGCTCAGCACTTAGCGGATGATTACAAAAAAGCTGGTTTTCCTGTCATGCCCTTAGTCTATGGTCAAAAATATACTAATTACTTGATTGCAATTTACAGCTTGGCTTTGCTACCAATTTCATTATATTTTTGGATTATTGGTGTCGCATCAAGCTTTTACGCATTTATTGCCATAATAATGGGAATAGGTTTCCTCTATACTGTATTTCTTTCATTTAAAAAGAAGAATCATTATATTTTAGTATTCCTGTTCTCAATCTTTTATATGCTAGTAATTAATTTATCGTTAGCAGCTGATATCCTTCTTAGCGTTAGTGGAAGCTTCTAAAAAATCTAATTGATTAAAATAAGGAATAAATTTATTGTATTATCAGTATGATAAAAATCATTAGTTTGTCTTCTGCTGAAATAGACAAAGAGATAAAAAAACTTAGAAAAAAAGAAAGAGAATCTAATAGAAGAATAGAGAAAGAAGTTGCTTCAATCGTAAATCAAGTTATGAGGGATGGAGACAAAGCACTTGCATCACTATCTAAAAAATTTGACAAAATAACTATCAGACCAAAAGATTTTGAGATAGAAAAAACTGATATAAATAATTCTGTTAATTTAATTTCCAAAGACGTAAAAGCGGCAATAGATAAATCATACAAAAGAATCAAAGAGTACCAAGTAAAAAAAATACCTAAATCGTTTAAATATAAAGATAATCTGGAAAACATATTAGGTTGGACAATTAATCCAATTGAAAAAATTGGAATATATGTACCAGGAGGGACTGCGGCGTATCCGTCAACATTATTAATGACTGCGACACTTGCACAAGTTGCCGGATCAAAGGAGATTTATGTTGTCACCCCACCTTCAAACAATAAAGTTAGCCCCTCAATATTATATGCAGCAAAAGTTACAGGAGTTAAAAAGATTTATAAAGTTGGAGGTGCACAAGCTATAGCGGCACTTGCCTTTGGAACAAAAACTATACCGAAGGTTGATAAGATCGTAGGCCCAGGAAATGCTTATGTAGCTACTGCAAAAAAACAGGTTTTTGGTGATGTAGATATAGATATGATTGCTGGACCGAGCGAAGTTTTAATAATTGCAGATAAAACATCAGATCCAAAATTGATTGCAGCAGATTTGATTGCTCAGGCGGAACACGATATTAGATCTTCAGCGATTTTGGCAACGGACTCTGCTATGATTGCCAAAGAAACCGCGAAAGAATTAGTAAGACAGTCTAAGGTATTACCAAGAAAAAATATAATACAAGCATCTTTGAAAAATAACGGTCGAATTTACATACTTTCTTCACTAAAAGGATCGGTTAAATTAGCAAACGAATTTGCACCAGAACATCTTCAAATAATAGCAAGAAACGCAAATAGCCTTTCATCAGAAATTACTAGTGCAGGGTCAATTTTTCTAGGAAAATTATCAGCAGAAGCTTTCGGAGATTATATTGCTGGTCCAAGTCATGTTCTTCCAACTTCAGGAAATGCAAAGTTTTCATCCCCACTATCGGTATTAGATTTTTTAAAATATTCAAGTCTTACAAAAATATCCAAAAAAGGAGCGAATAGTCTTGCTCCTTTAGTTATAGCTCTTGCTAAGGAAGAAGGACTACATGGCCATGCTATGGCAGCTTTGCTAAGATTGACCAAAGGAGAGTCATAATTGTCCTCAAAGATTAGAATTAAAAAAAATTTAAAAAATTTTACTGCTTATGAACCAGATGAAATTGATTATCTTTTTAGGTTGAATGCAAATGAGTCGCCATTTGATGAAACTAAAACAATATTGGCAAGATTGTCAAAGACTAAAAATAGAAATTATTTAAAGACTAATTCTGTAAATAGATATCCTGATCCATCACAGAATCAATTAAGAAAAAAAGTTAGCAAATTCCATGGAATCAATCAGAATGAAATTATTTTTGGTAATGGATCCGATGAGTTAATACTTTATTTGCTTCTAGTTCTTACTGGTAAATCATCAACAATTATCCACTTAGAGCCAAGTTTCTCAATGTATAAAATTCTATCTTTAGCAACAGGAAATAAAGCTATAAAAGTTAATTTAGATAAAAATTTCCAAATCAATATTAGAGATATGATTAAAAAAATTAAGAAAAATAATCCTGATTTGATATTTATACCAACTCCGAATAATCCTACAGGGAACTCATTTAAACATGACGATATTAAAGAAATTATTAAACAATCAAGAGGAATAGTAGTAATTGATGAAGCATATGCTGATTATTCTTCTTACTCATATTTGCCTATGCTGAAAAGAAATAAAAACTTATTAATAATGAAGACAATGTCAAAAGTTGGATTTGCTTCTTTAAGACTAGGATATTTAATTGGCAATAGTAAAATTATTTCTGAAATAAATAAAATAAGATTGCCATATAATATCTCCACACTTTCACAATTAATAGCATGTGATTATTTTGATAATCAAAAAACTATGAAAAAGAAAATTGAGATTATCAAAAGAGAGAGATCTCGATTAGTAAAATTTCTTAATGAAAAGACCAACTTTCATGTTTATCCAACAGATTCTAATTTTGTCTTAATTAAAACAATACAATCTAAATCTTTAAATAATTTTCTTAAAACTAAAAGTATTATTCTTAGAAGTTTTAATTCGAATGAAAAGTTGAAAAATTGCTTAAGAATAACAATCGGATTACCAAAAGAGAATAATAAATTAATCAGAGCCATCTCTTCCTTTGTGGCTAAATAGCGGAAAAATTAACAAAGCAAGAACCAGCAAATAAAAAGCATTAATATATCCATGATACTTCGAAAAAGTAGGTAGATATTTTGAGCTAATTAATTCAATATTATAATTAATAATTCCTTGTTTATTTTTTTCTATTTTTTCCAAAATTTCTCCTGTGGGACTTATAATAGCACTAATTCCATTCTGCGCAGATCTAAGTAAATATTTTCTGTTTTCTATTGCTCGAGGAATTGATAACATTAGATGCTGATATGAGGCAAGAGTATCCCCATACCACCAATCATTAGTAATATTAATTAGTACATGAGAATTGCTATTAGAAAGAATAAGTGAATTTGTTTCGAATAAGTCCTCATAACAAATTACTACACCAAACTTAGGGAACCAAATTTCGTTATTTTTGTATTTTATAGGTATGTGTGAACGAATTGGCGTTATTTCACCTGGCTTAAGTTCCACAAAGGTCTCATAAATTGGAATTATTTTTGAAATAAGTGACTTCAAGGGATAGTATTCACCAAAAATCATGAGCTTGTTTTTATTGTATGTCTCATGAAATCCATATTCATCTCCATTCTTCTTACTAAATAATATTGCAGTATTTGCATAATATTCAGGTGTTTGACGAGAATGCCAAAAACCAGTAATTGCACCAAATAATATTTGATGATTACTACTAAAGATTTCCTGGAATTTTTTTTCATGGTATTTTTTGAAGCGGATGGGGTACATGTCTATACGGTCGAGTGAGCTTTCTGGCCAAATTATTAGATATGGCTTGTGTCCAATTGAATTATTAAGCTGAATTAAATTCTCTATACTATTATTGGGCTGTATTATAGATATAGAAACTTTATCTCTATTCGAGTGTAGTTTGATTATTTTGCTAATTGCAAAGTTACCATAAATAAAAATAATAAATATAGATAAAACAAAACCTATAAGAATTTTATTTCGTTTTGCAAAAAAGAATTCATATATACCTATGTTTCCGATAAGAACTAAAATACTTAGTATATTTAATCCAAAGATTGAAATGAGTTGAGCGCCTTCTTGAAAAAGTATTTGACTATTACCTAGTCTGTATGGGAAAATTCTTGGGAAATAATTTTCCAAAACGATGTAAAAAAATATAAATAAACAATATTTGTAAGACTTGTTGTAATTTTTTGTTGAGACAAATTTGAACAGTAAGAAAACTATTATATAAAATAAAGATTCATATATCGCATAAAAAAAATGTGTGACTATTGAAACTGTATAATCTGCACCAGTTTGGTTCACAATTGTCGCAGGTATCCAATATGTTCCAATTAAAGTTACTATGGTGCCAAAAACTAAACCAATTTTTAAAGAACTTAAATTGGATGATTTGAATAGGTAAAATAAAGGCACAAAGCATACCCAAGAAAGAGGCCAAAAATTAAAATTTAAGAAAGGAATAACGAATAAAACTGAGGATAGAATAATCAGCAGATGCTGCACCATAATTAAATTATATGCTTTTCTTAAGAGTCAGTAAATTTTTTTATCTATAATTCAGGTAAATTATTAGTATGCTAAATAGCCCAGTTTTAGTTTTAAACAAATTCTTTCTTCCTATAGATACGACCAGTGTACGTAGAGCATTCTTAATGTTGTATGGAGGAGCTGCTAAGGCTGTAGATATCAACTATGAGACTTTTGATTTTAATTCTTGGAGTGAAATTACAAGTATGAAGAATGAAGATTGCATAAAAACAGTATCAAAGGTTATAAAAATACCAAGGGTAATAATGGTCGTAAGATATGATAAAGTTCCATCAAAAGAAGTTAAATTCAATAGATACAATATTTTCAAAAGGGACAAGTCACAATGTCAATACTGTGGGCTGTCTTTTCCAAGGAACGAACTAACTATTGATCATATAATACCAAAATCACAGGGTGGCAAGACAGCTTGGGAGAATGTTGTATGTTGTTGTATTAAATGCAATAGAGAAAAAGGAAGTAAGGCGCTAAATCTTACAAGTATGAAATTAATCAACAAACCAGTAAAGCCTTCTTGGGAACTGCTCTCAAATTTATACATAAAAACGGTTAGGTTTCAGGAATGGAAGCCATTCCTGAGCTTTGTTGAAGCGTCATATTGGAATGTGGAACTAGAAGACTAACTTTTAATATTGACAAAAAGCAATAATTTGTGAAAATATAACCTTTCGGAGGATTCGATGGAAGCTGTAGTTAGAACAGGTGGAAAACAATATCTAGTAAAACAGGGAGATAAAATCCTGATAGAAAAAACTGGACAAGAAGTTGGTGCTGAAATCAAATTCGATGATATTTTAATGATTTCAGATTCAAAAGAAGTATATGCGGATCCAGATAAATTAAAATCATTTCAGGTCTCAGGAAAGATTCTGTCTGACGATAAAGGAAAAAAAGTAAAAGTATTTAAGTTTAGAAGAAGGAAAGATTCTAAAACACTCAATGGGCATCGTCAGTCTTATCAAACTGTTGAAATAACGTCTATATCTAAAGGAAGGAGCAAATAATGTCTACAACAAAAAGCGGTGGAAGTAGTAAAAACGGAAGAGATAGTATTGGAAGAAGATTAGGTGTTAAGCTATTTGGTGGACAGAGTGTAAACACCGGAGGAATAATAGTCAGACAACGAGGAACTAAATATAAGCCAGGAAGAAATGTCGGAATGGGAAAAGACCATACTCTTTTTGCTTTACAAAATGGTCTTGTAAGATTCGACAAGAGGGGAAAAGCTAAGGTATTTGTGAATGTAGAAGTTCCTTCCAGCCAATAAAATACTTACTTTTTATTTATAACTTTAAAGTGTATTCAATATTTAATTTAGATTAGGTAGTTTAATCTGTTTCAATCCACATTATAATAATCAAATGAAATCAGCTGATTTAAGGGAAAAATTCTCAAAATTTTTTGTTAAATATAAACACGAAACTGTTAAGAGTTCCAGTCTGATTCCTTTTAATGACCCTACCTTATTATTTACAAATGCTGGAATGGTTCAGTTTAAAGATGTTTTTTTGGGAAGCGAAAAGAAGAATTTTATTAGGGCTTCGTCCTGTCAAAAGTGTTTAAGAGCAGGTGGAAAACATAATGATTTAGAAAATGTTGGAAGAACAAGAAGGCATCATACCTTTTTTGAAATGCTAGGGAATTTTTCTTTTGGTGATTATTTTAAAACAGAGGCAATAGAGTTTGCATGGGAATTTTTAACAAAAGAACTAAAAATACCAACGGAAAAACTTTACATAACTGTTCATAAAGATGACCAAGAAGCTGAGGAGATTTGGAAGAACAAACTTAATGTGAAAGCATCGAGAATTTATAAATTGGGAGATAAAGATAATTTTTGGTCGATGGGAGACACTGGACCTTGTGGACCCTGTTCGGAAATACTTTACGATTTAGGTAAAAAATCACTAAATTGTCCAAATCCAAAAAAATGCAATGTGGAGTGTGATTGTGGAAGATATCTAGAGATATGGAATTTAGTTTTTATGCAGTTTGATAAATCTGAAAACGGAGAACTCACGGAATTGCCAAGTCCAAGTATTGACACAGGAATGGGATTAGAAAGACTGGCTTCTGTATTACAAAATGTTGAGAGTAATTACGATACAGATTCATTTACATATTTAATTGATAGTGTTTCAAAAACATTGTCAATACAGTATGGAAAAGATGAAAGCAAAGATATTTCAATCAGAGTATTAGCAGACCACTCTCGTGCAGTAACATTTCTTATTGCTGATGGGGTAACCCCATCAAGCGAAGGTCGAGGTTATGTTTTAAGAAGAATATTGAGAAGAGCAGTTAGACATTACAAGATGTTAGGTATTAATGAGCCGTACCTTTTTAATTTATGCAGCCTTGTTATAGATGAGATGAAAAATACTTATCCCGAGTTAAAAAACGAAGAAGACAATATTGTATCAATTGTGAAAAATGAGGAAGAAAAATTTCTAATTACCATTGATAAAGGGCTTGAACAATTACAAGAGGCGATGAATGAATCCGAAGAAACTAAGATTCTGTCTGGAAAACATGTTTTTAAGCTTTATGATACTTTTGGCTTTCCTGTAGATCTAATTGAAGACATCCTAAGAGATAGTGATTACAGTCTTGATCTAAAAGGATACGAAGAAGAGATGATAAAACAGAAAAAGTCTTCGAAAAAAGCATCTAAATTTAAATCATCAAATCTTAATAATATTAATTTTCAAGATATTGTGAAGAGTGATTCAGGTACAACTTTTCAGGGATATAAAAATTTATCTATAGAGACTACACTTCTTGCAATTTTACAGGACAACGAAGTTGTTTCTAGCTCTAAAAAAGGGCAGAAGGTTGATTTAATTTTTGAAGAAACACCATTCTATGCAGAGTCAGGAGGACAAGTGGGGGATATTGGAGCTGCAAGCAATAAGTCTTGTTTAATCGATATACTTGATACCCAGAAATCTAAAGAAGGCTTTTATATACACAGCGGGATTATTAAAGATGGTGAAATTAAAACAGGAGAGAGGGTGTCTCTTTCTGTAGATAAAAATAAGAGATATGCTACTTCGGCTCATCATACAGCTACTCATATTCTCAATTCGTGCTTAAGGGATATTTTAGGTTCGCATGTAAGACAAGCAGGGTCGCTCGTAGAATCAAATAGACTCAGATTCGATTTTAGCCATTTCTCCAATATTGACCAAGGGACCTTAAGTCAAATAGAAAGATTGTGTAATGATCGTATTAGATTGAATTTCCCTATAGAAATTAGAGAGAATGTCGAATATAAAAGGGCGATTAAAGAAGGAGCCACGGCTTTCTTTGAAGAAAAATATGGAGATGTTGTTAGGGTTGTTAAGATAGGTGATTTTAGTATGGAATTATGCGGGGGAATACATGTAAATAACACCGGAGAACTAGGGTTCTTACATATTTCTTCTGAAGGAGCTGTTTCTTCTGGAATCAGAAGAATAGAAGCACACACAGGAGATTCAGCTTATCATCACATTGAAAATTTAAAAAAGAATTTAGTCGACTCATCTGCTTTGCTAAATTCTTCAATAGAGAATATTCCAACATCGATTGCTCGAATCCAAAAAGAAAACAATGAACTTAAACAGAATTTAAACAAAATAGATAAAAAGAATCTGAATCAACTAGCAGAAGATATATATAGAAATTCTGAAATTTTTAATGATTCAAGAATTATTTATTTCTTAGGAGAAAATATGACTGCTAATCAAATAAAATTACTGTGGGATAATGTCAAAACAAATCAAGAAGAAATTATAGGATTGTTTATATCTAACAACGAAAACAAATCAATCATTATTTGTGCTTCTAACTCTAAGACAAAGTCTTTTGATTGTAAAGAAGCTATTAATAAGATATCTGCTCAATTTAATGGTAAGGGCGGAGGGAACAAAAATCTTGCACAAGCAGGTTGTGACAGAGTTGAGAATATAGACTCCTCTGTTGAGATAATCAAAAGTCTGCTTTAATATTTCTTTTTAAAAGAATTTTTTTAATTTTACTTATAGCAGTTTTTTCTATTTGTCTTACTCTTTCACGTGAAATTTTAAATTTTTCTCCTATTTCTTCAAGGGTTAGTTGGTCTTCAGAAATTATTCTATTTTGTATTATGTATTTTTCCCGATCATTTAAGATATCTAATGCTTCAGTTAAAGCACTATTCAATTCTTCATTTTGTTCTTGTTTTAAAACAATATCTTCTTGGTTTTGATTTCCTGATTCTAAAAATTCAATTTTTGTTTGATGTTCCCCTGCTTTAATCTCCTCATCTAAAGAGAAATCTTTTCCTCCCATTCTTATATCCATTTCTTTAATCTCTTTTATAGATATTTTTAAGTCTTCAGATAATCTTTGATAATATTCATCTTGAGAAATGTCTCCGGCATTATATAAGCTTTTTGCAGATCTAATTTTATAAAATAATTTTCGTTGAGATTGAGTTGTACCTATTTTAACAAGACTCCAATTTTTCATTATAAAGTTCTGAATATATGCTCTAATCCACCAAACACCATAGGAAATTAATCTGTATCTTTTTGTGGGGTCAAATTTTGTAACTGCTTGCATTAGTCCAAGATTTCCTTCCTGAATTATATCCATAAGATTTAATCCATAGTTCTTATATTCTGTGGCAATTTTTACAACAAATCTTAAATTTGAAGTAATTAGCTTTCTAGCTGCTTCAATATCCCCGGATTCCCTGTATTTAGTTGCAAAATCATACTCTTCTTCTCTGGATAAAATATGATAATTACTTATTTCAGTTAAATATTTCTCAAGGGAATTGGCTGGTACAGGCAAATTAGAATTTTGATTAATAATCTGCGGTTTCTTCTTTTTCTTCTTATCCATTAATGTTGATTATACTTTTATACTTTTATGATTCCAATTCCCTAAAGTCTGCTTGACTGTAGTCCCCATTTACATTAAATTCATAATCTTATATTCCGGAGTAGCTCAGCGGCAGAGCAGGTGACTGTTAATCACTTGGTCGGGGGTTCAAATCCCTCCTCCGGAGCAAAACATAATCTTGATTAATTAGGAGGTATTTATGCCAAGATACACAATAGTGACAGGACTCTTGCTAATATTTCTAGGAGCTTCTGGGTACTTATCATATAATACAGTTACTGTTCTTATTCCAGCATTCATAGGATTATTAATCACTTTGTGCGGAGTACTTGCTTTAAAAACAGAAAGAAGAAGAAAATTTATTCACATAGCGATTGTTGTTGTAGTAATAGGTCTTGCCGGAAGTATAACTTCTCTATCAACCATACCTTTACTTCTTTCATGTGAAGTTGTAGAGGGATGTGACAAGCTAGCCAGACCATTAGCAGCTTTATATAGAGCGTTAATGGCATTAATACTCGTCCCATATTTTATTGCTGCTATTACTTTCTTTGTGAAGGCACGATTATCAAAATAGTTTGCTGTAGTTCGGTATAATTATGTCTATGTCTTCTGCCAGAAAATCAGGATTGCTAGTATCTGAGATTAGACCAATAGAAAAAAGACACGGCGCAAAAAAATTGCCACTTTTTATTGCAAGGGTACAAGCTGGTTTTCCTTCACCAGGAGATGACTATATAGAAAAAAATCTTGATCTTAATGAGCTACTTATAAAGAATCCTGCGGCTACATTCTTTGTTAAGGTTGAAGGTGACTCAATGGTAAATGCAAGAATCGAATCAGGAGATACTCTAATTGTAGATAGGGCTATAGAAGTTAAAGATGGAAACATAGTAATAGCACTAATTAATGGAGAGCTAACTGTAAAAAGAATTTCGATAAGAAACCAAAGAATATTTCTTCATCCTGAGAATAAGAGTTTCAAGAAGATTGAAATAACAGAAGAAATGGATTTTGATACATGGGGTGTTGTTACCTACATCATCCACCAAGCTTAGCCATGAAACAATATGTAGCTTTAATTGATTGTAATAATTTTTATGCTTCTTGCGAACAGGTCTTTAACCCAACACTAAGGAATAAGCCATTAATTATTCTTTCCAATAATGATGGATGTATAATCGCAAGGTCTAACGAAGCTAAGAGACTAGGAATCAGAATGGGCGAGCCATTTTTTAAATGTAAGCCAATAATCGAAAAAAATAATGTACAAGTATTTTCCTCGAACTACACTCTCTACGCTGATATGTCTAGCAGAGTAATGACCATAATAAGAGATTCTTTTCCTAAGACCGAAATTTACTCAATAGATGAAGCATTTGTTTATTTTGCACATTCGAATGAAAAATCTATTATTGAAGAATTCAATAAACTTAGAGAGAGAATATTGAAATGGACAGGAATCCCAGTATCTATAGGGATATCGACGACCAAGACTTTAGCAAAAGTTGCAAATAAAATAGCAAAGAAAGAAGCCGGAATTAGCACTCTAGTAAATGACGACAAGCTTATAGAACCTATCTTGAAAGACGTAGAAGTTGGAGAGATTTGGGGAATTGGTAATAGACTAAATGAATTTCTTACGAGCAACGGAATAAGCAATGCTCTTGAATTAAAGGAGGTTGATTATAAATGGATACGAAAAAAAACAAGTATTAATGTGCTCAAGACAGTAATGGAATTAAACGGTTTTCCATGTATAGAATTAAAATATGCAGAACCTAACAAGAAACAAATAATTACTTCTAGGGCATTTGCTTCAGGAGTTCTAGATTTTAATTTACTTGAAGAAGCAATATCAACATATATATCACGGGCTGCAGAGAAACTAAGAGAGCAAGATTCACTATGCTCTAGGATTACCGTTGCTATTTCAACTAACAAATTTGATAGCAATTTAGGATATATATTTTTGCATGACACAATTCTACTAGAACAATCGACTAACTCTACTTCTACATTGATTCATCATGGAATTAACATACTTAAGAAGATTTTTAAAAAAGGTCTCTTATATAAAAAAGGACATGTGTTTTTAGCTGAAATCCAAGACTCAAATTTCAAACAATTCACATTTAATGATAATTTGGAATTGATAGACAAAGAAGAGAGGTTAATGAAAGTCATTGATAAGATTAATAATCATTACGGAAAAAATACTCTTAAATACAGCATTACTGGTGTTAACCAGGCTTGGATAACTAAGAGGACTAAAAAATCAAAACATTTTACTACAAATTGGAACGAGCTTCTAACGATATCTATCTAAATATTTAGTAACAATATTAATTCCAGATTTTACTGCACCATCAAATTTCCCATTTGTGAAAGCATCACCACATATTCCAATAAAAATATTTTTCCCAACATCGATACTTAGTTCATTTTTGTAGAATGTTTTTGGTGTAGAATATCGCCATTTATGGTTTGATAAAATCTTATATTCATCTGTAAAAATATTTCTTAAATCTTTATCTATTAAAGAAGCAATCTCATCATAATTTTTATCAATATTTAATTGACTAAAATCACTAGAACATTGAACAGTAAAAAAATTATTTCGTTCCGATATTCTCTTCTTATTATTATCAGCAATCCAGGATATATTCCCCGAAGAAAAATTTTGACCAAAATCTTCTTCCAAACTATCAGCCCTTGTTTTTCCTTCTATTAAAATAACGATGCAAGGATTGTATTCAATCTTTTTTAGCTTATTAAAGGAGGATTCTTTTACTTTAATTTTACTATTTTCAAGGATTTCTATAGTTTGGGGTATTGGACATGAAAAAATTATTGATTTCGAATAAAAAGTTTCACCGTTTTCAAAGACTAATTCAATTTTATCATCTAAGTTGTTAATACGTAGAAGTTTATGTTCCTTTTTTACATCTAAATCAGAGAGTAAAAATTTGCTTATATTCGTCATTCCTTCCTCTGCCACATATCGATCCATTTCCCCCCATTTAAAAATAATTTTGTTTTTTATTAGACTAACTATCTCAGGAACATGTCTTATTTCCTCTATATTGAGATACTGTGCACCATGATCAAACTTCCCATTTTCTATTCTTCTAGTTGCTAGCCTTCCTCCTACTCCTCGTGATTTATCAAAAATTGATATATTACTTATGCCAAACCTTTTAAAATACAAAGCCGCGAATGTACCACTGATTCCCGAACCAATTATTGCACAATCTGTCATACCGCCTCCTTGCTTTATTAATTTATAGCTTTAATTTTAACTAAAAAAAAATATAATAATCTAGATTTATGAATAATATTTTACAATTAATTAACAGGCTTGGTCCTAGTATATTGTGGGCATCTGCAGCAATAGGTGTTTCTCATATAGTTCAATCAACTAGAGCTGGAGCAACTTATGGTTACATCTTAATTCTCACCGTTATTTTGGCTAACTTTTTTAAATATCCTTTCTTTGAATTTGCTACAAGATATACCGTCGTTAAGAATGAAACGGTCTTGGATGGATATAGAAAGATCGGAAAGTGGGCAATCTATTTGTTTGTTGCACTAACTATTTCTACTATGTTCACTATTCAAGCAGGAGTAACAAGAGTCACTGCTGCGATTCTTCAAAATTGGTTAAATCTCGATTCCGATTTCTTTTTAACTTCTTTAATCATTCTATCTCTTTGCAGTTTTATCATACTCTTTGTTAATAGAAAATACTTTGATATTTTCGTAAAATTTCTTATTTTAATACTTGTAATATCAACTTTAGTCTCTGTGTGTCTAACAAATCAAATAACGGTGGTCCCTTCGATAGATTTCATCCAACCCGAAATTCTCTCATCAGTTGGACTTACTTTTATTATTGCATTAATTGGCTGGATGCCGTCACCAATTGACTTATCTGCTTGGTCATCAATTTGGATAATGGAAAAGAGGAATCATAATGAATCCTTTTCTTATAAAGATAATTTTTTAGATTTTAATATTTCTTATATTACAACTTCTCTACTTGCTGTTCTTTTTTTAATATTAGGAGCGAATGTTTTTTATGGAAGTGGAGAAGAATTTGCACCCAGTGCAACAACATTTGTAAATCAACTT
Source organism: Thermodesulfobacteriota bacterium (assembly GCA_036340075.1). Taxonomy (GTDB): domain Bacteria; phylum Desulfobacterota_D; class UBA1144; order UBA1144; family UBA1144; genus JAYYZJ01. The sequence goes on along the minus strand of JAYYZJ010000003.1, from coordinate 35,888 downwards.
GTTCAACTTTATGCTTCTTTAGGAGATTGGTCTAGAAATATAATTCTACTTACAGCATTCACTACTATGTTTAGCACTACTATTACTTGTCTCGACGCCTTTCCAAGGGTTCTAAGCAAAAGTATTAATGTTATTAAAAATACTTCAAATTCAAAGGAAAAGGATTACAAAAAAATCTTATTATTTTTTGTAGTTGTTGGGACCTTAATCACAATCTTTTATATAGGGAAAAGAATGAAATATTTAGTTGATTTGGCAACCATTCTTTCCTTTGTTACGGCACCCTTCTTAGCATTTCTCAATCATAAATTAATTTTCAACAAAGATTTTCCTCTAGAATTTAGACCAAATAAAGTTTTAAAGACTCTCTCTTTATCGGGATTGCTCTTCTTGAGTATTTTTCTTATCTTTTTCCTACTAAACTTTTTTGGTTTAATTTATTAAATTGATAGCATACGGAATTGTATTATAATAATTATATTGCGATGGATGTTGAGTATATAAAAGAGAAAATAGAATCCTCTATTCCTGAAACAAAAGCTGATGTTAAGGGAGATGGTGTTCATTTTGAGGCAGTGATTATTAGCCCTATTTTTGAAGGAAAATCTACTCTCGAAAGACATAAAATTATATATTCAGTATTAGGCAGTGACATGGCAGAAGATATCCATGCACTATCAATGAAAACTCTTTCTCCAAAAGAGTTGGATACTTAAGAGGAGATTATGTCCGAAGAGATTAAAGATTTGATAGCTAAATCAATAGCAGAGAATAAAATTGTTTTATTTATGAAAGGTACACCAGAGATGCCCATGTGTGGCTTTTCTTCACAAGTTGTTCAAATTCTTAATACTTTCAACATAGAATATAAGACTTTTGATGTTCTAGCTGATCCAGAGCTTCGCTCATCTATTAAAGAATTTTCTAATTGGCCTACACTTCCTCAGCTTTATGTTGATGGAGAATTTCTAGGAGGATGTGATATCTGTATTGAAATGTTTGAAAATGGGGAATTAGCAAAGAAGCTTAATCTTGAATGAGCTCAAAAAACTTTTTTATATTAGATGCTAGCTCTTATGTATTCCGAGCATATCATGCAATAAACTACCTAGAGAACTCTAAAGGGTTCCCTACGAATGCAATTTTTGGTTTTGTAACCATGATTAACAAATTGCTTGAAGAAACTAAACCAGACTACTTTGCTGCAGTCTTTGATTCAGGTGGTAAATCCTTTAGGAATGATATCTTTGATGAATATAAAGCGAATAGAGGAGAAGCACCTGAAGACATCTCTTTACAATTTCCAATAATTATAGATTTCTTGAAAGCAAAAGGAGTTAGAGTGTTGTCCATGGAAAATTATGAGGCTGATGATGTAATAGGCTCACTAGTTAAGAAATTTAAGTCAAAACATAACATTATCATCCTTTCAGGCGATAAAGATTTTACTCAATTGATTGATTCAAAAGTTACAATGATTGATACAATGAGGAACAGAACTACCTCGGTCGATGAAGTTGTAAAAAAATATGGATTAAGTCCAAAGCAAATGATAGATTTCTTTTCTTTGGTTGGAGACTCGATAGATAATATTCCAGGAGTTAAGGGAATAGGTCCTAAAACAGCTGAAGGATTGCTTGGGAAACACAAGACCTTAGAAAATCTTTATAAGAACTTAGATAAGGTTGAAAACGAGCGAATAAGGAATCTTCTACTGGATTACCAAGAAGAAGCAAATCTTAGCAAAGAATTGGTGACAATAAAAACAGACTTGAATATTTCCCTTCAAACGGAAGATTTTAAAATAATAGAGCCAGACGAAGAAGCCTTAAACAACCTTTTTGTAGAGCTAGAATTTGAATCGTTTGTTGACCAAAAGACTAATTATAGAAAAGTAGAAAATTCTAATTATAAATCAATATTAACTATTGATGATTTTCAAGAATTATTATCCAATTTAAATAAATCGGATTTTGTGTCCTTAGATTTAGAAACTACATCACCAAACCCTATAGAGGCAGAAATAGTGGGAATATCCTTTTCTTTCATTGAAGAGACTGGTTTTTATATACCTATATCTCACAAAGAAGAAATAGATCAGCTTAAAATTGATTATATAATTAAAAATCTTAAACCAATACTTGAGAACGAAAAAATTAAGAAAATCGGTCAAAATATAAAATATGAAATTATAGTTTTTTCTAAATATGGCGTAAATCTCAAGGGTATTTTTTTCGATACAATGATAGCCGCACATTTCCTTGATAGCTCTTTGCAGACATACAGTCTAGATAATTTATCTAGAAGATTTCTTAACCACCAGATGATAACTTATAAGGAGGTTACAACTATCGATAAAAAGAGTATCCCGTTTTCAGATGTGAAAATTGATACAGCAGTTAATTATTCATGTGAAGACGCAGATATTACTCTAAGATTGTTTTATTTGTTCAGCAAAAAATTAAAAGAAAATAAGTTGATGAGTTTTTTTAGTAAATATGAAATTCCATTTATTTATGTATTAGCACAGATGGAGAAAGAAGGGGTCAAAATAGACCAAAAAAAACTCAAAAGCTTGTCAAAAGAATTCAATACTTCAATTAAAAAAACGCAAAAAAAAATATATAAACAAGTAGATGAAGAGTTTAATATCAATTCACCCTTACAATTAAGAAAGATATTATTTGAAAAATTAAATTTAAAACCATTTAAAAAAACAAAAAAAGGAGAATTTTCGACTGACTCTGAATCTATACAAAATATTATTAATCAACATGATGTATTAAATGAAATTTTACTTTTTAGATTTTACTCTAAACTTAAATCCACATATCTTGATTTATTACCCGAACTTGTTTTCCCTGATACAAAGAAAATACATACGTCTTATAATCATGTAGGGACCGCTACCGGAAGACTTTCTTCAAGTAATCCAAATTTACAAAATATACCAATAAAAACAACTGAGGGAAAAAGGATAAGAGAAGCTTTCGTTTCAAGTGATAAAGACTCGATTATTGTTTCCGCAGATTATTCTCAAATTGAGCTTCGACTCTTAGCTCACTTTTCGAAAGACAAAGAAATGATAAAAAGTTTTAAAAGCGGAGAGGATATCCATACTAAGACAGCTTCTGAGATTTTTAATTTAAGAAAGCATCTAGTAAGTGAGGAACAAAGAAGAATAGCAAAAACGATAAATTTTGGAATACTATACGGAATAGGAGCTAAACGTTTAGCTTTGCAAATCAACCAAGATACAAAAACAGCAAGAAAATATATTGAAAAGTATTTTGAACGATATAGTGGAGTAAAAGAATTTTTTGAAAAAATAAAAAATTTAACTCGTCAAAAAGGTTATGCTGAAACAATTCTTAAACGAAGACGGTATATCGAAACAATCAATTCGAATAATTTTGCCCTTAGAGCAGCTGCGGAAAGGGCAGCAATAAATACCCCTATTCAGGGTTCAGCATCTGATGTAATCAAACAATCGATGATATGCATCAATGATGATTTTTCAATTGAAAAACATTGTAAGATGATAATACAAGTTCATGATGAGTTAGTATTTGAAGTGAAAAAAAATAAGATAGAATATGTCTCAGAACGTATAATTAGTCATATGGAGAATTCTATTAAGTTAAATGTCCCTTTAGTGGTAGAACTTAAAAGTGGTAAAACATGGGCAGATTCACATTAAATAAATCATCCATGATTTATACTTTGTTCTTCTTTCTGTTTGCAAGTAATTGCTCGATGGCAGAAACGGTAGACTCATTGATAGCAAGACAAATCTCAATAAGCCCAAATCTAGGTATCTATATTAAGAATATTACGAACGGAAAAATTATTGCAAGCTATAAAGGGAAGAAAAAATTTACTCCTGCATCAAACCAGAAGATAGTTACCACAATTACTTCTCTGCATTTATTAGGAAAGAACTATAGGTTTAAGACTGTTTTTTTTCTAGCGGTCAAAAAAAATCAAACAGGTTTATACAAGCAAGATCTTTTTATCGATACTAAAGGTGACCCAACTCTAAAAAGAAGTCACTTAAAGAAAGCAGTTGCTTATTTTAAGAAGCAAGGAGTTAAATCGATTGATGGAGATATAGTGCTGAACAGTAATTACTATGAAAAACCATACTATAATCGAGACTGGAAAATGAAATGGAAAGGATTAGTGTGGGCACCGTATGTATCTTCGATAGCCATTGATGGAAATTATTACTCTTCAGGTTCCACAGTCTACTTAACAGATAATCCATTATATTTGTTGGGTGTAAAATTTAAAAAAGAACTTAGGAGACAAAATATAAAATTTAATGGAAATATTAAAATCTCAAAGATTCCAACCATTAGAAAATTAAGCCCATTCAAAATAAAATACGAAACAAGCTCATCACAACTTTCTACGATTGTTAGTGTAGTAAACAAAAAAAGCAACAATCTATATGCAGAGCATCTATTCAAAAAATTATCCGCTAATTTTTTTAGGACAGAAGGCTCGTGGGTAAATTCTAGAAGACTGGTGAAGAATTTTTTGATTAAAAAAATTGAACTTGATGAAGGAAGCTTTGTAATCAGTGACGGTTCAGGGCTTTCTTCTAAAAACAAGATTTCACCAGTAGCTATGGTTAAGATTCTAGAATTTACTGTTGACCAAAATTATTTTGATGATTTCTATGAATCCTTGCCAGTAGGAGGAATAGATGGAACTTTGATTCGTAGATTTAAAAATAAGCCATTATATGACAACCTGAGGGCTAAAACAGGTTATATATTTGGAGTAAGCTCGCTGTCTGGATACTTTAAAGGTCAAGATGATGATCTTTATGCTTTTTCAATTATAGTAAATGATTATAATTATTCTATAAGGCCTTTCATTGACCAATTGTTAAGCAAAATATATTATTTTTGATTCTTTAGATAGTAAAATATTTCAAAGAAATCTTCATTATCTATTTCTTCTGCCCTGATGTTTTCTTTTTTAGATATTTTTTTTAAAGCTAACAATATCTTTTCTCTAGGAAAATTTTTCTGTAAATTATTTATCAAAGTTTTCCTCTTTGAAGAAAAAGACAAAGTAAGAAAGGCATTAAATTCAGTATAGTTCTCGTAGTTTTTTTTATTCTTAGTTTTTGGTCTCAACATAACTAAAGTAGATTTTATTTTTGGTGGTGGCCAGAAATCAGCTTCATTAAGACTCAGAATCTTTTTGATTTCAAAGAAGCTTTGGATCTTTAATGTAAAAGCATTGTATGCTTTGGACTTTGGAGCTGAAAGAATTCTTTCAGCGACTTCCTTTTGAAACATGAAAATTCCAGCTACCTTCTCCATGTAAAACTCATCTACAAATTTTATTACTATCTGTGATGCTATATTGTATGGAAGATTGCCAAAAACAATAGCCTTTTTCTTAGTTCTAATTTTCCTTAAGCTTGTATTTAGAATATCTTTTTTGATTACATGTAAATCAGGTGAATCTATAAATTTATTTACTAGATAATCATAAAGCGTACCGTCTTTCTCGATACATATAATTCTTTTTTTCGAATGAGCAATTTTCTCAGTTATTGCTCCTAGACCAGGGCCTATTTCAATTATTTCATCAGTATCGTATTTCAACAACTCTTCACTTATCTTATTGATTTTTGTTTTATTAATTAAAAAGTTTTGACCTAAGGCTTTTTTAGGAAAAGCTTTGAGATTCTCTAATATTTTTTTTACTTCTTCTGGCATCTTTTAAATTGTCGATATTAATCATTATCAAACCTATAGATTTTCTCACCTTCTTTAATCATACCAAGTTTTTTTCTAGCTAAGAGATTTAGGTAGAATTCATTCTTTTCTAACAGGGAAATCTCTTTCTTGAAAATATTATTTTCTGCTTTGATTCTATCGATCTCGCTATATATATGATTTCTTTTTCTTGTTTGCTGAATTAATTCAACAACTTCTATAGCTACTATCAATAAAAGAAATGAGGAAATAAAAATTATAGAAAGTTTAAAATATTTAAAATTCATTATAAAAACCAGCTAAATATGGATTTGATTGTTTTTCTATACTTACTAGCGTTTCAGGACCATGACCAGGAAATAATCTTGTTGTATCAGGCAAAGACATAAGTCGTTTATTAATATTCCCAACAAGTTCTTCCATTGATGTTCCACCCGTAAGGTCTACTCTTCCAACACTTCCTGCAAATACAGTATCTCCACAAATAACTATATTTTCTTTAAGGTCTTCATTAAGATTTTTGCTAGGTTCAAAAAGAAAACATAGGCTCCCTGGTGAGTGCCCAGGTACAAGTATACATGTGAATACTAACCCAGCCATATTCACTTCCTGATTGTCTTCAAGGTAGAAATCGATTTTTGGAATCACAGGATTAGCAAACTCTTCTAAACCAAATCTAATTGAAGCATTAATCATTGCATCTAGAATAGTTTCTTCATTTTTGTGTATATAAAATTTAGCATCATATTTTTTCTTAAAATACTCCACTCCATAGGCATGATCTAAATGTGAATGAGTATTAACTATATAAAGCGTATTAAAATTTATTCCTGCTGCAGATGCCTCTATTTCTTCAATTTGGCTACCAGGATCTATGATAATTAACTCCTCCGATTCTTTTCCTTGAATCAGATAAGTATTTTCAACAAAGGCACCACCTGGAATTACTTCTAATATCATTATTTTGTTAGATTACTATAAGTTTTTAATCGATGTCAATTTTCTTCTTTTAAAGTTATTACGGAGATTTCAGCATGTACATCACTATGGAGTTTAATTTTTACTTTTGTTTCTCCCAAATTGTTAATCGGCCTGTCTAGATATATAGATTTTTTGTCTATTGGATATCCAAGATTGTTAAGTCTTTCGGCAATTAACTTTGATGTAATAGAACCAAAAATTTTACCTTCGTTCTCTTTCACATAAAATGTTAGTTCTTCCTTTCTGAGATTGACAGAAAGACCCGTTGCCTTCTCAATTGTAGCCAAATTTCTTTTTCTCTGAGAATCTTTTTTTGAATTTAAATCATTTATATTTTTCTTATTTGCTTCAATAGCAAGCTTGTCCGGTATTAAATGGTTTCTAGCATGTCCTTCAGCCACATCGACAATATCGTCTTTTTTCCCAATCTTTTTCACATCTTTTAGCAAGATTAATTTCATATTAATTATTATTTATGATTTACTGTATAAGGAAGAAGAGCCATATATCTGGCTTTCTTTATCTCCTTAGAGATTTTTCTTTGTTGGGATGCTGATGTTCCTGTCATTCTTCTAGGAGCAATCTTCTTTCTCTCAGTTATGAAGTTTGATAACAATTCTACGTTTTTATAATCAATCTCCACGTTGCCCTCAAGAAGCTTAGCAGGTCTTTTTCTTGGTTTTCTTTCTTTATTTTGAAAATCTTTTTTCTCACTCATTTTTTCACCCTTTTTTCAATTTTATCGATTATAAATCTAAGTACTTTAGTTTTTTCAAAGCTTAAAATTGATTCAAGTTCTTTTATACACTCAGATGAACAATCCGTCTCTAACAAATAATACCTACCTTCCTTGTAATCTTGAATTGTATAAGCAAGTTTTCTATCAGCCCATTTTTCAAATTTAACAATCTTTGACGAATGTTTCTCTTCGATAGTTTTTTTAATTTTTTCTGATAATTCTTTGTTGGCTTCTTCTTCCAAACTAGTAGGAACTATAAAAAGTACCTCGTAAAAATTCGTCATTTCTGACCTCCTGTTATGGTCTGTTGGTCAATTTGATTGACAACAGGCTGCTAAACATTATACCTAAAGTGAACTATATCTCCATCTTTGATTATGTAATCCTTGCCTTCAGATCTTATCAACCCTTTGTTTTTTACAAGTTCTTCAGAACCTAGTTCTGCATAATCTTTATAGTCAATTATTTCTGCTCTTATAAAACCCTTTTGAAAATCAGAATGTATTTTCCCAGCAGCTATTGGAGCAGTAGAATTATTTGCTATACTCCAAGCCCTTGTTTCTTGCTCTCCTGCAGTATAAAAAGTTATTAGATTTAATATTGAATAAGCTTTTTTTATAAGGATTTTTAATCCAGTGTCCGTAATCTCATATTCTTTAAGAAACAATTCTTTTTCCTCATTATCTAAATCCTTAATTTCATTTTCTAGTAATCCGTATATTTCTATATAAGAGTCTCCTCTATTAATTATCATGTTTTTTAATTCTAATATTCTATCTTGGTTGATTGATGTGGTTCCATAATTTAATACGTACATTACAGGTTTTGTAGAAATTAGATTTAATCTTTTTATAATTTGGACTTCTTTTTCATTGAAATTGTTTTCCAGGTTTAAAGTTTTATTTTGATTTAGAAGTTTAATTATTTGATTTACTATCTCATATTCATTGGCAGCATCTTTGTCACCGCTTTTTTTAATTTTGTCCAATTTTAATATTCTTTTCTCTAATATCTGCAAATCACTAATCACTAATTCAAGATTAATTATCTCAAGGTCACGAATAGGGTCTACACTTTCTAGAACGTGTGTTGTATCTCCTTCAAAGCATCTTAATACATGAGCAATAGCATCGACTTCCCTTATGTTGCCTAAGAATTTGTTTCCTAGTCCTTCGCCATCACTTGCTCCTTTTACAAGACCAGCAATATCAACAAATTTTAAAGATGCAGGTATATTCTTTTTTGAATTTAACAACATATGAAGATTGTTTAATCTTTCATCAGGAATATCAACGACCGCTATATTAGGTTCAATTGTTGTAAAAGGATAGTTTCCACTTTCTGCTGCAGCATTGGTGAGTGCCGAAAAGATGGTTGATTTTCCAACGTTCGGCAGACCAACAATACCGCAGCTAAGTGAACTCATTTTTTATAAGAATAATGGTGCTGCAACTAAAGACACAATTGTCATTAGTTTAATTAAAATATTCATAGCAGGACCGGATGTATCTTTGAATGGATCCCCGATAGTATCACCGACTACAGCAGCTTTATGAGCCTCGGATCCTTTACCTCCAACATTTCCTTCTTCTATGTATTTTTTTGCATTATCCCAGGCACCTCCAGAATTTGCCATCATAAGAGCAAGAGTCACCCCTGAAATAAGAGCACCAGCTAAGAATCCAGCTAATCCCTTAGGTTCTAGCAAAAATCCTACCAAGATTGGGCAAATAACCGCTAGTAGCCCAGGAAGTATCATCTCTTTTAAAGATGATTCAGTGCTAATTTTTATACAAGAAGCATAGTCTGGTTCTGTTTCACCTTCCATTATTCCTTTTATTTCTCTAAATTGTCTTCTTACTTCTTGAACCATCCCTTCGGCAGCTCTACCGACTGCACCCATCGTTAATGCTCCAAAAAGATAAGGAATCATGCCACCAAGTAAAAGTCCAGCGACAACTTTAAAATCTCTTAAATCTACCACATCTAGTTTTGCTGCAGCTGCAAAAGCAACAAAAAGTGTTAATGCAGTTAATGCGGCTGAACCTATTGCAAAGCCTTTTCCGATAGCAGCCGTGGTATTTCCTAGGGAGTCTAATTTGTCAGTAATCTTTCTTACCTCAGGACCTAAATGAGCCATTTCTGCTATACCACCAGCATTATCAGCAATTGGTCCATAAGCATCAACGGACATGGTTATGCCAATTGTTGCCAGCATGCTAACAGCAGCTATACCAATTCCATAAAGACCAAAACTAAGATATGAAAGAACAATAGCTAAAACGATTACTATCACCGGAAGAGCAGTACTAAGCATTCCAACCGATAATCCACTAATTATGTTAGTGGCTACTCCACCACGATCCGATGCATCAGCAATATCTTCTATTGGTTTTCCAGATGTGTAGTATTCTGTAATCATTCCAATTGTTGATCCTGACAAAAGCCCAAATATTGTGCAAAGGAAAACATTAAGCAAATCGTCTTCTGGTATTCCAACACTTCCTCCTACAAGATTTAAAGCAAAGTAGCCGAAAACCAGAAAAAGAATTCCAGCTGTAAGAGATGCCTTCCTCAAAACCCCAGATGGTTCTGATTTCTGAAGAAGATCAACAACTTTTGTCCCTATAAATGATGCTAGGGTTCCAACGATAATTAAAATTATAGGAAAAGCATAATAAGCGAGTTTAACATCTGCATCTAAGGCAAAACTTGATGCTATAACAATAGTTGCTATAACACTCCCTACATAGGATTCAAATAAATCTGCTCCCATACCTGCTACATCACCAACATTGTCTCCGACGTTGTCAGCTATAGTTGCTGGATTTCTTGGGTCATCTTCAGGTATTCCTGCTTCAACTTTTCCTACTAAATCTGCACCTACGTCCGCAGCTTTTGTATAAATTCCTCCACCAACCCTAGCGAAAAGCGCAACCGAGCTGGCTCCCATTGCGAAACCTCCAATGTTGGTTGCAAAATTCATTAAGCTCTCACTAGTTACAGGATTCAGATAAAAGTAAATAGCAAATGCTACTGATAATCCCAGCAAGCCTAGACTAGCTACTGAAAAACCCATTACACTACCACCTTTAAAGGCAGTTACTAGTGCAGGGCCTTGGCCTCCAGTTGAAGCTGCTTCAGCTGTCCTACTGTTGGCAATACAGGCTGATGTCATTCCAGCCCACCCACAAGTCATGGATAGCAAAGCTCCTGCAAAATACGCAATCGCAGTTTCTTTTCCAAAATAGAAAAATAGCCCAGTGCCAACAACAAGAACAAAAATGATTATATATTTATACTCCTGTCTTATGAATGACATAGCGCCATTATAAATAGTCACGCCAAGTTTCTTTTGTGTATCGTTACCTCTTGGCTGAGACTTTATGTTCCAATATGTAACTTGAGCGTAAATTAAACCTAGAACAGCAAGTATAATTCCGCCATATGTGACAAACTGATTTGATAAGTCCATAATTTCCTCCTGTTAGATATTATGTTTTTTTGGATAATCTTCATTGAATTTTACTGTTAAATTTGTTCATTGCAAATGCAATTCCTTCAAAAACTATATCATCTATAATTTCTTCTGAAATATCGGTTATTTCTTTAATTAGATTAATTTCATTTTTATCAAATTTAGACAAAACATGCTTATTAACATTTGTTTTTTCTAATGGTTTCCCAATCCCAATTCTTATCCTGATGAAATTATCTGTTGAAAGCTCTTCTATAATTGATTTTACTCCATTGTGACCACCAGAACCCCCACCTATTTTTATTCTAATTTGACCTATATTCAAATCTATATCATCGAACACCACAATAATTTTATCGATTGAGATTTTATAAAAATTCTTTATTTCTTTTACAGCTTTTCCGCTTTCATTCATAAATGTTTGAGGTTTGGCTAAAAAGACTTCTTGATCTCTCTTATGATATTTTGCATATAGAGATAAGAATTTTGATTGATTTATATCGAGCGAAATTTTCTTTGCTAACGAATCTATAAAAGTAAAGCCAACGTTATGCCTTGTATCAGTATACTTGTCCCCTGGATTACCTAGACCAACTAATAAAATCGAATTATTTTGCTTCTTCTTTGTCACTTTCGGTTGGTTTCTCTTCAGTAGATGCTTCTTTACCTTCACCTTCTTCTTCCGAAGGTTCATCTTCTTTTGCTTCTGTTTCTACTACAAGTCTTGGAGCAAGTATGCTAAGAACTGTACTTTGAGGATTTGATATTACATCTACTCCTTCAATATCGGGTATGTTTTCAACCCTTAAGGTTTCACCTATTTCAAGTGAGGATATTTCAACTTCTATATTGTTAGGTATGTTGGCAGGCAAACACTGGACTTGAACTTCATTTGTAAGAGTTTGAATAACTCCACCACTTTTTACTCCTTCAGGTTTCCCAATAAATTTTAAGGGGCAAGAAACTTTAACTTCTTCGCCCTCATTAATCTCATAGAAATCCAAATGCAACGGGTTGCTAGTTAGAGTATCTAAATGTGCTTCCTTTAGAAGTACAATCTTTTTTATATCAGAATCCTCAACTTGCATTTCTATTATAGTATTTTCCCCGGCTTCAGATTTAAATATTTTCTTTAGCTTTAAGTGGTCAACATTGATATTCAAATTTTCTTTGTTTTTTCCATAAACAACAGCGGGAACTAATCCGTCTTTTCTAAACTTCTTGCTGGCTTCTTTTCCTAGTAAATCTCTCTTTGTTACATTAAATTGAACCGTTGGCATTTTTTTCTCCTAAGAAAATAACTGGCTAATAGATTTATTACTAACAATTCTTTTTATAGCCTCAGCGATTAAGTCGGCAACAGTTAATACTTTTATCTTTTTTGAGCCTTTTAGTTTTTCTTGATTATTTATTGTATCAGTAATTATAAGTTCCTCAATATGAGAATTCTCAATATTTCTGACTGCATCTCCAGAAAGGACTCCGTGAGTACAGAACATTGACACACTATTTGCTCCAGATTTAACTATAGCCTCAGCTGATTTAGCAGCTGTCCCTCCGGTATCAATCATATCATCAATCAATATAACGTCTTTTCCAACTACGTCCCCAATCACTTTTGTTATTTCTGCCATGTTTGGCGCTGGGCGTCTTTTGTCTGTCATGACAAGCCCAGAATCTTTTAATTCTTTTGCAAAGACTCTTGCTCTTTCCATCCCCCCAGCATCAGGTGAACCAATTGTGAGATTTTTTTTCTTATACTTCTTTTTAAGGTATTTGATTGCAATTGGTCTAGCGTAAAGATGATCTACAGGTATATCAAAGAAACCTTGTATTTGTCCAGCGTGTAAATCCATGGTGATAACTTTTTTTATACCCGATGTAATTAATAAATCCGAAACAAGTCTAGCAGTTATAGGAGATCGATCAGAAACTTTTCTGTCTTGCCTTGAATAGCCAAAGTAGGGAATTACAGCTGTAATTTCATTAGCAGCTGCTCTTTTTAAAGCATCAATTATAATAAATAGTTCCATTAGGTTCTCGTTTACAGGCGCAGATGTTGATTGAATCACATAAACATTAGAGCCCCTAACGCTCTCATCTATATCTACAAAAATTTCCCCGTCACTGAATCTTCTAATTTCGAGATTCCCAAGATTGATATTCAGTTTTTTACATATCGCACTACTTAGTTTTTTACTGGCGGTGCCGGAGAACACTTTAATATTCTTCATAGAAAAATTGTAAAATATATGAACTACAAAGTAAATTTATTCATGCTTTCTTTGTTCTTTCTAGGTATTTGCCATCCCTTGTATCAACCTTGACTATGTCCCCTATGTTGATAAATAGAGGGACTAGGATTTTACCCCCAGTTTCTAGCTCAGCAGGTTTATTTCCTGCTGTTACTGTGTCTCCTCTGATCCCAGGTTCAGTTATTGAGATTTCTAAATCTACGCTCGTAGGCAGTTCGATATCTATGGGTGAACCATTATAATGAAGCAGTTGAACACTTTGTTCTTCTTTCAAAAATTTAGACTTTTCACCAATTATATCTTTGTCTATTTGGTACTGTTCATAATCCACCATATCCATGAATGTAAAATTGTCTCCATCTGAGTAAAGAAACTGAGATTCTTTTTTAATTAAATCTGGCAACTCAAAAGTATCCCCAGATCTAAAACTTTTTTCTTGTACAGATCCACTAATTATATTTTTTAATTTTGTCTTTACTACGGGACTTCTTTGCTGCATCACCCTATGCTGAAAATCGACTATTTCCCACATCTCATCCTCATAAATAATTCTCAAACCCTTATGAAAATTGGCGGTATCAACTTGACTCATCTTAATACTTGTCCTTTTTAAGCTCTTTTATAATTTTAATTACTTTACTATTATATTCTTCTGCTTTTAATAATCCAGAGTTTAGTATTAATTGCTCAACCTTCTTTAACCCCGACTTATTTTTTCTTGATGATTTAAGTATTTTGTAAAGTGCTAACAAATCCTTCTTTAAGGTATGTTGAAAAAGGATCCTAATAATCTTGCTAAAGAAAGGAGAGTTTCCATTTGTATCACAATTGATTTTAATATCTTTGTTTAGTTTAAAACTAGAGGTAAAAGAAAAGTCGCTAATCTTTTGATTAGAAGCATTTGATGCCAAGATATTTCTTTTTCTAGACTCTTGTACTATTTTATTATTAAGATTTTCGTCATCTGTACAGGCGATAACAAAATCTGTAGAGTTCAAATCAACCACCCTAAAGCTTCTTTCGAATATTTTTATATGTTTGTTTTTTTCCCCAATATTTTTAATTGGCTTAGAGATACTTTTTCCTACTACTTTTACAACCCCTTTTGATTCAAGTATTTTCTTTATCCTTCTGGATGCAACTTGACCACCACCAACTATTAGCCACTTCTTATTAGATATATCAATATTAATGTTGAGCATCATGCATTATTAAAAATTAAGATAAATAACAAATAAATTATAGGAACAAATACTCCTAGAATTGCCAGGTACAAATAAATTCTTAAAACTCTTTTTGCCTTATACCCAGGAACATTAACTGATTGTTCTTTAATCTTTTGTAGAAGCTTATCTAAAATTTTTACTCATCCTCTGATTTCAAGTGTTTTATAAAAGTATCAATATTAATTGCAGGAAGTGTTGTGATTTGAATAGTTCCTCTGGATGTTAGCTCTATAGATAGTTTGCTTATTGAATCATTATCAGGAGCTTCAACAACATTTACAAAATCAAATGGTCCCAAAGTTGCGTACTGACTCAAAATTTTAATTCCCATGGACTCAATCTCTTTATCAACCTCTTTCATCCTATAAGGACGTTCCTTTAAGGTCTTTCTTCCTTCCGGCGTCAATGATGATAACAATATATATCTAGGCATGAAAATCTCTATTCCTTAATTACAAATTTAAGTTTATCAGATATTATTTTGTAATTAAACATAATGAGCATATCAAAGAAAATCTTATTAACTTACATAGCTATTTTTTCTGTATTTTTATCTCAAGAAGTCGTATCTAGTCAACCCGATAGCAGAGAAAAAGAATTAGAAATTAGGAGAAACATCAACAATGCAGATCTATCTAAATTAAAAATTGTTGATTTCAAATGGCTTACCAAAGCTAAGGGCACTATAGGGAAGTTTCAAGAGATTCGAATTAAGAACTCATCTATCGTTGGATTTAAAAATATATCATTAGAGCTTCAGATATATAATCGAGCTGGAACGCTAACCAGACATTCTATACCAATAAAGGATACTATTGGTCCAAATCAAACAATAGTAATTAAAAATATTAGTACCCCAATTCTTCCTTTTGTACCGGCTACGACTATAATAGCAATCAAATCTGCTGACATAATGTATGATTCAGAAGAATTTTCTTTTAAAGCTAAAAAAGCAATAAAAATTTTAGATTTTAAGTTCGTAGTAGACGACTCATCAACCAAAACAATTATTGTTGAAAAATTAGTAATAGAGAATAAAAGTAAGAACTATTATGAAAATATAGAGTTTGTATTAAATTTCATGCATAAGAATAAGATTGTTGCTTCAAGAGGATTTTTAATTAAAGAATCTATTGGACCAGGAGCATCTAAAATTATCAAAAATTTTAATGTGCCTGGTATTCCAACAAGGCAATTTAAGGATGTCTACATCGAGGTAGAATCGGCTAAGATGGTAAGTTCGAAACAGTACTTAACTTCCGGAGGAGACGAGGAGTATCTAGCGGAAACAGGAGATATAGATATAGATGATTCACCAGTACCTAAATTAGATTTAAAGCTGCAGGGATTCGCATGGGTTAATAATGCTAAGTATTCAATGGGTTCTATCAATTTGGATCTCGCTAATAACAGTAGGTTTAAATATAATGAAATTGAAATCTTTGTTAATTATAAAACTTCTCGGGGAAATATGCTTACAAGAGACAGGGTGGTTATTAAGGATGACATAGAGCCTTATAGTCAAAAAACTTTCAACAATATTCAAATTGGTTATATACAATACGAAACTGGAAATGTCCATGTAACTATTGAGAATGCAAGTATGATAGGAAGTATTCAACCAAAGCGAATTACAAAGTCTAAAACAAAAACCAAAACAAATACAAACAGAAAAAATAAAGAAAAAAGTTTTTCAAAAGAGCTTTTCATACCAAAACGAGAATTAATAATAATTGATTATGATATCAAAGACTATGGATCTATAAAAATTTTCAATAGAAGTGATGCTCCAATATCTGATATAAAAATAAATGTTCAATTGCTTAAGGAAAACAAAATTATCAAAGAATATAATTTGACTATAGATGATACGATTAGCCCAAGACAAGAAAAAACTTTTAGATCACTAGAGTTGACAGGGGCTAACAATATAGATTTTACTTATGTGAATATATTAATTAAAGAAGGGAAAAGACCTTTGAAAGATAATAAAAATCGGCCTTAATCGAATTAAAATTGAAAAAAAGTATTTTTTAATCATAATTAAGAATTAATGAGCAATACAACTAAGACTTATACAATCTGGGACAAGATTGCCAACTATTTTTCGATAGATATTGGTTTAGACTTGGGCACAGCTAACATTGTTGTGTACGTGAAAAATCAAGGAATCGTCGCTAACGAACCATCAGTTGTAGCTGTTCAAATTGATAAAATGGGTGAGAAAACAATTTTAGCTGTTGGTGATGAAGCAAAAGCTATGATAGGAAAAACTCATGGAAAAATTGATGCCATTAGACCACTTAAAGATGGAGTTATTGCAGATTTTGAAGTGACACAAAAAATGCTCGAATATTTTATTTCTAGATATCATAAAAATAATTTTCTTGTTAGACCGAGAGTTGTTGTCTCTGTTCCAATTGGAATTACACCAGTTGAGAAAAGAGCTGTTGTTGAAGCAGCAGAATCGGCTGGAGCACGAGAAGTATATCTAATCGAAGAAACTATGGCAGCTGCATATGGTGCAGAAATGCCCTCAGTTTTAGAGTCGAGAGGAGGAATGGTTATAGATATTGGAGGAGGAACTACCGGAATCTCGGTTCTTTCCCTCGGTGGGCTGGTCATTAGTCGATCAATTAAAACCGCAGGTGATTCGATGAATTCTGCTATCGTAGACTATATTAGAAATACTTTTAATATTTTAGTTGGAGAAAACATGGCAGAGAGTGTAAAACAAAAAATAGCAGACGTAAGAGATACTCCAAGCGAAAGCCTTAAAATGACAATTAGAGGAAGAAGTTTAGACTCTGGGTTGCCAAAATCTATGCAATTAACAGCAGTAGATGTTAAAAAAGCCTTAGACGAGTCGGTAGATCATATTATTTCTGCTGTTAGAGAGACCTTAGACGAGACACCTCCAGAGCTTGCGGGAGACATTATAGTCGATGGTATTGTACTTGCAGGAGGAGGAGCATTGCTAGGAGGTCTAGCCGAAAGAATCTCCAAGGCAACCAATCTTAAAGTAGCAGTAGCTGATGAGCCATTAACCTGTGTAGTTAGAGGATGTGGACGAGCTTTAGAAGAGATTAATACTTTAAGAAGAATTTCCATTTAGTCTTAATGATTTCAAAGAGAAATATAAAGAAAATCTCACTAGTATTATTAATTCTCTTATTTGTCGCAATATTCTTTTTGTTAAATTTAAATTTTATCTTTTCCGATTTTTTCACTTCTAACTTATCAAGTGTAGCTTCTAATCAAATACCAAAAAAATATGCTAATGAGATATTAGAAAATTCTAAACTTAATCAATCATTGATTAATGAGAATGAGGAATTAAGAAAAATGCTCAAACTTGAAAAAGAGAGCAAATTTAATTTAATTCATGCCCAAGTTACTGTAAAAACTCCTATTGTTTTATCTGCCATGGGTTTTGTAAACAAAGGAAAAGAGAATGGAGTCAGAGAGGGTTATTTAGTTATTAATCATACAGGTCTAATCGGCAAAATTGGCAAAGTTTTTAATAGACATTCTGAAATTATTTTTCCACATAGTCCACGATTTAGTACTTTGGTTTTAGTTGGTGAAAATAAAATTTCAGGAATTTTTAAAGGTGACGGTGTATCCTCCTACATAGAATACATTCCTGTTCAATCAGACATTAATGTTGATGATAAAATTTATCTTTCTGATAATAGTGGATTTGCATATACAAGCTTTCAAATTGGATCCGTAGAGAGTATAGAAGTTAAAAAGGGATTTTTAAGGATTAAAGTTAAAGGTTTAGTGTATTCACGTGGAGCCAAGTTTGTTTCAATTGTAAAAAATGAAAAACTTTAGTTACTTGCAGATAATTTTGGCCTATTTATTTGTTTTTATACCAGCATTTCCTAATTCAAACTCAATTGATTTCGGTGGATATACAGACCCTTCATTGATTTTAATTGTTATTCTTCTTGCAACTGGTATCAATTTTAATAGAATTATCGGAATTTGCGCAACATTATTTTTTTATTTATCACTTTCCGATATTGTTGGATATATAGATATTTTTTCTAAGTTTTTCCTTTTCTTAAGTTTCTATTATTTAATAGAAAAATATTATTGGCGCTCAATCCTAAATGATGTATTAATGATTTTTTCATTTTTAATACTCCATTCATTTCTAGTTTTAATTATGTACAAGTCTCTATATGGCGTAGATTTCTTTGATTATATAAGTATGGTAATAATTCCATTTTTATATAATTCTTTAATTTCAATTATTCTGTTATTTATGATTAAATATACTTCATGGCCTCATTATCCAGAAGAAACTTCTCAATATTAGTTGTACTGATTTTTGTAGGAATAGTTATATTCCGACTCGCATACCTCCAGGTTGTTCAGGGAAGCAAATATCATCAAATTTCAAAAAACAACTTTTTAAAAGAAGTACTGGTACCATCTCCACGTGGAGAAATTTTGGATAGATTTGGAAGAAAGATAGCTATTAGTAAACCAATTATTAATTTGTATATGAAAGTAAATGTTGAGGAAGAATCAGCGGAAATAAAAGATTTTCTTGTTAATAAACTAAATCTAGACAAAAAAACTTTAAAAAAGATTAGGTTTGAGAAATCACCTTATATATCTAAGAGAATTTTACTTAAAAAGGATTTGGATATAAATGAGATTTACAAGCTGGAATCTTACTTGAATCAATTTGAATCACTAGAACTATTAATAGATTACTTGAGAGTGTATCCATACGGGGAGGTTGGTGCACATAAAATAGGTTATTTGAGAACAAATGATAAGCGAGACTTGGTTTACGGGTCTTTTTTGTCGAGTCGTTCCGGTGCTTCAGGTCTGGAGAAGAAATATGATCGAATACTTCAAGGAAATATGGGAGCAAAATATTTACTTGTAGACAACAAAGGAAGAGAAATTGATTCTGATGAAGAAAATATAACAACTGTTGAAAGAAAAAGAGGATCAGATCTCTCCTTAACAATTGATATAGAACTAGAAAAATTGATTTACGAAGCTTTTGGAAAACTAAATGGAGCAGCAATGGTTCATGATTTGAATACAGGGGAAATTTTAGCTCTAGTAAGCAAACCTTCTTTTGATCCAAATTTATTTGCACAACCAATATCTAGTCAAAATTGGAAACAACTAAATAATGACAAAGCTAGGCCATTTATGGATAGAGCATTGCTTGCTACTTCACCACCAGGATCAATCATAAAAATTGTAACCGCAGCGGCAGCCCTTGAAGAGAAAGTTATCACTAAAGATACAAAGTTAAATTGCCCGGGGTCTATAGATATAGGTGGAAGGCGATTTAGAGATTGGCTTAAAGGAGGCCATGGCACCATTAATGTTAAACAAGCACTTATTGGATCAAGTGATGTTTTTTTCTACCAGGTAGGATTAAAGTTGGGAATAAAAAGATACAGTAAATGGTTGGAAAAATTTAAAATAGGCCGACCGTCTGATTTACCATTTGCACAGAATCCAGGAACGATTCCGAATAAGAAATTTATTGATAGATATCTAAAGGGAAAATTTTATCCAGGCGACATGGCAAATGTTTCAATTGGGCAAGGATATTTAACAATGAATGTCGTTCAAGCCTCAATTATGACATCTATCATTGCCTCTAATGGTTATGTTCCCAATCTGTATATAGTTAAAAGTGATGATGTTTTAAAGAAAGAAAAAGTAGAAATTAGAGAGTCAACTTTAAAAACTATACAAGAAGGATTGTTGGGAGTAGTGAATGACAAAAAGGGTACAGGATTTCATGCACGAGATGATGGAAGACTTGCAGGAAAAACAGGGACTGCACAAGTAATATCGAAAGATGCAAGACAATATGGTTATGGAAAATTTAGAAACCATGGATGGTTTACTGCTTATTACCCATATAATAATCCTCAAATAGTGATTTCTGTATTTGCAGAGCATGGAAGTTCTGGCGGTGCAGCAGGTGGACCGATAATAAAAAAAATTGTTAGATATTACAAAGCAAATTATTTAAAAGAGAAGCCAAAGAAGGATACATAATATGAGTTTAGTTGAATTGTGGAGAAAGCCAGAATTTAAAATACTGTTTACCGGTTTTTTTATAATGTTTCTGAGTTTTATTAATTTATTATTTATTGAGGATGTCCCATTTTTTAAATCTTATGCTTTTAGGCAGGTCTTTTGGATAGCAATCGCAATATTTACAACTTTAATAATCAGAAATTTAAGACCCAAGATGGTCAAAGATGTGTCTTTGCCCGCATATATTCTTTCAATAATTCTATTGGTTCTTGTTCTTTTTATAGGACAAGAAATCTCGGGATCAAAAAGTTGGATTAAATTCGGTGGTCTATTTTCTTTTCAACCATCCGAGTTCGCTAAGATAGCTTTTGTTTTTATAATAGCAAAATTCTACTCTGAGCTAGGTGCCTATTCAAAATCTTTTGCAATTAAGTATATTTTGGGCGCCCTTTTTCTTCTACCTCCCTTTGCTTTGATTATTGCTCAGCCGGATTTTGGATCAGGATTTATGTTGTTATTAGTTTCTTTGTCCATAATTTTTACATTTTCATATAACAGGATATTCCTTATAGTGATTTTTTTAATATTTTGTATAATTTCGGTACCATTATGGAACAACTATCTTAAAGATTACCAAAAAGAAAGGATAGTTAATTTTATAAATCCCGAAAAAGACCCGCGAGGATACGGATATAATGCTATTCAATCAAAAATAGCAATAGGCTCTGGAAAAATTACTGGAAAAGGATTTGGAAATAGCTCCCAAGGTAAATTCAGATTTCTACCAGAGAAGCATACAGACTTTGCTTTTTCTGTATGGGCGGAACAAACTGGTTTTGTTGGCTCTTTATTTCTAATAGCTTTGTTCTCTTTTATTGTTATATATCCGTTAACTTTTTTAAACCAAATCAAAGACCAGTTTTTGCAAGTATTACTATTTGGAATGTGTTCGTATTTTTTCTTTCATTTTATGATTAACATATGTATGACTTTAGGAATCTTTCCTGTAGTTGGAATACCAATAGTTATGTTTAGCTATGGTGGCTCATCATTGTTATGTGCATCTATAGCTTTATCTATCATTTCGCTAATTATTGCAGAATATAGAGACTACAATCAATTAGGAGTTTAGGATGTATGAAAAACTAGAAAGTAGATTAAAAAAGGATGCGGCCAATAAAGACTTTGTAAAAAAAATATTATGTTTAGATAGTGTAGATTCAACAAATAACTATGCTCTATCTATGGAAACAAAAAGCGAAGGATTATTTATTATTTCTAAATCGCAAACTAAAGGAAAAGGGAGGAATAATAGATCTTGGCACTCTTTGGAAGGAAAAAGTATAGCGTTATCAGGAATAGTAAAATATCCCGAATCACCGAAACTCCCGCCAACTCTTGTACCACTTTTATCATCAAATGCCGTAGTAGACACATTGATTAAATTTGGCTTGAATCCTAAAGTTAAATGGCCAAATGATGTACTTGTTAATTCAAAAAAGATTTCGGGGATATTATGCGAATCTGATTACAAGAAAGATTCTAATAATTTTATTATTGTTGGAATTGGAATTAATGTAAATCTTACAAACGAAGATTTTGCTGAAGATAAAATTAGCTACGTTGTTCCTCCTACTAGTATGAATATTGAAACAAACGGAAACCACAATCTAGAAGATGTAGCCTTTAATTTAATAGATTCTTTCTGTTTTTGGATTAATGAATACAAAAACAGAAATATAGACAGAATATTAAAATTTTGGGAAGAAAATTGGAATGACAAAAATAAAGAAGTTTCTTTAATTAGAAATGAAAAGCTACTTAAAGGTATTGCAAAAAGAGTCACAAATAAAGGCGAACTCGTACTACAGTATAAAGATAAAGAAGAAATAATTAGCAGCGGAGAAATTAAAGTTTAAATCATTTTTGTTATTTCTTCCTTAAGCTTTGACATTAATTCAGTCCATTGTTCCCCAGATTTATAATCGTTTATTGGTATGACTTTATTAATTTCTATTCCGTTTGAAATTATATTTATATCATAATCTTTTTTTCGTCTTAATATTTCACCAAATTTAATTAAAGCCTCTATGCTTTCTTCATCTTTGCCTTTAAAGGTAGATCTTAAATTTATATTCTGATCCATTCCTTCATAAAGAAGATTCCACATAGTTCCAGGAGCTGTAAGAGCAAATCTCAGATCAATTCTTTTGTTGTCTTTAGTCATCAAACTCCCTTTTTAATTAAATCTTTTGGAAGTTCTCCGTAATATGGAGAATCTTTTTTATACAATTCCTCAATCTTTTCTCTTGGCATATCGGGCATATCCTCTGTAAGACCTAGAGATCGACAAATACTTCTTAGTTCTTCTTCTCTTTCATCGATTGGATTCGGATCGAGTATCATCCCCGCTTCTTTTAATAATTCCTTTGTTTCTTTATCTTCTTTTAAGGGTTTACCGTATTCATTAAAATGAAATAGTCTATCAAATCTCTTTCTTGGTCTCTGATCAGGATGCTCCAAAGGATATCCTACTGTCATTGCCCATAGAGGAACTATATTTTCTGGCAATCCTAATACTTTTGGAAACGCTTCAGGATTTCTTCCTGTAGCAATCAAACATGACCCCAAACCTAATTCTGTAGCAGCTAACATTGATTGTGCCATAGCTTGACCGGCTTCTATCCTGAACAAGTCTTCTGTTTTATCTTTTGGAAAACTCATTAATCTTGGATAAGTAGTTTCTGTCAAAAGTTTATATGTCCAACCTTGAGCAGCTGAAATTGCTCTAAGTGGAAATAAAACCGCAAAAGATTTAACTAAATCTTTATACCAACCATCTAAATTAGTAAGCCAAACAATTAGTGTTGGTGCTGTTTGCAAATGTAGCTCATTGAAAGCTGATACGCATCCAACAATTTCTTCCCATTTTTTCTTCGGATAAGTAGCTTTGTCAATCACTATAGCTTCTGTCGAGTTACAATTGCCTTGACATGATGCATATCTGGCAGCCTGAAGAATTACTTGAATCTTCCAATCTTCAACTTTTTTCCAGCTTTTATAAAATCTAATACTTCTTCTTTGTCCTATTGCTTCTAATACTTCCATATTTCTCTCCTTTAGAATATTGATTATGCTCACGATATGAACATAATTAAATAATAAAATGGATAATTCTTCATGGCAATTTATTGTTGGAGTCGCTGATAGTGGCAAAAGACTGGATAAGGTTTTAACTGAAAATTTAACCAGTAAATCAAGGGCTTCTATTGTAAAGTTAATTAAATCAGGAAATGTACTTTGTAATAATAGTAGCACCAAAGCATCCTATCAAGTTAGAGATAGTGATTTAATTAAGATTAGTTTCCCTAAGCCTAAGATAGATTTTTCCGATCCAATCAACATGCCACTTGATTTTTTGTATGAAGATTCAGATATAGCAGTAGTCAATAAGCCGCCATTTGTTAGTGTTCACCACGGATCGGGAATAAATTCCCCGACTCTTGTTAATGGACTCTTGTACCATTGCAAGAACTTATCTGGAATTGGTGGAGTTTTAAGACCAGGGATAGTTCATAGATTAGATAAGGAAACTTCAGGTGTTCTTGTTGTTGCGAAAAATGATATTGCACATCAGAATTTATCAAGACAATTTGCAGAAAGAACAATAAAAAAAACCTATTTAGCTTTGATTTATGGTAAGCCGAAAGAAAGCAAAGGAATTATAGAGTTTTCAATAGGACGAGACAAAAAAAATCGAACCAAAATATCCAATAATACAAATTCTCCAAAAACTGCAGTGACAGAATGGAAAGTAAAAGAATTATTTAAAGAATATACACTTGTAGAAGCTCGACCAATGACTGGAAGGACACATCAAATTAGAGTTCATTTTAATTTATTAGGACATCCTATTGTTGGAGATAAGGTATATTTCAAAAAACATTTACTAGGACAAAACAACAGAAAAGAAAAGAAATTGTTTGAAAGACATTTTTTACATGCAGAATCTTTATCTTTTAGTCATCCAACAAAAAATAAGATAAAGAAGTTTAGCGCGAAGCTTCCTAGAGATTTAGATGAAATTTTGAGAGAGCTTAGAAAATTATGAAAAATTATTCTTCTTCAGAATACTTTAAGGATATTACGAAAACCGAGCATTATTTTGGTTATAAAGATTTTACTTTAGATGAAGATAAAAAAATTTATTTTCTAAATCAGGTGCATGGAAACAAAGTATATATAGTTGATAAGGATTATGATTTAAAAAACCAACACGATGGAGATTCTGTTATTACAACAAGAAAAGATTTTTATGTCGGAGTGAAAACAGCAGACTGTGTACCCATTTTGCTTAGTAGCGTAGAATCTACATTTGTTTGTGCTATACATGCAGGATGGCGAGGAACTTTTTATGAAGTTGTAAAAGAAACAATCAATATTTTATTAAAAAAATATAATTGTCATCCTAATGATATTGTTGCAGCAATTGGTCCATCAATAGGTATGTGTTGTTATGAAGTCGACAAAGACCTTTGGTTAAAATTCAATGAGAAATTTAGATTAACAAAAGAGAGTTTTCAATTAGTTGATGAAAAATATTATCTTAATTTGCAGAACATAAATAAAAAGCTATTAAATGAAAACGGAGTAAATAAAATAGATGTGATTACAAATTGTACAAAATGCGATATTAATTTTTATTCTTACAGGAGAGACGGGTCTACCGAAAACAGTCAGATTAGTATTATTAAACTTAATTAGATATTATAAATACTTTAGGAGCTCATTGAGATTTCCAGAGCACTAAGGAGAAAAAAATGCTAAATATTGGATGTTTGATTGATAATGAAGATTACAATAGGGTAGAGAGCACTTTAGAAGGAGACCAGCTTCCCAGTGCTAGTTATACTATAACCGTAGAAGACGGGCCCGAAGAAGAAGCAACTGGCACATCAGTCCAACTCCATGTAATAGAACTGCAATCCATTAGTTTAGCGGTAGGATTCACCTTGCCCAATGAAAAAAAAATTGAGGACGAATTAGCAATTGTATTTACTACCCCTCCAGATGCACAGAGAACTATGCCAAAAGACTTAGTGGTTAAATTAAATTTTTCTGATACTCAGAAAACAGCTAAGCATGGCGGAGATGAGTTAGAAAAATTAGAATTTATAGGATACTCTCTGGAGAAATTTTATGAAGGCAAACAGGCTACGTTTTATCTTTTTGATTACAGAGGTATAACAAGAAAATAATTAATGATGAAAAAGAAAACAATTATTCTTGCATATTCTGGTGGCCTAGACACTTCGGTGATACTTCATTGGTTAAAAGAAAATTACAATGCAAATATTGTTGCATATATAGCTGATCTTGGTCAAAACGAAAATCTAAAATCAATAGCAGCACAGGCTAAGAAAGTTGGTGCTTCAAAAGTATATGTAGAAGATTTAAGAAATGAATTTGTAAAAGATTTTATTTTCCCAATGATTCAATCTAGTGCCGTATATGAGGGTTCATATCTTCTTGGGACATCTATTGCTAGACCTCTAATTGCAAAGAGGCAAATTGAAATAGCAAAAAAAGAAAAAGCTTATGCTGTATCTCATGGTTCTACTGGGAAGGGTAATGATCAGATTAGATTCGAATTAACTTTCAAGGCGCTTAATCCCAAAATCGAAATAATAGCCCCTTGGAGAATATGGAACCTTGAATCTAGAGAGTGCTGTATAAATTATGCGAAAGAACATGGCATACCGATTACTGTAACAAAAGCAAAACCTTATAGTTGTGATAGGAACATCTATCATACAAGTTATGAAGGAGGAGTCCTTGAGGACCCTTGGGTTCAACCGCCAACAGGCATGATAGAGTTTGTCAAACCAGTAGAGCAAACACCAAATAAGGCAACTTATTTAAATATATCTTTTAAAGAAGGTATTCCATATGCAATAAATAGTAAAAAAATTAATCCGTTAAATCTGCTAATAAAGCTTAATCAAATTGGAGCAAAGAATGGTGTGGGAGTAATCGACATAGTTGAAAATAGATTTGTAGGAATGAAATCTAGGGGAGTATATGAAACTCCAGGTGGAACAATTCTGAATATTGCTCATAGAGCAATAGAGTCTTTAACTATGGATAGAGAAGTTATGCATCTTAGAGATACACTTGTACCTAAAATATCAGAGCTTATATATAATGGTTTTTGGTTTTCTCCAGAGATGAAAGTATTGCAGGCATTTATTAAAGAATCTCAGAAGAATGTATCAGGGGATGTAAGATTAAAAATATACAAAGGAAATGCAACTGTTCTTGGAAGAAAATCAAAGAAATCACTTTATAGTTCTAAATTGGCTACATTCGAAAAAGATAATCTCTATAATCAAGGTGATGCAAGCGGATTTATTAAACTTAACTCATTAAGACTTATTTTAAATAAAATCAAATAATGAAACTATCTTCTTTTGACTATGATTTACCGAAAGAATTAATTGCTAAACGTCCTTCAAGACCTAGAGATTCTTCAAGATTATTGGTAGTTAACAAACAAACTAAGAAGGTTGTTATCACAAAGTTCAACAAGATAGTTGATTATCTAAGCCCAGATGATTTGATGATTTTTAATGACACTAAGGTTAATCCAGTGCTTCTGAATGTCGAAGATGATAAAAATAAGAAGAGAGAAATTTTACTAGAAAAGAAATTAAATAATCGTACTTGGTCTGTACTTACAAAAAATCCTACTAAGACTAAGATTATTTTTTCTGATAATTCAACCGGAGCTTTAGATTATATCAACAATAAATGGCAATTATCTTTCGATTCTGATGCAATTGAATTAATAGAAAAATATGGCAAGATGCCAATACCTCCATACATTAAAAGAGATTCTGATGATTTTGACAAAATAGATTACCAAACAATCTTTGCTTCTCAACCCGGTTCTATTGCAGCGCCAACAGCAGGATTACATTTTTCCAAAGAATTAATCAACTTAATAAAGAATAAAGGAGTAGATTTGGAATATATAACTCTTCATGTGGGATTAGGCACTTTTTTGCCAATAAAAAGCGATACAATATCTAATCACTTGATGCATAAAGAAGCTTTCTTTGTTGATAAAAAACTAGTTGAAAAAATTGAAAAACGAAACAAAAGAATTATCTCTGTAGGTACTACAACAGTAAGAGCTTTAGAATCGATAGCAACAAATAGGAATTTGGCCGGGCAATGGTCTGAAACAGATCTTTTCATAAAAGAAGGATTTAAATTTAATTTTACTGATTCTTTGTTAACAAATTTTCACCTACCAAAATCCACACTTTTAGTGCTTGTTTCAGCATTTCTCGGACAAGAATTAACTATGAAATGCTATGAAATAGCAGTCAAAGAAAGATTTAGATTCTATAGTTACGGGGATGCAATGTTCATAATTAATTCTTAGTTAAATTGCATTATATTTTTTTTAAAGATAGAATTCTTTTCATGGCCGGTAATTCCTTTGGAAATCTATTTAAAATTACTACATGGGGAGAATCACACGGAAAAGCTCTGGGTGTTATAGTCGATGGATGTCCCGCAGGATTATCTCTTAAAGAAAAGGATATTCAATACGAACTTAATAGAAGAAAGCCGGGCCAAAGTCGTTTAACAACTCAGAGGAAAGAAGATGACAAAATAGAGATTTTGTCAGGTGTATTTAAGGACAAAACTACTGGTACTCCAATTTCAATGCTTGTTCGCAATGTTGATGCAATTTCAAAATCATATGAAGATTTTAAAGATATATACAGACCAGGGCATGCAGATTTAAGTTATGATGAAAAATATGGTGTGAGAGATTATCGAGGAGGAGGAAGATCTTCAAACAGAGAAACAGTTGCGCGAGTAGCAGCTGGCGCTATAGCCAAGAAGATTTTGAACAATTTGGGTATTAGTACGTATGGTTACGTATCTCAAGTTGGAAACATAAAGATAGAAGAAGTTAATCTAAAATATATTGAAAAAAATCCTTTACGATGCCCAGATAAGAAAAAAGTAAAGGAGATGAGCCAACTTATTGATCAGGTTAGAAGACAAGGTGATTCAATCGGTGGAGTAATCGAGGTTGTAAGCACTGGTCTCCCTGCAGGACTAGGTTCGCCAGTTTTTGACAAGATTGATGCAAGGTTAGCATCTGCAATTATGAGTATAGGTGGGGTAAGAGGATTTGAAATTGGACTGGGATTTGCTATTTCTGAAAAGAAAGGTTCAGAAGTGAATGATATTATGAAAGCAAGAAAAAAAGGAAAAGTTATTTTTAATTCTAATAATGCAGGGGGTATTCTAGGAGGAATTACGAATGGTCAAGATTTAGTTTTGAGGTTTGCTCTCAAGCCTACGTCTTCAATTTCAAAACAACAAAAATCTATAAATAAAAAAGGTGTTGTGAAAAATTTAAGGGTAAAAGGAAGACATGACCCATGCTTATGCCCAAGAGCAGTGCCAATTGCTGAAGCAATGGTAAATTTAGTTTTGATTGATACTTTTCTTGAAAACAAAATTTCTAAAATAGAAAATTTATAAAATTTTTATTTCATATTATGAAGTATGTTCGCTGCCGTACTTGTTCCAGCACCCTTTTTAAATTTAATTCCATTTTCATCTAATATGTTCTCAACAGCAGAAATTAAAGCAATCATGTCGCTTTTGTCAACGTCGCCCATATGCGTAATTCTTAATATTTTACCCTTTGCTTGATCCTGACCACCCGCAACAATTATTCCATAATTATCTTTTAGTTTTTTTATGATTAATCCAGCATCTATATTTGATGGTGAGCATATAACAGATAAAGCAGGACTAGGATGCTTTTTTGCAAAGGATTCCAATCCAATTGCCTTAAATCCTTCTCTTGTTGCTTGAGACATAATGGAGCATCTTTCGTAAACTTGATTAAAACCTATACTTTTAAAATGTTTCAATACAGCACCAAGACCAATAATAAGAGTTACAGCTGGTGTCCAAGGAGATGTATGTTTTAAACTATTTTTTAAAGCAGCACCCAAATCAAAATAAAAATTAGGTAAATTTGCATTTTTGGTAAACTCCCAAGCCTTCTTGCTCAAAGAAATAAAAGCTAGTCCAGGCGGAAGCATAAAGGCTTTTTGTGAGCCACCTATTAGGATATCGATACCCCAGTCGTCGAAAGCGATAGGGAATACACCAACACCAGTAATTCCATCAACTACTAGAATTGTGTTGTCCATCTTTTTTGTTATCTTTGCAATTTCTTTAATTGGATGTTCGACCCCAGTTGATGTTTCACTAGCTTGTACTAGCACACCTTTGACGTCGTCATTCTTCGCAAGGATTTCTTTGATTTTATTAGCATCAACACTTTCACCCCATTCAACAGCAAGTTCTATTACATTCAATTGGAAAGCTTGGCAAATCTTTAACCATCTTTCTCCAAATTTTCCACCATTTACCACTATCACTTTATCATTCTTTGAAAAAGAGTTTGAAACAGCCGCTTCCATTGCGCCAGTCCCTGATGATGCAAGAATTAAAACTTCCTCTTTTGTCTGAAACAATTCTTTGAGATCTTGAGTAGCATTATTAAAAATTTCTTCAAATTCACTTGTTCTATGGTGAATTAGTGGTTTAGCCATTTCAAGCATTACAAATTCTGGAACGGCAACTGGGCCTGGTGTTAAAACACGATTTTTCAATATATACTCCATTAAGGAATTAAGATGTATTAAATATAACATTATTTGAATGGTAGAAAAATGACTGAAATTAATCATAAGATAAAAGACTTTAAAATACGATTAGAAAAAGTTCGGGAGTATCTTTGACCCAGATACTCAAAGTTCGCATTTGGCCAAACTTGAAAAAGATACCGAAAAAGAGGATTTCTGGGAAGATAAAGCTCAAGCACAAAGGGCCTTAAAAGAAATTTCACTAATAAAAAAGAATTTAGATACTTACTCGAGACTCGAAGGTTCTTTTAATGAGACTTCAGAGTTGTTCAATCTTTTTAAGTCAGAAGATGAAAATTTTTTAAAAGAGATTGATGAATCTTTGTTAACTTTCAGCAAAGAATTAGAATTATTTGAAATTAGAATGATGCTTTCTGGTAAAGACGATACAAAGAATGCAATAATTTCTATTAATTCTGGCGCAGGAGGAACAGAAGCCCAAGATTGGGCTCACATGTTATCACGAATGTATTTACGTTATGCTGAAATTAATAATTTTAAGGCTGAGTTTTTAGATCTTCTTGATGGAGAGGAGGCCGGTATCAAGAACTGCACAATTCTAATAAGAGGAGAATTTGCTTATGGTTTCTTAAATAATGAGACTGGTGTTCACAGATTAGTTCGAATATCACCTTTTGACTCAAATAAAAGAAGGCATACTTCTTTTGCATCTGTTTCTGTGCTTCCTGAAGTTGACGAAAGCATTGATATTAATATCGAGGAGAATGAATTAAAAATAGAAACCTTTAGGGCAGGGGGTGCTGGAGGACAACATGTAAACAAGACTGATTCAGCTGTTAGGATAACTCATATACCTTCCGGCATTGTCGTTGGTTGCCAAAATCAGAGATCACAACATCAGAATAAAGCCTCAGCAATGAAAATTTTGTCATCTAAATTGTACGAAATAGAAATGAACAAGCTTAAGAAGCAAGAAAAAGAATTTAACTCAGAAAAAAAAGATATAGCATGGGGTAGTCAGATTAGATCTTATATTTTACATCCCTATAGAATGATTAAGGATCACAGGATTAATTTTGAAACCGGAGACGTCGAATCTTTTTTGGATGGTGATATACAAAACCTAGTTCAAGATTTATTATCAACTCCAAAGTAGAGTGGTCTGAAAAGTCTAAAAACTAATCTATAATATACTTATGATTGTAGGGGTTATCGCAAAGCCTGATTTGGAAGGCTTTCATAAGGTTATAAAGAATCTCGAGCAGACTCTCAAAAAGTACAAAGCAGAGTTATTAGCCGAAGATATTCTTAATGAAGCTGTTAATCTCCCAGCTAATTTTGTCTCTCGAACTGAATTAATAAAAAAATCAAATCTCATAATTGTTTTTGGTGGGGATGGCACATTGCTACACGTTGCTGAAGAAGCTGCTATAAACAAGAAGCCAGTAATAGGAATCAATTTAGGAAGTTTAGGATTTTTAACTGAGGCACCATATGAAAGATTCAAAGTAATATTAGATGATTTCTTTGAAGGAAAATTGGTAAAAGACAATAGACAATTACTTCAAGCTACTTTGTCCAAAGACAATAAAATAATAAGAAAAACAAATTTTCTTAATGATGTTGTAATAAACAAAGGAGCATTAGCAAAAATTATTAGTCTTGATTTGTATATTGATAAAATTTTGGTATCAAATTTAAGAGCCGATGGTCTAATTCTATCCTCCCCTACTGGATCAACAGCATATTCATTATCTGCTGGTGGGCCAATTGTTTCACCAGGACTACCTCTAGTTATTGTTACACCAATTTGTCCTCATACTTTATCAAACAGACCATTAGTTGTTTCGGACAACTCAGCAATAAAAATTAAAATCAATTCAACAAATTATCCAGTCTTTGCAACATTTGATGGTAATGAGAGTATAGAGATTGACAATATTTCTGAACTTACAGTCCTAAAATCTAAACACAAGCTTACCTTGCTTAGATCTCCTGATACAGAATATTTTCATGTATTAAAAGATAAATTAATGTGGAGTAATAATAACTATGGAAGAAAATGAAAAAGAAGCATTTCTTCATGATTGGGTTGTTGAAGAAATACAAAAAAAATACTCTAAGGAATTCAATGAAATTAAGATTAATACCTTAAATAATCAAACACATCCCGTAGAGGGAGAATTTCCTGACATCATATTTGGTAATTACGGGCAAATTATGATGATTGGAGAAGTGGAAACGATATCTAAAATTAATTCTGAATCTATAAAAAAGTGGAAGAAATTACATTCTCTTGGTTACAATTGTATCCTTTTTGTCCCAAAAGATGAGCTAAAGAAAGTAAGAGATTTATGTTTTGACAATAAATTAATAGAAAGAATTAAGATATCTCCTTTCTCTGTGGAAATTCCAATTAGTTAAAATTTAAGATACCTATATTTTTAATCCCATTTAAAAAGTCTCTACCAGAGATTTTTTTCTGACCACTTTTTTGAATTTCTATTATTTCGATGGAACCTTCGCCACACGCTACTACCAATTTTCCATTATCATTAAAAATTTCACCAGGAGATTTAGTAGTTTTTCCGTATAGATTTACCTTAAAAATTTTAATCATATTTTTGTCTAAATTTGTGTAAGCAACTGGCCATGGATTGCAACCTCTGATTAAATTATTTATCTCTATTGAAGACTTTTTCCAATCTATCAAACCGTTTTCTTTTTTAATTTTTGGTGCTACAGTTGCTTCATTTTCATTTTGTTTCACAGATTCGTATTTACGTTTCTCTATTAAGCTTTTTGTAAAGTCGATTAATTTTGTTGCAGCCAAATTAGCAAGCTTTTTTGATAAGGATTCTACATTATCGTTTTGTTCTATATCCAATTCGTATTTAGAAATTATATCGCCTGTGTCCATCCCAACGTCCATTTTCATTAATGTAATCCCAGTTTTTTTGTCACCATTAATAAGTGCCCAGTTTATTGGTGCAGCACCACGATATTTTGGTAATAGTGAAGCATGCACATTAATGCACCCATATTTTGGTATTTTTAGAATCTCTTCTGGTAGAATTTTTCCGTATGCTGCTACATATATAACATCTGGATTAATACTTATTAATTGCTTTAAAAGTTCTTGGTTCCCCTTTATTTTCTCAGGCTGGAGGGTATTCAATTTTTTCTCAGTTGCAAATTCTTTTACAGAATTAAACACAATCTCTTTTTTTCTGCCCGTAGGTTTATCTGGCTGAGTAATAATTAATTCTGTATCATATACACTCGCTAATTTTTCAAGAATTATACGTGCAAAATCCGGTGTTCCCATAAAGACTATTTTCATATTTTCTAATGTTATCATATTTAATTTATTTCACTGGCAAGCTTCCGAATTATTGTTTATATTTACGTTTTATGAGAAAATTAAGCCTTTTCTTCATACAAGCTCTATTAGTTCTTGCTTTATGTCCATTTAATTCAAATGCTGAAAAATTAGAGAATATTCATAATTTAGTAGAAAGATTAAGCTCATCAGTGGTAAGAATAGAAACTACCAGTATAAAAAAGCAAAATCTTGGCTTAACAGGAGATCCATTTCTAGATGAATTCTTCGATAGACACTTTGGAGAGAATTTTAATAGAGAATTTAATAACGAGTCTCAGCCTAAATATGCAAAAGGATTAGGCTCTGGGTTTGTATATTCAGAGGATGGTTTAATTGTTACAAATTATCATGTGATAAAAGAAGCATCTGATATATCTATAGTTTTGAGTAATGATAATAAATATAAAGCGGAAATTGTTGGAGTTGATGAAAGGACTGATTTAGCATTATTAAAAATAAAACCCAAACAGATATTAAAAAAGGCTACACTTGGAAATTCTGATTCACTAAGAATAGGAGAATGGGTTTTGGCTATAGGAAATCCTCTTGGTTTTGGAACAACGGTTACAACCGGAATAGTTAGCGCAAAAGGAAGATATATAGACGATCTCGGAGGTTACGTAGATTTTATTCAAACAGACGCAGCCCTTAATAAGGGAAATAGCGGCGGCCCACTTTTTAATTTAGATGGTCAAGTTATTGGAGTTAATACTGCAATTTCTGCTACCGGGCAAGGAATCGGTTTTGCCATACCTTCCAATATGGCATCTAATGTTATTAGCCAATTAAAAAATTCCGGAATAGTGGAAAGAGGATGGCTCGGTATAGTAATACAAAAAATAAATAAGGAAATAGCCGATTCTCTGAAATTGAAATCAACATTTGGTGGACTAGTTAGTGATGTAATAGTTGACGGACCTGCATTTAAAGCAGGTGTAAAAAGAGGAGACATTATAATATCGATAGGAAGTAAGCAAATTAAGGAATATTCTGATTTACCTAGAGAGGTTGGGAGACTTAAGCCAAATACAAAAGTGAAACTCGGCATTGTCCGGAATAATAAATCAATAGAGATCTTAGTCCTATTGGGTCAGATTCCTACAAATAAGTTTTCTCGAAACAATAAAGAAATTAGCAGTAAAGCTAGAGATAAATTTGGTTTTGATATAACTGAATTTGTAGAAGGCCCTAATTCTAATACAAGAAAAATATTAGTTACTAGAACCTATCCAAATACAAATGCCGAATCTATATTAACCAAAGGTGACATTATTTTAGAAATTAATCGCAAATCTATATCAAATATCGAAAGTTTTAATTCAGTAATTAACAAGATTAAACCAAATGAAAATTGTTTATTCTTGATTCAAAGAAAATCTAGAGATGGATCAATAACATTCTACAAATCAATTAAGTCGATGAAGTAGTTTATTTGCTCCACTCGCATTGGAAAGAATATTTCTTATAAATTCTTGCGTGACCACTTTTAACCATTTGCTCTTGGATATCTAATCCATCTGCAAATAATTCTCCGATAGTTCTTCCATAACGATCTTTCGTGATTCTGTGAATTTGGATTACTTTTTTGTAAGTCAGACTTCTTAAATAATCTCTTGCCGCTTTTGCTTTTTTAGGGTTAGCACGTGACCCTTTTAATTCTGGGGCATCAATACAGGCCAAACGTATTTTTTCCTTTCTATCTGAGGTACAAGTATCTCCGTCATAACAATCAATGATTCTAATATCATCTTTTCTGCCTGACGATGCTTCTAAAAAGAACGAATTTATAGAAATTAAACATATAATAAAAAGAGAGAACAGTAGAAGCTTATAAAATTTAAATATTATTTGCTGAATGGTCGACCCTTATTGCTTGTAGAAGCTGTTGCATAAGTACGTTGTTGCATAGGCCCAGCTTCTATTGATGTTTTAACAGCTTTCATTCCAATAGATAGTGCTTCGGCAAATTTTTCAGGTGATTTGGAATTTACTACTGCTGAATTTAATAGAACTCCATCAAATCCTAACTCCATCACCTGACATATATGAGAAACCCTACCTATGCCCGCATCTACAATTAAAGTTTTGTCAGGAATTTTCTCTCTAATTATTTTAAGTTTAGACAAATTATCAAGACCCCTACCTGAACCTATATGAGATCCCCAGGGCATTATTACTTCACAACCAAGAGACTCCATTGCTTTAGCAAAATTAAGATTGTCTGTTATATAGGGTAGAACTTTGAATCCTCTATCAATGAGCTGTTCGGCAGCTTTTATTGTTCCTCTTGTCGAAGGCTTTAGTGTTGACTTGTTTTCAATAACTTCAAGCTTA
>JAYYZJ010000002.1:0-68801 GCA_036340075.1 Thermodesulfobacteriota bacterium | reverse complement strand
TTTGTAAAAGAAAAGGCATACGAAAAAAGTTATAACCGACAAAATCATAGAAACTTCTAAGTAAGTAGTTCTTGATAGATTTAAATATTCGAGTGTTTTAAGTGATGCTAGAGTTTTTAAGTAGCCAAAACCCATATCCGCAGAATTAGCTAAGTTTTGTAAGTTTTCTAAAAATCCTATAGCGTTTTTTTGATCGAGAAAATATTGAGCTACATATGCGGAAAAGATAAAGCAACTAACAACTAATGTCTTTTTGATAGAATCAACTATGGATTTATTATAAAAGAAGATTGAACCCAAAAATATTATATATATAGGCTTAATTAATGTAGCGAAGAAAACAAATGTTAAAAACTTTATTTGATTACCTTCTCTTAAATCTAATATTAGATAAAGATATATTAAGGATATTGTAAATCCCATATTGCCTGTATAGAAGGCTATGGAAGCTGAACCATCCCATACAGTAAGAGCAAGTATAACAAAAATAAATTTTTGAAAATTATTTTCAAATGAAAACTTTCTAAAAAATCTTTTTAATGTAAGGATTATAAGAAAAGTATTACATATTGTTATAAACAAGATAAACGTATCAATATTTAATTTTGCTGGAAAATAATAGATATACAGAAGAGTGGGGGGCATATTGTAATAAAAATTCCAGCTTCCTGGTAAGCATTCTCTTAATAAAACATAATCATACGGGTCTTCGCCCATCATTAACATATTTGAGCCGCAATAGTAAACATAAGAATCCCAGCTTAAAGTATGAGTAAAAAAGAAATTTGTTAAATTTATAGCATCTTGAAACAGAAAGAAGAAAACTACTAAATTTAAAATTGAGAATAATATCAAATTTACAAAAGGTTTGTCAGTAAAGCTAAAAAATCTTATACCATCTTTTATAAAACTATATTCACTTAGATTTAAAAAAAAGGATAATAACTTCTTTTTGATGTCTATTAAAAAATTCAATTTTTTAACCTTTTGTATTTTCTATGCTCTCGAAAGGGCTTAAGTCAGCTCTTCTTTCGTTTTTCCTTAAAAACTTTGCTGGTGATCCAACAATTATTGAATCTTCTTCAAATTCTTTATTAACCATTGAACAAGAGCCAACAAATACATTTTCTTTTATAGTTATATCGGGAAAGATAACTGATCCTGATCCAATTGTTGCAAAATTCATTATTTTGACTCTACCATTGATTAGCGACGAACCCATTATATGGACTCCATTATAAATTTCAGTTTCATGGTCTACATTAGAACCTAGTCCAAAAATATTGTAATTGCCAATTTTAACAAATTTATTTATAGATACTCCTGGCATAAATATATTCCCGTTACCAATTTCAACACTCTTATCAATGAAACTATTATCAGCTATTAAATTAAAAGGCTTTAGACCATAGTCATTCTCTAATCTTGTTCCAATCTGATATCTTGCAAAACCATATTCGTTTCCAATAGCTACAACAAAAGATTTTGATTTAGAAATGAAATCCTTTAGATCTATTGGTTTGTTGCTAAAAGTGCCATTTGTTTGGTGTACGTATGATTTAATATTTGAATCAAATATAAAGATTTCATTATTAGTAGAATCATTTATCATCGACTCTACTACTCTACATAAAGATCCTGCTCCATAAATTAGTATAGGGCCTTCCATAAGACATGATTTTAACACAATTAATAAATATTGTATGATAATATACTTATATGGGCCCAAATTACTCCTTAATTATTCCTGTTTATAACTTAGTAACATCCTTGCCTGAGCTAGTTAAACGAATAGATCAAACTTTTTCATCACTGAACCATACTTATGAAATTATTTTTGTCGATGATGGCTCTGAAAATATTGAAACTTTAGAAAAAATGAAACAACTTCAATCCGTTTATCCAACAAAAATTTCTATTATTTCTTTATTTACTAATTCAGGACAACAAAGTGCAATATTGTGCGGTATAAAAAATGCTACAGGAAAATATTTAATTACTTTAGATGGAGATCTTGAACATAGGCCTGAAGATATACCAAATCTAATAAACAACTTAAAAGAAAATGATATTGTATTTGGTTTGTTCAAGACAAAGACACATGGTTTAATAAAAAGGATTTTTAGTGCAATTTATTCTTATATTGAGAGGCTAGCTCTCAAGTATCCCAAAGGGACTAAAAGAAGCGCTTTTTGGCTTATGACTAGAGAGCTTGGAGAAATAATTTTAAACTTTAATACTTTGTATCCAAATATAAGTATTATGTCTGTTGTTGCAACAAAAAAAATTGGTTCTGCAGAGGTCACTCAAGGTACTAGAAGCGAAGGATCATCACAGTGGACAATTGGCATGCTAATTAGATTGGCCAGTTCATTGTTTATAAACAATACCTCTATTTTACTGAGAATTTATGCATTAACAGGAGTTATTTTATCGATATCAAGTTTTCTTTTTGGTCTTTATATTTTATATATAAAGCTATTTACCGATAATTATATTGTTCCTGGTACTACTGCAATTTTTGTATCAATACTCTTCTTTTCCGGAATTATTATTCTTGGAATTTCATTAGTAGGAGAGTACCTTGTTCGAGTTCTTCAAAATATTGAGAAAAAACCACTTTACAATATCAGACATAAAATTCCTAGAAAATAATTATTTTATTCTTTATTTGGAACAATAAATTGTAGGTCATCTTCAATTGTTATCAAATTATATTGAGACTGATTTTTCTGAACTAATTCTAAGATTTCTTTGTCATTTATGTAATAAATAGCATCTTTTTCTAATGTGTTGTTAAGTATACTTTCTCTAAGTTCTTTTTTAATGCTAGATGCTTTATTTTTATCTATTCTTGCAAAATAACCAAAATTTACGTTCATCTTATATTTA
Source organism: Thermodesulfobacteriota bacterium (assembly GCA_036340075.1). Lineage (GTDB taxonomy): Bacteria > Desulfobacterota_D > UBA1144 > UBA1144 > UBA1144 > JAYYZJ01. Next base: position 65,909 of record JAYYZJ010000002.1, on the reverse strand, counting down.
GATGCAAAAATTGAAAGTTTGACAAAATTTTCAGGAGCATAATGGGGATAAATATAATAAAGTTTTTTGTATTGTTTACCTATATTGTCCCAGCTTTGTTCTTTTAATGTATATTTCGATTTACGATTAGAGTCTTTCCACCACAGAGAAGGCTTCTCTAACTTGTTTCTTAAGTTGCTATGATAAGGATACATGTCCCAGATTTGTAAAATAAAACATATGGAGAGTATTCCTATTGTGGTAGATTTTTTTGTATTTTTTATAAGAGCTATAAAGATGGCTAGATAAATTAAATATACAGTTGGCCATGTGAATCTACCAGAGACTCTAAATGTTTCTGTAATAAAGTCTATGATTGGTGGAATTCCAAAAGAAATTAGTCTATATTCGCTAAAAGAAATTTTGTTCGATAGAGCATAAATAAAAAATAACAAACCAAGGTAAGCAAGAATCTTAGCCTCTAAATTAATTTTGATTTTTATTTTATTAAAGAGATAAGCGATAAATAAATAAGAAAGTATTAAAAGGGGACCTATACCTAAAAATGCAAACCCTTCATAGTCACCACTTTCAGTAGGAGGGGGAGTATAAAGATTTGGTAAGATTCTAGATGCATCAATTCCCCAACCAGGACTTGGATCTATAAATGTATTTGCATTTGCTTTGAAAAAATCATAACCACTAGTTAAGAAATTGAATCCTATTGCATAGTATCCAAATATTACCTGTAGAAATAATGCGAGCGATACATATGAAGCAAAGTTTAAAAGTATATCATTCAAGCCTTTTCTTTTAAGCTTATATTCTTTAATTAATGTAGCCAAAAAGATTCCACTAGCCATAGCAAAGAAATATGGATGGACTAATAAAGAAATTAAAACAATTAAAAGCCATTTTTTTAAATTATAGTTCTCAAAATAAAGGTATATTGCAAATAGCAAAATCCATTGACCAAATAGAGCTTCATGTGACCAAAAAAGTCTATAAGTTAAGATTGGTGAAATTATAAAAAACCCTACACAAATTGATATTACAATAAGTGATTTTGTAAATCTTCTTATCAAGAAATAAGAAAAAATACCTTGCAAGACAAAGGAGATATATATCCATAGACCAAAATATTGAAAATGAAATGGTAAAAAAGATTTAAAAAATTTAAAAAACATAGCCATAATTGGAACTGAATCAGCATGAATTAGGCTAGAACTTATCTCCATTCCATAGGCATAATTTTTAAAAAAAGGAAATTGGAGTATTTCAGAATTTTTAAAGAAAAGCCATGCAATATAGTGTTGTTCAGAATCTGAAGTTATTGTTGATGCACCAAAGAGCCAATCAATATTGTTAAAATTAATTATTGTTCCACCAGTTATTAAAACAAAACTGATTGACGATATAAATACAACCAATAGTATTTCAAATAATTTATTATTTTTTATGTTCATTTTCATCATTCTTAAAAAAGTCTGGTGCTAAAATTCGTAAATTATCAATTTCCTCAATAAGATCACTTTTTGATTTATTTTTATCTTTTGCCAAATTCCAATATTTTGTATCATTAAAATAATATATAGCATTTTTATCATATGTATTATTTTTGATTCTTATTTTTATTTCTTCTGCATACCTATTTTCTGCAATCTCGTTATGACGTGCCCAGTATCCGCCATTAATATTTAATTTATTTTTTGCTGCAAAATATGAGATTGTTTGCCAATTATTTGGAGCATAAACAGGAAAGACATAATTTATGGTTGTATATTGATTGCCAAGCTTCTTCCATCTTAAGTCCTTAAAATTATTCTTTTCTATTTTGCTTATCTTGAGACCTTTGGAGGCATTGGCCAATAGAACATGATCTTTAATATCGTAAACGGTTAAGGTCAATGCAAGTAAAACTATTGATATAGCATAATTAATTTGAAATCTTTTGAATATTTGAAAAAGTATCAAAATGTAAATTATATAATAAGCTGGCCAAAACATTCTCCCTGATGCACGAAAAGGACTAGTGAATAGTTTAAATATCTCTGGGACATTATATTGAAACAATTCGTAGGGACCAAATGCGATTCTATTAGAGAGCGCATACAATGTGATTATAGAAATCAGAATTATGGTAAAGGAATTATCTCTTAATTTTTCAACGAAGTTTTTGTATTTAAAATTTATTATCCCATTTATTAATAAAATTGATAACATCATCAACATTCCGAATCCTAGATAATTAAAACCCTCAAAATCTCCTATATTTTTAGTAGCTTTAAAGAGTGAAAATCTAGGCAAAAGTGACTCTACTCCAAATGCGCTCCCATAAGGATTAAAAATTGACAAAATATTTAGCCTGTAGCCACCATATCCACCATGAAAAACATCTTCAATTGTAAAATAGCCAACTATATACATTAAAATTAAGGAATAAGATATAAGACGAAAAAGGTTTAATAATATTTTTTTAATATCCTCAGAATCTTTATAATAGCGTCTTAGCAAAACAACGAAGTAAATTATGGAAATCATTGCGAAGAAGTATCCATGAACAAGTAGGGATCCTAATATTAAGATTAGCCAATAATTATCTGGAACTCTTTTAGGTCTCAAGTAGAAGTATAATCCGATTAGAACTAACCATTGTCCCATAAGAGATTCATGACCAATGTTGTATCTAAATAAAAAGACTGGGGAAAAAATAAAAAAACATGATGCTATAAAATTAAAAATATTATTACTGCTTACTAGATTCATAATCTTGAATGCCGTCATGTATTGTAGAAATACACATAAAGCGATCCACCATCCAAAATATTGAAAATGAAAATCTAATAAATCCGAGAATGGCCTTAGTAGTAAAGCAATAATAGGAATTGAATCAGAGTATATCAAGGAGCCTGCTGAATCCATACCAAAGGCATAATTTTTCAAAATAGGGAACTGAAGAAAGCTTGTTTCTCTAAAAAAACTCCAACCAAGCCAATGCTGGTAAGTGTCTTCTTGAAACCAATCAAGATAATTAGGATTTAATATTTTGTAATCAAAAATTGCGAGAAATAATACTAAAGGTATTAAACATAAAAATACAAAAACTCTTTTTTCTTTATTCATTGAATGCAGGAAGCAAAATTTTATATCCATCTATGTCGTAAACCAAATCACCTTCTTTTTTAGTAGTTTTGGCAATTTCGTAAAGTTCTTCATCCCAGAAGAAGTACGCTGCCTCTCTGTCAAAGATACCATTTTTTATTTCTTTGGTTAATCTCATTTTTTCCTTTTTTTCATTAGTCTTGCTATATCTGGAGAAGTAACCAAAATTGATTTGTATATTATTTCTTACAGCTAAAAATGCTATTTCGAAGTAATCTCCTGGGCGATTCTTTGGTATTACATAGTAAAATTTCTTATATTTAGTTACGACTTTATCCCAAATCTCGTTTTTCCATGGTTGATTATCCAATAGGGGCCTTGTTCTAACCAAACCTTTTTCGTTTACGACTGTTCCTTTCCAAAATTCTGTTGGTCTATCGTGTTTTTTGTGAAAATTTGTGAAAGCATTCCTTGTGTCGTATATCTGGATAGTTGCAAGACAAATTAAAATTATTAAAAAGTTTCTACGACTTACGTTAGCATGTAACATCCAAATAACAAAAATCATAATCATATAAAAAGGTATCCATATAAAACGTGCGCTTGATCTAAAGGTTTTCGTAAATATTTTAAGAAACGTAGGTGTTTCATATGAGAAAATTATTTCTTTGCCGAGTGTGATATTATCAGATAAAGCAAAAATATAACAAAATAGACACAATGATAGAACTATTATTATTTCTTTTGTAAAGATAAATTTGTTCTGATTTTTTACAATTAGAAAAATTGAAAATACTAAAAGTATCAATATGCCAATTCCAAGGAATGCAAAACCATCATGATCGTAATCCGCAGAAGGAAGGAGCGGAAGAATTGTTGACCAACTTTCATCTACTGGGTTTATTAAGGAATTTATATTCATCCTATATAATCCATACCCACCTGCCATAAAAGAAGTCCCTAATTGGAAAAATCCTAAAATCCACATGAAAAACAATAATGATAATAATATTTTGAAAAACTTAATAGTTATCTCTTTAAGGGAATTATTCTTTTTAATTAAATTACAAAGGAATAGAAGTAATATCATTCCAGAAAAATAAGCATTAATCAGAGAAGACACTAGAAGTAAAATAAGCCAGTAAGTTAGTTTTTTATAATCAGAGAAAAACAAGTAAAAAGAAATAAGTAATAACCCTTGTGCAAGAAGAGCGTAATGACCCCAAAGTCTCCATAAAAATATAGGAGCAATTAAAAAGAATATTGTGGATACTACACTTTTAGTCTTATCTTTTAAAAAATAGTTTATCAAATAAAAAGAACTAAAACCTTGAAAAAGGAAGCAGAGATATATCCAAAAACCAAAATATTGAAATAATTGCGGTAAGTAAGATGTGAATGGTCGAAAAATTAAAGCCATAATCGGGAGAGAATCAGTATGAATTATAGTTGCAGACCAATTCTCTAGGCCATATGAAAAATTTGAAAGTAAGGGGAATTGCAAAAAAGGTGTATGTCTAAAATATAACCATCCAAGCCAATGGGTTTCCATGTCACCAGGAGAAAGATAGTCAATATATTCTGGATTTAAAATTTTATAAGAAGTAGAAAAAAAGAATAAGAAATTACAAATTAAAAAAATTACAAATTTATGGTATTTTGCAACAAAATTATCGGCATCAATTTTCATTGATTATTTACCTTATGGTTTGGGGATTCTTTGAAGAAATCTTTCTGATATATATATAATAAAAAAAGTACGATTATATAATAATAGGACCAATTATCCCACCACCACTGAGGATATATAAAAAAGAAAGTACAGGCTATGATAAGAGTAATAAGCCTAGATATAATTTTTTTATCAGTAGAAACCCAACTTTCTTCAAGAATTTTTATTGTGCAAGGAATGATTAGTAATAAATCATAGAGCTTTAACCTGGGAAGACAAAGGTTAATCATAAAAGTTGCCAATATAAATAAATCGGCTTTAGAATATGTAGAATTTTTTCTTATTCTGTTATAGAAGAATAAAAACATAGATACAAAAACAAAACCTTTAAAGAAAGTGTTAAATTTTAATCCATCAACATGATCTCTAAAATAATCATATATAAATAACTGGGAAGGATAAGGCTTTAAGCCCTGATCTAATTGTTTTCCTATGACTTCAGTAAATAATTCATTATATAAATGCGGGTACATGTAATAGCTCGTCAGCGTAGTCGCAAAGAATACTAAAAAAGTAAGAGCATGATATTTTATATCTATTCTTCTTTGTACTAGGACAGGATACAAAAGTAATAATATAAAATGATATTTAAATGCTGTTAAAATTCCAATTGTAACAAAGAAGCCAAGACTTTTGTCATTTTGAATTAATCTGTAAAGAAAATAAAAAGAAATTCCGTAAGTTATGATTGCTATATTTCCACTTTGAAAAGTTATCCAGGAAGAGCCTTCATATGCACCTAAAAGAAAAAGGACAAAGAATAATAGATTTGATTTATAGTTTAAAATCTGCTTTGAACTTATATAAATTACAATAAGAAAAATAATTGCTAATGAAAGCCAAATTAATTTAAACGAAGAGTAATCTATGTTCCAAAAGAAATTCAGAAAAATTGGTTGATAAGCAACAAGCATGGGCAAATTTGGAAACATACAGTCTGCCATTCCATTATAAGGTGAAAGGCCAGCATCTAGAGCTAAATTCGCACACCATAAACCTCTGACATCCCAATAAAGAGCAGCTGTTTCATGAACATTCGTAAATCTAAATGCATATGACAAACCCGAATAAAAAGATGTTACAAGAGGTATTAGAAACAAGATGTAAATATTCTTTTTATTTTTAAATAAAAAATAAAAAAAAGTAATAAGGAATAATAAAAAAGTAGATGTAAGTACATTTCTTGGAAAAACAAAATTTTGCGACAAGAATAAAAATATTTCGTTCAACATCTTAAAACCTTATTCTAATTTAAACTCTAAATTATATCATTGCAAACTCGAACCTTTTAAAAAACTATTAAGAAATAGTAGAAGCTTTCTTCTTCTCTATACCATAAAATGTCATAAATAAAACAAGTAGTAATAATGTGAATGGATATATGAAAAAGTTATCACCCTTTATATTGTAGAAAGCCAAAATAGCTAAGTTTAAAGAAAATGATATATGCCAATAGATTCTTGAATTAAACCTTTTAATTATAAGATTCTTAAAAACATCAGAATTAATTATATAGAAACTAGCAAGTGTATTAAGGAAAAAATCATATTGCTTAAGTCTTGGTAAACAAAGATAGGAAATTATTATACCTAAAGCTATTTTGGTTCTGATATTTTCTTCTTTTAAATCAGAAAACTTATAATTTCTTATTTTTGTTGCTAGATAAAAGAATAACAGAACTATTACGAGTAAAAGTATGTAATCAGGAATCATATTAAATTTTAAAGATGGGTCTATATTCCAATTGTGTTTACCCGTATTATAAAGTTCGGAGATATTCAAAATATAATAGTTTATTTGATTTACAATTTTAATTAAGCCCACACCCATATCGCCAGCAATTGGCAATATGCTTAGATTATTTAAAAATTCTTGAAATAATGATTTATAGATAAAATAATTCGAAATAAAAAAAGAAGAAACAAAAATGCCTAAAATCACAATATGTTTTATATACTTTCTTTCTAAGAAAACATAAGGCACTAAAAGGAATATGAGCATATAGATTTTAAACATACTTGTTAGAGCTATAAGAACTAATCCTAGCAAAACAATACTATTTTGTTTATTTGTAGTTAAAAGTATTCCAAGAGAGCAAATCATATAAAGAAAGATCGAAACATTACCTGTAAGAAATCCATAAAAAGGTATGCCGCTAAAACTAAATAATAAAATAAATAAAGATAAAAAATAATTGCTAAAATCGAATATCTTGTTGAGAAATAAATTTGTTAACAATAAAGATGTCGTCACTAATAGAACCCAAAATTGAAAAAAGACTTTCTGACTTATATTTAAAAAAAATTGAAACCATTCAAGATAAACTGGCAGATACACATACTTGAAATTTGATACTCTTTCGGAACATTCGTTAATAAGGCTATAAGGATTTCTATCTATAGAAAAGAAATAGGGTCCACAATATAGAACCATTGAGTCCCAAAATAAGTAAAAATCAGTTCCAATCTTTTCATAAAGTCTAAAATAAATACTTAATAGAGTAGATAGAAATAAAACTAGATAAAGTATCAAATTATTTTTAAACATGATATATAGTCTAATAAATTAACAAACAAATCTAAATAGCATTAAGATTTGTTTGTTTAATACAAAAACGGCATATTCGTTACTATTTCTAATGAAACGGTTGAATAATTCTTATGATTCAACATAATCTTCCTAAATGAATACTTTAATTAAGGTCGTTTCTACTTTTTTTTATTTTGGATATTTACCTAAAATGCCAGGGACATTTGGAACATTTGGTGCACTTTTATTTTATTGTCTTCTTGTTAAGATGTTCCACTTTGGATTCTCAGAGTTAGGATTAACTACTTTGATAATCATCATTCTTTCTATAATTAGTTCCCATTACTCAATTAAAATATTTGAATCTGACGATCCAAAAAAAGTAGTTATAGACGAAGTAGCCGGCTATTTTGTTGTCTTGCTTTTTGTTCCATTTACAATAGGAAACTTATTGTGTGGTTTTGTTCTTTTTAGATTGTTCGATGTTTGGAAACCTTTTCCGCTTAATAAGTTAGAAAATCTCCATGGCGGTCTGGGGATAACTCTTGATGATGTTGGAGCAGGTATTGTAGCTAATTTAATTTTAAGACTAATTGCTTTTTGAGTTTAATTACAGTAGTTTTTAAGGATGGATATAGTACTAATTGCTTTTATTGCCAGTTTCTTAGCTGGAATTGCTACCTCAGTAGGAGCAATACCAGTTTTTTTTGTAAATAAAATTACTGAGAAATTTGAAGATACTTCTTTAGGTTTTGCTGCTGGGGTTATGCTAGCGGCAAGTTTTTTTTCATTGATAATTCCAGGACTTGATTTTGCAACAGAAATGTATAACGACGAAGAAATATCCTTGGCTGTAGTTCTCGGAGGACTTATCATTGGTGCTATCTCAATATGGATTATTCAAAGCAAAGCTCCACATGAACATTTTATTTTAGGTACATCCCATAGTGAAGCACATAGAGAAAAACTTTCAAAGATTTGGCTTTTTATAATCGCTATAACTTTACACAATATGCCTGAAGGTTTAGCAGTTGGTGTAGGCTTTGGTGGAGGAGATATAGATAACGGAAAAAGTTTAGCTATTGGTATAGGTCTTCAAAATATTCCAGAAGGAATGGCAGTAGCATTTTCTCTAGTTTCTGTTGGCTATTCAAGATTAAAATCCTTTGTAATTGCAACTATAACAGGTTTGTTTGAACCTCTCTTTGGATTTTTAGGGGCAAGCTTAGTTGTAACTTTCCAGCATTTATTGCCATGGGGATTAGGTTTTGCAGCGGGCGCAATGCTTTTTGTTATTAGTCACGAGATAATACCCGAAACTCATAGGAGAGGGCACGAGAATTATGCAACTGCTGGCTTTTTGGTTGGACTTGTTGTTATGATGGCTTTAGATATTTTATTGGGATGATATACAATTCTTGGAGATAAAATGAACAAAGTTTTTTCATTTTTAATGATATTCCTTTTTCTAACTATATACCCTTTCGTAGAAATCAATTCTCATGAACAACACCATGGTGATTTAGTAGAAGCAAGTAAGCCTTATCCGGAAATTGATTTTGAGTTCAATAAATTGTCTGAAAATAAAGTTAAAATAGTTTTTTTACTAAAGAATTTCAAGTTATTGCCAATCAACTTAGAAGATGGAGAGAAGCTGGATTCAAATAAAATGAAGAACAGTGGCCACTTACTTGTAGAAATCAACAGAAAAGAATTTATGGTTGATAAAAATGAATTTTTAATTGACGCAAATATCTTGTCTAAAGGTAAAAATGAAGTCTTTGTGATGTTGATGGATCATAGTCATAATATATATTCAATAAAAGGAGAACTAATTTATAAAGCCAAATTGCTAAATTTTTGATAAAGGAGTACTTAAGTAAATATTGGTTTTTTATTTAAATTATTTTATTTTGTAATATATTGATATAGTAGGAGATTGCATATGAGAAATTTATTAGTTTTATTTACTTTAGTTTTTTTTACATTTAGCTCTTATCATGAAACGATAGCATATGAAGTAGAAGGAGAAAAACCAAGAACTAATTCTAATATTTATATAGGCGGCGGATTTATTAACTATCCAACATATAAAGGTTCTAGTTCCAGAAGATTTATGTGGATACCTTTCGCTGGATTTAGATATGAAGATAAAACCAGAACAATATTAAATTCTTTTGAAATAACAGGCCCCTTTGCTAAATTATCATTACTAGACAACGATTATATCTCTCTAGGGGCACTTGGTAATTATAATTTTGGAAGGCAAAATGGTGATGATAATTCATTGACCTTGTTAGAAGAAATCGATCCCCATTTTGAGACAGGATTTGAGTTTGAATACAAATTACCAATGAACTTTTCATTAGGCATAGGAATGATGACTGGAGTTGAAGACTTTGGCGATCAAATCGATTCCGACTTTTCGCTCAATTATACAAAACCTATTTGGATTACTCTAAACCAGCTATTTCTTAATAAAACATCCATAAGTTATAGATATGGAAATTCAGATTTTATGGATGAATGGTTTGGAACACCTAACAACCAAAAATATTCCTTGTATAAGCCTGATGCAGGTTTCTATGCATGGGGAATAGGAAATACAGTAACATCACCAGTTACTGACAAAATATCTATGTTGCTAAATTTGAAATATGACCGTTTGATTGGAGAATCTGCAGATAGTCCTTTGGTTGAGAAACAAGGATCTCCTAACCAGTATTCATTTATGCTTGTGGTTATGTATAGACTTTGGGGTTTTTAACCACCGTTGTTCATTTCATAATCAATCATTAATTCAACAAGTGAGTTAAATGTTGTCTTAGGCTTCCACCCGAGTTCGGACTGAGCTTTAGAGCAATCCCCTAGTAATAAATCTACTTCTGCGGGCCTATAAAATTCTTTGCTACAAGCTACAATTTCTTTTCCATCTTTTTTTGATATAGCAACTGATTTTACTCCTTCTCCTTTCCATTCAAAATCAATACCTACTGCATTAAGAGAAAGTTCAACAAATTCTCTTACGGAATGAGTTTCACCCGTTGATATGACATAATCATCTGGTTTTTCTGCTTGTAGCATTAAATGCATAGCTTCAACATAATCTCCAGCAAAACCCCAGTCTCTTTTTGCGTCGAGATTACCAAGGATTAGTTTATCTTGTTCTCCTTTCTTTATTTTAGCTACTGCTTTTACTATTTTTTTTGTAACAAATTCATTACCTCTTAAAGGTGATTCATGATTAAACAAGATTCCACAGGAACCAAAAATATTATAAGATTCTCTGTAATTTTTCGTTATAAAATGGGCATAAACTTTAGCAACTCCGTAAGGAGAACGTGGATAAAACGGTGTTTCCTCATTTTGCGGAGTCTCTAATACTTTCCCAAACATTTCTGAAGATGATGCTTGATAGAACTTAGAATTCGGACAAACTGTTCTAATCGCATCTAAAACTCTTAGTACTCCTAGACCAGTAACTTCTGCTGTATACATTGGAGTTACAAAGCTAGCACCTACAAAACTTTGAGCTCCAAGATTATAAATTTCATCAGGTTGTATTTCTTCTATAACGTTTCTTATGTTTGACTCTTCTAGTAGTTCAAATTCTTTTATCTTAATATCATTTTCAATTCCTAATATTTGTAATCTTTCAGTATTGTAATTTGAATTTCTTCTAGCTGCTCCATAAACTTCATACCCTAAATCTAATAAGTGTTTAGATAAATAAGCTCCATCTTGTCCTGTTATTCCAGTAATTAATGCTTTTGCCATTAAACAACTCCTTTCAACATAATATTTATATTATTTCAATATAAGATTAATACAATCGTTAATATAATATATATTAACTTATTCTTAATTTAAAAAGTGTTGTTAAGAAATCTATATATGTTTTAAGCTTTCTTTTAGTTTGACCATGAATTCTAGTATCGAAAGTATAAGGAACTTGATCAATTGTTCTCTTAGGATCTATTCTAGATATTTTGAATAAAATTTCTGGAATTATATCAAAATTATTTGAATTCAGCGTTAATTCTTTAAGGAAGCACGCCTTATATAATTTAAAACTCCCAGACCAATCAGAACATTTAACACCTAAGACAAAGGAATAGACGAAATTTAAAAGTTTAGATAAAAAGATTGAAGTAACTTTGTCTCTAGTTGAACCACCATCACAATATCTTGATGCAATACAAATATTTCTATCTTCAATTTTTTGAATCATTTCGCAAATAATTTCAGGATTGTGAGAACCATCTGCATCCATAAATAGAACATATTCTTTTGTTGAATTTTTTATTCCAGTTCTAACAGCATTTCCATAATTATCTATAGATTCTGTATTTATATATTTTACTTTTGAAAAATTAGCACATACTTCAGGAGTTTTATCTAGTGGAGCAACACTATCCACAATGATAATTTCAAAATCATCAATAGATTTATTCAAGTTATCTATTAACTGTGGAATTAAAAATTTTAAATTTTCTGCTTCTTTAAGGCAAGGTATTACAATATTTATTGACTTCAATTTATTTTCTCTCTATATCTTCTTCGATGCATTTTTCTCCAAATTGTACTTCAACTACTATTAAATCATCATCGCCGTTATTAATGAGTTGATGCCAATCTTGAACTTTTATGTCAAAGTAGTTAAACGTTTTCACAGTGTGTTCTTTGTCGTTTAGTTTTATAGTGGCATTGCCCTTAATTACAAACCAGTGTTCATTTCTAAAGCTATGCTTTTGATATGAAAGCTGTTTACCAGGCTTTACTATTAATGACTTAATTTTTGCCTTAGCATTATCTATATTAAATTCTTTATAACAGTGCCATTCTCCCCAAGGTCTTTCCATTGGGGAATCTTTCCAGAGCCTCAATATATCACTAGATGCTGCAGTTTTTCCTCCTCCTATATTAAAAAGCTCATTAATACTATTCTCTTTACAGAATTTAGATTCAGGAGTCGTATCTTTATTTCTATCCCCACCATTTGCAAAAAAGATTTCATGGCCCGCATATTTTTTTGCAACATCTAATATACCTTGAACCGCAGTTCCATCGGTATCATCAAAAGGTAAAACATCTATAACTCCTTTTAAATTTGAAACTACAGAATTACGATTGTTCCAATCCATAAAAAAATTTCCTTTTTTTCTTTTCAACCAATCATCAGAGTTTAGCAAAACAACTATTTGTCCCAAATTCCTAGCTTCTTCGAACATTGCTATATGGCCGGAGTGAATAGGATCAAAACCACCTGATAAGATAATTATTTTCTCAGACATTCTAAAATTCCCTAATATACAATATGTGGTAATTTAACATTATGGATTCAAAAACAAAAGAAGAATTATTAAAAGTAGCTTCAAAAAGCTCGGATTATCCTTTTTTGCTTGAATGTGCAATAAGTTTTATTCACGAAGGTGACTATATGATTTCTATTGATTTACTTAACAGGATAGATGAGACAAAGGGCTATTTGTTTGAAAAAAACTATTATATTGCTTTATGCTATAAGGGACAGAATAAATTAGATGAAGCTATTAAATTCTGTGGAGTTGCACTTAGAGCGAACCCAGACTATCTACATTTATATCCCTTAACGGCTTCTTTGTGTTTTCAGAATAATATGATTGAAGAAGGAGATAAGTTAATGAAAATTCTCAAAGAAAAAGACCATTTCTTTTTTCAACATGTTGCAGGCATAGTGGTACACTATAAAAAAAATAATTAGTTTATATTTTTCTTTATCCAGTCGATAATTAATTCAACAATATAATTTTGTTCCTCTAAGGTTAGCTCTCTATTCTTAGCAATTTTATGCCATTTGTTAATACACTTTCTGCAACAGGTTGCAGTTGCATGTTGAGCAACAAAAACAGGGTGGCTTTTAAAAGGTGTCTGCTTTCCATCATTAGGAATGTTTTCGGGTGCAATTCTTGATTTTACAAAATCTCTTGCATGATTCTCAATTTGATTCATGCCCTTTTCTTTAATATACAGATTCATTTTAGAATCTAGAATAAATTTAGATCTAAATTTAGACTTTGATAATCTTTGGACAATCTCATTTTTATCCATTATTCGAAACAATTGGTCCAGCACAAAAACCGCCATCAATCATTAAGGTGTGACCAGTTATATAGGATGACTCTTCAGAAAACAACCATAGGACAGCATCGCTAACTTCTTTAGGTGTGCCAATTCTATTCATAGGAACCATTCCTCCAAAAACTTCTGGGTTACCCTCGGTTGGATCTGACAGCATAGGAGTATTAATGGGACCTGGTCCAACAGCATTTACACGTATATTGGATTGAGCTAGTTCTACTGCTGCACCTTTAGTTAGTCCTGTAACTGCATGTTTAGTTGCTGAATAAACTGATAATCCTGGATAAGCCTCAGCAGATAAAATAGAACTATTGTTTACAATACTGCATTTCTTCTCTGGGCCTGCATATTTAAGCATTTCCGCAATTTGATAATGCAAACAATATATAACACCTTTGATATTTACGTCTACTATATACGATGAGCTTTCTGGTGATTGACTACCCAAAGGTTCCAGGTCACCCAAAAGACCAGAATTATTAAATGCATATTGAAATTCCCCATATTCATTAAGGGTGAATTCAACTAATTTTTTTACATCTTCTGCTATAGATACATCAGTTTTAATAAATTTTGCATCTCCACCATTCTTCTTAATGGCTTCTACTACTTCTTCACCTTTTTCCGTATTTCTATTCCCGATTACTATCTTCATACCAGTTTTTGCTAATTCTAAACAAGTTTCTCTCCCTATACCTGTTCCACCACCGGTTACTATGCCAACTGTATTTTTAAAACTCATAAAAAACCTCCTGTATTTTCTTAACTTCAAAACAATTTTAAACTATATTATTTAAAATACGATATGAAGAAAAGATTAGACTTGATATTAATTGAAGAAAAATATTGCAGTTCTAGAAATAAAGCACAAGTGCATATTCTGGCTGGTGAGGTATTTGTGAATGGGAACAAAGAATGTGTTCCATCAAAACTTATAGATACTAATTCAACCATTGAAATGAAGTACCTTTCAGATATCTTTGTCAGTAGAGCAGGGGAAAAGCTTTTTTCAGCAATAGAAAATTTTAATATAGATATAAAAGATAAGATTTGCATTGATGTGGGAGCTTCCACTGGTGGATTCACCCAATGCTTATTGCAGGCAGGAGCAAAAAAAGTATACTCTGTTGATGTTGGATACGGTCAGCTTGATTATAAACTTAGAAGTGACTCAAGAATAGTAAATTTAGAGAAGACGAATGCAAGAAATTTAGATTTAAGTACAATTAGCGACAATATCGACGTTATTGTTATGGATGTTTCTTTTGTTTCAATTACTAAATTTGATAGATTTTTTTACAATTTTGTTAAAGACAAAAAAAAGAACGTCTTTATTGGTTTGATTAAACCTCAATTCGAGCTATCAAAAGAAAAAATAGGAAAAAATGGAATAGTAAGGAATTCTTCCTATAGGCAAGAGGCAGTTAAAAAGGTAGTTGGATTCATCAAAGACTATTATACTTTTGTAAGTTCACCCATAGAGTCACCAATAAAAGGCGCGAAAGGTAATATTGAATATTTAATTTATTGCAAGAATGATTAGATTATTTACTTTTCCAATCTTCAAGGAACTTTTCTAGACCAATATCCGTTAATGGGTGATTAAACAATTGCATTAAAACTTTATATGGTAAAGTGGCTACATCAGCTCCCATTCTTGCTGATTCAACAACATGAATTGGGTTTCTAACGCTTGCAACTAAAATTTCGGTTGGGAATCCGTAATTTATAAATATCTCTGAAATTTCTTGTACTAAATTCATTCCATTGCTAGAAATATCATCAAGACGACCAACAAAAGGGCTTACGTATGCAGCTCCAGCTTTAGCTGCGATTAAAGCTTGTGATGCACTAAATATCAATGTTACATTAACAGGTATTTTTTTATTAGATAAATACTTAGTAGCTTTGATTCCATCTTTAGTCATAGGCAATTTAACAACAACGTGTTTATCTATTTTTGAAAGAATCTTTCCTTCTTCAATCATTGAGTCGTAATCTGTAGATAAGACTTCAGCGCTAACCGGACCTTTTGCAATAGAACAAATAGTTTTAATTATTTTTTTAAAATCTTTTTGTCCACCTTCTTTTGCAACTAGTGATGGATTGGTAGTTACTCCATCTAGCAAGCCTAAAGACTCAACTTCTTTGATTTCTTCAATGTTTGCACTATCTATGAAAAATTTCACTCTCTTATATTACTTTATTTTTAAAAATTTTTAAATAAAGGATTGACAAAAGTGATAAAAATAGGAAACTAATCGCTTTATTATGGCTAATAAGAGCAAGTCAGCTAAAAAGAGAATCAGACAAGATATAAATAGACGCTTGCGAAACAGGTCTGTTATGTCTAATCTTAAAACTCACGTTAAGGCTTACAAGAAATCTGTAACAGAAGATGGATCTAATAAGAAAGACCTTCTTAGAAAAGTTGAATCATTATTCAGGAAAGCTTCTTCAAAAGGCATAATTCATAAGAGGAATGCCTCTAGAAATATTTCTAAATTATCAAAACTATCATAACTATTTTATTTGCAAAGATTTTTTAATAAATAAAAACTAATAATATCATGGTTGATATTGGTACTTTTTAGTAAACGATCAGTTTCTTTAATTATCCTAAGACTATTAAGTAGTTCGTCAAATGTTTTGGAGCTTGATTCAGCATTTAGATATTTGTATTGATATTGTGATACATTGATAGATTTTATAATTTCAGAATCATTAATCTTTTGTCTTTTTAAAGTTTTAATTTTGAGATAAGTTCTAAATCTCCATGCTATTTTGTTTATTTCTAGAAATATGTCTTCAGTGAATTTTGTTTTCTCTAATTCCAATATGCATGACTTTAGATCTTTGTCATTTATAAATTTCATTAAATTATAAGTCTCATCAAAAGATTCTCTTCTTGATTCCTCTACGAGTTCTATTAAATTTGAATTATTTAATTTTTTTGAAATAAATAAACTTTCTATCTTATCAATCACTTTTATTAATAAAAGTCTGTTGGTAAGATTCTTCTCTGTTAGTCTTTTAATTATTCTAGTATCTATTTTGATTTTTCTCTTTTTAAGTTCTTCGGTTATAAAAGATTCAACACTTTCTTGTGTGTTGTTGTCTTCTATATGGTAATCGCATGAGAGATTTACCTTACTATCTTCTAGAAGAAAAAAATGTTTTGTTGTAGCGCAAGGACTTTTTAAATAATTAGATATTGATTGAATTTCTTCTTTTTTTTCATTAGAAATACCTTTAACTATCACATATCTGAATTTATTTAAAAATGGGAATGTATTAAAAGAATCCAATATTTCAGCTACATTGTTTGATTTCCCTAAATCATATATATCAAAATTAGGATTTTCCTGTCTATTAATTGAAATCTTATTAATTGCCTTTTTGATTAAATCTTCATAATAACCACTAATGTCATTAATTTGAATTGTTAGGCAATCATCGTTAGATAAAAATTCATCAATTGTTATTTTTTTCTTTGTCTTCATTCTTGATATAATAAGAATATTATAGTGTTAAATAATATATATGTTAAAAAATTTAGAAAATTACAAAATTATCAAGATTTCATGGCTAAACAGCTTGAATTTCATAGGGATGTCCTAAATAAAAATAGATTAGGATATTTTGTCTTCTTAGAACATGAGGATGTGTATACAATAGGAAGATTTTCTAAGATAGTTAACGATAAAGGACTTGATGTTTTTAAATCAACGCGTGGTGGAAGCATTACTTATCATGGACCTGGACAGATTATTTTCTATCCTATAATAAATTTAAGATTATTAGGATTAAGACTTAAAGATTTTGTTGATGCATTGGAGGACTCAGTTTTACTACTATTAGATTCTTTTAATTTAATTGGAAAAAAGAATTTATATGGTCCAGGAGTATGGATTGATAACAGAAAAATTGCATCTATTGGTTTAGCTGTCAGAAGAGGAGTAACATTGCATGGCCTATCTTTAAACTTGAATTGTTCGTTAGATAAATTTAATTTGATCCATCCTTGTGGAAATCCAGATGTGACAGTGGGGAATTTGGATGATTTTGTGAAAATAGAGAAAAATAAATGTTTTAATATGTTAGCAGAAATATTTTTAGATCAAATTAAATCCAGAGTTCATTATTTAAAGAAAAAAGAAATTTCTCTTTCTGCTGATTCATTTGAATCAGAACCATGAATAATATTGCTGTCAATGCTGTCAGCAAAGTCTTTTCTTATGGTTCCTTCATTAGCTTCACTTGGATCAGTTGCTCCCATAATTTCTCTTACTCTTGTGATGGCATTTTCTCCTTTAACTACAAAAGGTACACAAGGTCCAGAGGTCATAAAAACAATTAAATTATCAAAAAAGGGTTTCCCATTATGCATTTCGTAAAAACCGGAAGCCTGTTCTGGCGTAAGATGAATAAACTTAAGATTTATAATCTCAAGACCATTATCTTCGAATCTCTTAAATATAGTTCCTATAAGTTTTTTTCTTACTCCGTCTGGTTTGATAATCGATAATGTGCTTTCCATTCAAATCTCCATAATATCTAAATATAGTTGATAATATACTTAAGAAACTTTGACCTTGTAAATACCTTCATTTATTATAGCTTAAATGAGCAATCAGAAGACTTTAAATGAATATAAAGATGAAGTTTTAAATTTAATTGAAGAAACTAAATTAGCCTCATTAGAATTAGCAAAAGCTTCTACAAAAGATAAAGATTTGCTTTTGAAGGAGATATCTAGGCAAATAGAAACAGATTACAATTTGATTTTAGAAGCCAATAAAATAGATATAAAAAATGCAAAAGATAAGGATTATGCCCCATCTTTTCTTGACAGATTAAAATTGGACACAAGTAGATTAGATTCAATTGTAAAGAATATAAATGATGTATTAAACCTTGATGATCCTGTTGGGAGTAGGGAGCATCTTCATGAAAGGCCAAATGGTCTTAATGTCTATAAGCAGACAATACCCCTGGGTTTGATAGGTATTATTTATGAGTCTAGACCTAATGTAACATCTGATGCAGCTGTATTATGTTTAAAGTCAGGTAATGCAACAATATTAAGAGGTGGGAAAGAGGCTTTTGAGACTAATAAGTCCTTAGTTAATTCAATACAAGAAGCACTAACAAAAAATAAATTTAATCCTAATTGTGTAAATATGGTCCCTTACACGGACAGAGAAGTTATGAAATATATCTTGTCTCTTGATGAACAGATTGACTTAATAATTCCTCGAGGAGGAGAAGGTCTGATACGATTTGTCTCTGAAAATTCAAGAATACCAGTAATAAAGCATTATAAAGGTGTATGCCACGTTTATGTCGATAAAGATGCTGATTTAGAGAAAGCTTACAAAATATCTTTGAATTCAAAAGTACAAAGACCAGGGGTTTGTAATGCGATGGAAACTTTACTTGTACATAAAGATATCTCCGATAAGTTTCTACCTAAAATAATAGAATCATTTAAAAAAAACAATGTAATAGTTCATGGATCCAAAGAGGTAATGAATTATGGTGCTGATATACCAGTTGAAGAAGAAGATTGGTATAAAGAATATTTAGATTTGGAATTAAATATAAAGGTAGTGGAAGATATCTATTCAGCAATAAATCATATAGAGAAATATGGTTCGCTTCACACAGAGTCTATTGTTACAGAAGATAAAAATCAGGCGGATTTATTCATCAACAGTGTGGGCTCGTCAGCAGTGATGCATAACGCTTCAACAAGATTTAATGATGGAAACGAATTAGGACTAGGTGCAGAGATAGGTATAAGCACAACAAAATTGCATGCATTTGGACCAATGGGATTAAAAGAGCTTACTTCAAAAAAATTTGTAGTAGTTGGAGATGGACAAATTAAATAATAAAGACTACTGCTGAGATTACAGTAACCCATGATTTATCTTTTGGTCCTTCTGCTGTACTTGTAATTTCCTGGGTTTTAACAGTGTGCCCACTTATTTTCCAAATATCCTTTTGTTCGTTGTAGTTTTTATCAACATCAAAAGGGGCACCGATAGTAGTTGCCAACATGTAAGCTGCAAGATCTTCTGCATATTCACCTGAAGTCTTCTTGCTTTGACCATAGCTATGATGTTCTGAAAGATAACCGTGTTTTGATCTATCAATAGGAAGAGCAATTCCAATAGAAGCAGCGACTCTTCTTTCTGGTTCATTTGTTGAGCTTTCGCTCAGTACTACATAAACGATTTGTCCCGCTGAAAGTTTTTTTAGTCCTTGTTTTTTGGTAATTATTTTTGTGTGAGGTGGCATTATGCTTGATACACGAACTAGGTTGTATTGTGCTATATCAGCATCTCTGAGTGCCATTTCAAAACTAGTTAGCTTCTCTTTGCTAATACCGATTCCTTTAGTTACAAAAGCATATTTTGGTACCATTAAAACAACCCTTAAGCATATTGATTTAATACTATTTATAACAGATAGTCAATCGAATTTTAATTTCTATTAAGAAATTTTAATATTATTGATATTGCTTAAATTTTATATTATGAATACTTTTATATATGAGCAATCTTATAAAAAGAATTTTAACCAGTTTGTTTATTTTGCCAATAACAATTTATGCAGTTTACAAAGGCGAAATTACTTTCCTTCTATATCTGATGCTTATTACTAGTTTAAGTTTTTGGGAGTATAAAAATATCTTAAAAGAAAAATCGAACATACATTTAACAGTTTCTTTTTTGATTGTAATACTTTTTCCCGTTTTCGCTTATAATAAATTAGATTTATTTTTTTATTTAGCATTATTTGTATTTCTTGTTTGGTTTGTCAGGATTCTTTATAACAAAGTAGAAATAAAAGAGTTTTGGAGTTCATATCTTTTCATAATTTTATATACTGGATTTGGAATAAATTTTTCAATTTTAATTAGAAATTTAGACTATGGAATGTGGCTATTGGGTTCTGTGCTAATAGTGAGCGCTCTTAATGATATTTCAGCTTATCTAATAGGAAAATTTTTTGGTGTTAGAAAAGCTTTTCCCAAAGTTAGTCCAAATAAGACCTTTGAGGGCTCATTTGCTGGAATAATTGTTTCAATTATTTCCACGGTTTTCTTGTTCAATTATTTGGAATTTGGTCTATCCATTGTTCATTCTATGTTTATAGGTTTACTTATATCTTTCTTAGGTATAGTTGGCGATCTATTTGAATCTTACATAAAACGCAAATCTGGCGTTAAAGATACAGGCAATATTCTTCCAGGACATGGAGGGATATTAGATAGAGTTGATAGCTTAATTTTTATTCTTCCTTTTTTTTATTTGATTTCAAAGTATCTAATAATATAATTTAAAAAATGCTTAGAAAGTTCAAAAAACACCTTATCTTGTTAGGTATATTTTTTGTTTTTGTATCATTAGGATATGTAGTTTTTGTCTACATGTTCCACAAACCTAATTTTGAATTGTTTGCAAAAGATACAATTTCATACTCTGGTCTTAAGGCAAGTATTAAAACGGATAACGTTAAAATTATTTCGATTGATATCTCGGGAAGTAAAGATGGAGAAAGCCTTGTTGATATATATAAACAAGATGATTTCGTAGATGCAGGTAATGAAATAGATATCGCAATTAAATTTAAAGAAAATAGCCCTGTAGTTAAAATGATAAGGAGTGAAAATATAGACAAGTTCTATTTGCACTATTCGATAAGTTATAAAAATGCTTTTTTTACTTCTTTTATAAAAGACAAGATGATACTTAAAATTGATTTTGAACCCCCAACAATTTCCAATATTAAATCAGATGGCTATGTATATTTAGGAGGAGTTGGTTACGTTCTTTTTGATACAAGTTTAGATGCTGTTAAATCTTATGTTAATACTGGAGCACCTAAAAGTTTTTATCCAATATCTATTATTCGCGATAATCGAATTTCGCATCTTGTATTTTTTACTTGTTCTAACAAACCTTGCAAAAATAACGAAATAGTAATTACAGCCGAGGACAAGACTGGCAATAAGGTAACAAGATCAAAAAAAATTAATACACTCAGAATTAAGCCTTGGCCTGTCTCAAATATTACTATTAATAGTTCGTTTTTATTAGCAAAATTTAATGAAATAAAAAAAGAAAATAGAAAGTCAGTCGGAATAAAAGAATTCAAAGAGTTAAACATCAACGAAAGAAAAAGGAACGATGAAGTGCTAACAATAAATACTTCTAAGATTAGAAATGAGTTACTGTTTCAAGGAAAATTCTTACAAATGAAAAATTCAAAAGTCTTTTCTCAATATAGTGAAAAGAGAAACTATTATTTGAATAATAATGAAAATATGATTGATACAAAATACCACCTTGGGATTGATTTAGCATCAGTTGAAAACGCTAATGTCTATCCATCCAACAAAGGAATTGTTTCTTATGTCAACAACAATGGTTTGGGCATTTATGGGAAAAGTGTAATTATTGATCATGGAATAGGGTTCTATTCTTTATACTCTCATTTAAGTTCTATATTGGTCAAAGAAGGAGAATCAGTTGATAGAAAAGTAATTATTGGTCATACCGGTACAACGGGATATGCTTTTGGTGATCATTTACATTTTTCAACTTATATACAAGGTGTACCTTTTAATCCTGTTGAATTGTTTGATAATAAGTATCTAGATTTAAAAATTGTAGAAATATATAGTGAATTCACCAAAGAAAAATCAGAATGATAATTTATGGTATTAATCCAGTTGTAGATTTTATAAAATTGTTCCCTAGTAAAATCTCGACTCTTTTTATATCAAAAACAAAATCTCTAGATTATGAATTAAAATCAACTAAGAATATAAATACAAAGTATGTATCAGATTTTGAATTAAAGAAGATAACCGGAACAACAAAACATCAGTCACTAGCAGCAGAGATTTCCATATCTCCTACAAAAGAATTTAAAGATTTTAAAAATAATATAAAAGAAATGAGCGATATCGTTTTAATCCTTGACCATATTAAAGACCCACAAAATTTAGGTGCCATCTCACGTACTAGTGAATTTTTTGGTATCAACACAATTGTTATTCCAAATAAGAGATCTGCAAAAATATCTGCAGGAGCAATTAAAGCTTCAGCAGGGGCAATTTTTGGAATTAATATTTACGAAGTATCAAATTTATCTAATACAATTGAGGAGCTTAAGAGAAATAATTATTGGATATTAGGTGCAGATATCAATGGTGAAGATGTCAACAATCAAACGTTTGACAAATTTGTAGGAGAAAAATTAGGGATTGTCTTTGGTTCAGAAGATAAAGGTGTAACGCCGCGACTAAAGGCAAAATGTGATTTTCTGATGAGTATTAGCAGGTTAGGACAAACAAACTCATTAAATGTTAGTGTTTCTTCAGGCATATTCTTAAATAGATTCATAAATGATTGAAATTATAATTTTATCTATAATCCAAGGTATAACAGAGTTTATTCCAGTTAGCTCTTCTTTGCATTTAGTTATATTTTCGGAAATGTTTTACAAAACATCACTTAATAATCTCAATCTTTTAGTTTTTACAAGCATGCACCTTGGTTCATTAATTGCTGTTATCCTTTTTATTTTTTATGATTCAAAATTAGAAATTATTAAAGTTCCATTTAAAAGACTTATAGAATTAATGTTTTTCGGGACTTTACCTTCTGTTCTGGTAGGTTTTTATTTTTATGATTTTGTTAGTGAAAATTTAACTATAAATAATTTAATAATTTTTAGCACTTTCTTTTTCGGAGTCTTATTGTTTTTCGCAGATACATTTGCTCAAAATACAAAAAATATTAAACATTTAAAATTTATTGATTTATTATTTATAGGTGTTTTTCAGTGCTTTTCACTGATACCTGGCGCTAGTAGATCAGCAACTACAATAATTTCATCAAGATTTCTTGGCATTGACAGAAAAAATTCAATTATAATCTCCACATTACTTTCTTTTCCTGTCATAACCGGAGCATTTGTTTTAACTATTTATAAAAGTGATATTCAACAATTTAATTATATTCCTTTGGCTCAACAAGTTATTCCCTCAATATTTTTCTCTTTTATAAGTTCTTATATTGCTTTAAAAATCTTTTTTAAGTATTCATCGATAAATGGTTTTAAAAGTTTTGCTATATATAGAGTTCTATTGGCACTCTTCTTGCTATTTAAGTAATTCAAGAAACTCTTGTTCGTTGATAATTTTTATTTTAAGCCTTTTTGCATCATTTAGTTTATTTCCAGGATTGTCTCCTGCTATTAGAAAATCTGTTCTTTTAGATACAGAAGAGGTTACTTTGCCACTTTCTTTATTTATTTTATCCTTTAAATAATCTCTTGAGAAGTTATTAAAAGTTCCTGTTATACAGAAAGTTTTCCCTGCTAATTTTAAACTATTTTTATTTTCAGATTTTATTAATACACCATTGTTAAACATATTTCGAATTATCATTAGATTCTTTTCGGTGATGAAATAGTTTTTTATGCTTTTTGCTATTTCTACTCCTACGCCTTCTACTTCTTCTATTTCAACTAGCTTCGCATTTTTTAGATTTTCTATATTCATGAATCTATTTGCTATTATTTTAGATATATTTTCACCAACATGTCTTATTCCAAGAGAATTAATAAATTTATCAAAAGAGATTTCCTTTCTATTATCAATTTCTTCTATTAAGTTGTTGATTAATTTTTCTCCAAATCCTTCTAGTTTAATTAGCTTGGATGATTCGAGTTTGAAAATATCAGAAAGATTCATAACTATTTTCTTATCGACTAAAGTTATTAAAATATTCTTTCCTAATCCATTAATGTTAAAACTCTTTTTGGAAACCAAATATGACAATTGAGCTTTAAGTATATCGGTACAATTAGAATTCTTGCAAAATATATATGAACCTTCTTTTTCAAGTCTTTTATTACAGCATGGGCACTTAGTTGGAACTCTGATAGCAGTCTGTTTAATTTTATTTGTGATTTTAAGTATCTTGGGAATTACATCCCCAGCACGTTCGATTAAAACTGTATCACCTTTGTTTAGTTTCATAGATTGTAGAAGTTCGAAATTATGCAATGTTGCTCTTTTTACTTTGACTCCTGAGATATCAACTTCTTCTAATTCGGCTACAGGTGTAATAATCCCAGTTCTTCCTACCTGAAATGTTATATCTGTAATTTTTGTTTTAGCTAAGGCAGATGGAAATTTAATTGCTGCTGCCCATTTTGGATATTTAGATGTAAAACCAAGAACTTTCTGATTTTCTTTATCATTTATTTTTATAACTAGACCATCAATTTCATAGTTTAAAGAATTTCTTAATTTTAAAACTTTATTAAAGTGATTTTCAATATCTTTTAAATTTTTTATTTTTATAAATTCTCCAAGTTTGATGAAACCCCATTCAGTTAACAAATCAATTAATTCGGTCTCCTTTTTGATAGAAATACCATCTACATATCCAGTGCCCCATGGAATAAAGACTAAGGGCCTACTTGCTGTAATTTTAGAATCAAGTTGTCTCAAAGATCCTGATGCAGCGTTTCTTGGATTTGAGAAAGATTGTCCTTCCTCTGCTATGTTTTTGTTTAAGATTTCAAATTCTTTTATAGGTAAAATAATTTCTCCTCTAATCTCTATAATCTTTGGTATTTTTTTTCCACTTAGTGCTAAAGGGACACTTCTTATAGTCTTTATATTCTCTGTTATATTTTCACCAATTTTTCCATCACCTCTTGTTGAAGCAACATCTATAAGGCCATTTTTATAAGTTATCGAAACAGAAGCACCATCAAATTTAGGTTCAATTACAAAATCAGGTGATTCTATAGTTTTATTTATTCTTTTTAAAAAATCTTTAATTTCATCTGTATTTGAAATATTTTCAAGACTGTACATAGGTTCTAAATGATTATGCTTGTCAAAATTTTCAGAAATATGGCCTCCAATTTTTAATGAAGGAGAATCAGGTAATTTTAATTGAGTATTCTTGTTTTCTAGTGCTATAAGTTCTTTAAGAAGAAGATCAAACTCAGCATCAGAAATTTCTGGATTATCGTCAAGATAGTACTTTTTATTATGGTAATTGATGAGTTTCGAAAGCTCTTTTACTCTTTGTTTATCATCCTTAGAAGGCATAGAATAAATAATACTATTGTCTTTTTGAATTGCCATTACCTAATGATATATTTTTTATGTGAAGGTAATTGTTCTAGGATGTGGATCATCAGTTGGATCCCCAGTTCTTGGTAAAGACTATACAAATATTAAGAAAAAAAACTGGAGGACTAGAAGTTCTATTTATATATCTACGCAAGAAAAAGATATCCTAATAGATAGCGGGCCAGACTTTCGTCAACAGGCATTAAATAATAAGATAAAAAATATAGATTTTGTTCTTTATACACATTCTCATGCTGACCACACGCATGGAATAGACGACCTCAGAATGTATAGTTATTTGAGAAAGGATAGAATTAATTGTTATGGAAATAATTACACCATAAGAGATATTAAAGAAAATTTTTCATATATTTTTAACCCAAAGAATAGTGCAGGGAGACCAAGATTAAATCTTAAGGTTATAGAGAAAGAGTTTGTAGAGCAAGGAGTAAAGGTAATTCCTTTACCTATAATTCATAGCGATTGGGATATCTTTGGTTATCGAATAGGAAGTTTTGCATATATTACGGATTGTAGCTCTATACCAGATGAAACGATAAGCAAGATGCAAGATTTGGACTTACTTGTTTTAGATGCTTTAAGATTAACTCCACATAATGCTCATCTTTCAGTTGAACAAGCTGTAGAGCTATCGTCAAACATAAGAGCGAAAAGAACAATCCTTACTCATATGGGGTCAGATTTGGATTATTACGAATTATTAGAAATTCTTCCAAAAGGGGTTGAGCCAGGTTATGATGGATTATCAGTAGATTTATGATATAAGATATCAGTATGCATGAATTAAGAAGAAAACTAGTAAACAAAACAAAGAAGAAAATTTTAATGGTAGTTTTGGATGGAGTAGGCGGCCTTCCCAACCCTGTCAAAACAGAACTAGAAGCAGCTAAAACACCTAATTTAAATAAGTTAGCTAAAAAATCAGAAACAGGTGTGCACATACCTATACTGCATGGATTAACTCCAGGAAGTGGTTCTGCACATTTAGCTTTATTTGGATATGACCCATTGGCGTTTGATATAGGGAGAGGTGTCTTGGAAGCACTTGGTCTTGATATGAAAGTAACAGATAAAGATATAGCAATACGTGGTAATTTTGCAACAGTTAAGAAGATTAATAATAAAATAGTTGTAACAGATAGAAGAGCAGGACGGATAAATACAAGTACAAATAAAAGAATAATTAATAAGCTTAAAAAAGAGATAAAAAAAATTGATAATGTTTATGTAGATTTCAAATCAGGGTTGGAACATAGATTTGTTTGCAAATTGTCTTTCAAAAAGAAACTATCTAAAGAAGAATCTATGTTGTCAGACACAGACCCTCAGGTAGAAGGACTTTCTCCTTTGAAGCCTATTGGTTTAAATAAAAAATCAAAGTCTGTTGAAAAAATTATTAAAAAATTAATTAATAGGATATCAAATATTCTAAGTGAAGAGAAAAATGCTAATTATGTTTTACTTAGAGGTTTTTCTACTTTTCCAAAAATACCAACATTTAATGAGCTGTATGATATTAAGTCA
Organism: Thermodesulfobacteriota bacterium; assembly: GCA_036340075.1. GTDB lineage: Bacteria > Desulfobacterota_D > UBA1144 > UBA1144 > UBA1144 > JAYYZJ01. The sequence continues at coordinate 38,724 of JAYYZJ010000002.1, read as the reverse complement.
TGTTCTATTACTACATACCCTATGTATAAGGGTATAGCGGCTCTAGTTGGCATGAAGCCAGAAATTCCTAAAAATCAAAGCATTGTTTCTCAGGTGCAAGCTTTAAGCGATTCTTATAATAAATATGACTTTTTTTACTTACATGTAAAAAAGACAGATAGCTATGGAGAGGATGGGAATTACAAAAAGAAGATTCAAATTATTGAGGAATTTGACAAGGTAGTTCCAAAAATACAAAAAATTGGTTTTGATGTAATCACAATAACTGGTGATCATTCAACTCCAGCTAAAATGAAATCCCACAGTTGGCATCCAGTTCCTATTCTCATTAATTCAAAAAATAGTTTCTACGGAAATTCGCAAAGGTTTACTGAAAAAGAATGTTTAAAAGGTACTGTTGGAACTTTAGAGGCTAAAAATCTTTTAAATATAATATTTGCTCATGCAGATATGTTGAATAAATTTGGAGCCTAAAGATGTATGAATATTTGTATATAGCCGAAGTGGCGGAACTGGTAGACGCGCCATCTTGAGGGGGTGGTGTCTTCGGACGTGCGGGTTCGAGTCCCGCCTTCGGCATTTCTTATAAATTCAGTTATTATAAGTTTCATGAAAAAGGGAATTGTTATAGTTGATCATGGTTCAAAGCGCGAAGAAAGTAATAAAATGCTTGAAGAAATAACAATGCTTTTCCATCAAAAATTTTCTGTTAAATATGATATTGTTGAGCCAGCACATATGGAATTGGCTGAACCATCAATTTCAACTGCATATGGACGTTGTGTTGAAAAGGGCGCTGATTTTATTGTTATATGTCCATTCTTTTTAGGACCTGGAAAACACTGGAATCAGGATATTCCATCATTAGCTAAAGAGGCATCATTGAATTTTCCAGATACAAACTATCATGTAGCCAAACCATTAGGTGTTGATGATTTATTACTAGAGTTGCTTGAAAAAAGACTAAATGATTGCGCAGAAAGTGAATTCTCTTGTGATTCATGTGAGGGAACTCAACGTGCTGGAAATCTTTAAATTCCATTGTTATTTTTTTTGTTTTAATATTATAAATTATGACTGTTAAAGGTGGATTCTTAATAATTATTTCTGGTCCTTCAGGAGCAGGGAAATCTTCAATCACTTCTGAGCTTTTAAATTCTGTAAAGAATTTAGATTTTTCTGTTTCTTATACCACAAGAGACAAGAGAACTATGGAAAAAGATAAGGAGCATTATAAATTTATTTCAAGGGATCAGTTCGAAGAGATGGTTGACGATAATCTATTTCTTGAATATGAGCAAGTACATGGGAATCTTTATGGAACACCAATTGAACCAATTAGAGAATCTTTAAGATTTAAACATAGTGTACTGCTAGACATCGATGTCAAGGGTGCTTCATCTATTATAAATACTAATCATTTTGATTGTCTTTCTATTTTTATAAAACCACCTTCTATAAATGAATTAAAAAAAAGGCTTGTAGATAGAAACGATATGAGCACAGAAGAAATTGACAAAAGAATAGAGGTGGCAACCAAAGAAATTTTACAGTCTAAGTATTTTAATCATATGGTTATTAATGAAGATTTCGAAGAATGTTTAAACGAAGTAAAAAGAATTATAGGAAATTTATAGATGATTAGATTTGATGATATTATCGAAAAGCTTGATTCTTATCTAGCAAAAGAAGATATGGAAGAAGTAAAAAAGGCTTATGCGTATTCCGCAAAGGTGCACGCGGGACAAAAAAGGTATTCAGGAGAGCCTTATATGGTTCATCCCATGGAAGTTACATCGGTACTTGCAGATATTAAATTAGATAAGGAATCAATAATAACAGGTTTATTGCATGATACTTTAGAGGATACTCTTGCGACAGAAGATGACATAAATGAAATGTTTGGAAAGGAAGTCCTTACTTTAGTTGAAGGAGTTACAAAAATTGGCCAAATACAAATAAGTTCAAGTTTCAAAAGACAGGCAGAGAACTTTAGGAAATTAATTCTAGCTACTGGAAAAGACATAAGAGTTATAATCGTTAAACTTGCAGATAGACTTCACAATGTAAGAACGATTTCTTTTTTACCAAAAAACAAGCAAGAGTCTCTTGCTAAAGAAACATTGGATTTGTATGCACCCCTTGCTGACAGACTAGGTATTTACTGGATGAGAATCGAACTAGAAGACAGATGTTTTAAAGTATTAAAGCCTGATGAGTATGAAGAAATTTCTAAAACTTTTGTAGAGAAGAAGGAAGAATGGGAAAAGTATAGCTTAGAAATAGAAAGTCTTATTTTTGAACAATTAAAAAAGTTTAATATCAAAGCAGAAATACAAAATAGATTTAAAAACTTTTATGGAATATATAAGAAAATGATAAGTAGAGATATAGACTCAAATAGCGTTAGAGATGTTAAAGCTTTTAGAATTATAACTGAGGACATTGCTGCTTGTTATGCTGCTCTAGGTTCGGTGCATTCCGTATGGAAACCAATTCCAGGAAGATTTAAAGATTATATTGCATTACCTAAAAGCAATGGATACAAGTCTCTTCATACAATTGTTATTGGACCTTTCGGAGACCAAGTTGAGGTTCAAATCCGAACAAAAAAAATGCATGAGTTTGCAGAGTATGGTGTTGCTGCTCACTGGAAGTACAAACTCGATAAATTACCAAGAGAAAGAATTATTGATCTGCCTGATAGTGTCAAAAAGATATTTGATGCACAAACATTAAATGATCCTAAAGAATTTATAGATGCAGTGAAGGATGAATTAACAACTAATTTCGTATATGTTTTTACACCTAATGGTGATTTAAAAGAATTGCCAATAGATTCATCGATTATTGATTTTGCATATTCAATTCACTCTGATTTAGGTGATCAATGTTCATCAGCAAGAGTAAATTCAAAAATAGTACCGCTTAATTACAAATTGAAAAGTGGTGATACGATTGAGATAATTACAAAGAAAGATAGAAAGCCAAATAGAGATTGGTTGAAGCATGTAATAACATCAAAAGCTAAAACAAAAATCCGAAACTCTATAAAAAATGATTTATCGGTAGAATCATTAAAATTAGGAAAAGAGATTCTAGAGAAGAAACTAAATAAGTATGGAATAGATATTAATACAAAAGATGCGACAGATAAGTTAAATGCTTTTGCGCAAAAGAAATCTCTAAAAAATTTAGATGACTTATTTGTAGCATATTCATTTTCAAAAATAAATTTATTAGAAATTTTAAATTATTTTGATCTTAATCCGGCGAATAAGAAGTTAAAGGAAATACCAAGCAATTCAACTAGTCTAAACGATGGAATAATAGTTGGCGGCAATGATAATATTATGGTTAGATTTTGCAAATCCTGTTCTCCTATCTATGGTGATGAAATAATTGGATATATAACTATAGGAAGAGGTATTTCTATCCATCGAATTTCTTGCAAACAAATTCTAGAAGTTGATACCTCAAGATTAGTGGATGCGAAATGGAATGAATCATTTCAATCTAAAACTTCTACACGACTTAAAGTTACTTGTTTTGATAAGCCTGGAATCCTTTCGGAAATTTCAAATACAATCGCTAAACATGATTCAAATATAATTAAAATTAATGCTAAGCCAATATCTTTGACTAAATCATCTATATATATTGAAATGTTAGTTAAAGATACTAATCATTTGTCTGAGATTATTGATGACTTGAATTTGTTACCTGATATTAATAATGTTGATAGATTACTTTACGGAAAGCATAATCAGTACAATCTTAACTTGTATTAATTGTTTGGCTCAATATAATTAAGTACAACAATGTCTAATGACAGTTCAATTAAATCAAGTATATTAACAACTTTTAAATCTTTACTTTTTGCATTAATTGCGGCTCTTTTTATAAGATATATTTTTATACAACCTTTCAAGATTCCATCTAAATCCATGTATCCAACTCTACTTGTAGGGGATCATTTGTTAGTAGATAGAGTTAGCTATGGATTTTCTCTTCCTTGCTCAGATTCGAAAATTATTGGAGGTTTTAAGGATTTTAAAAGAGGAGACATAATTGTTTTTCGTTACCCATTAGATAAGCAGTCTACGAGTTGTCCTAACGGTGGGTTCATAGGTCTCACTTCAACATATTACATAAAGAGAATTATTGGATTGCCAGGAGATAAAATTAGGCTTTTAGACAAAGAACTTTATGTGAATGGAATAAAAATATCTACAAATCACAATGATACATATTATCTTAATGAGGAAAAACATGAAATTTATTTGAATGATTTTGGAAACAAAAAAATAAAGATAATATATAAAGAAGCATCTAATCGACATAAAGAAAATATTGAAAATTTAGAAATTATAGTCCCATTAAATAAGTATTTTGTTCTAGGAGATAACAGAGACAATAGTAAAGATAGTAGATATTGGGGCTTTGTGCCAAAAGAAAATATAATAGGAAAAGCAATAATTATTCATTTTTCATGGAATAATAATTTTAAAAATGTTAAAGATATAGTTAGATTTAATAGGATGTTTGATTTAATTGAGTAGGTTATCTTATAAATAATATGTTGCATATTTTATCTGTAGATGATTTAGATAATGATTTTTTAACAACGCTATGGGAAGAGGCTTTATTAAGCAAAGGGTCAATAAACAATAAATTAAAAGGAAAAATTCTAACAAACTTATTTTACGAACCATCTACTAGAACGTCTTCATCATTCTATAGCGCTATGAGTAAATCCGGCGGTACTGTCATCCCAATAAACAATGTGCAGTTTTCAAGTGTAGCAAAAGGTGAATCTTTAGAAGATACCATAATGACTATGGGAACAATGAGTGATGGAATTGTTATAAGACATACTGAAAGTGGTTCTGCAAAGAAAGCTTCAATTGTAAGCCAAGTTCCTATTATTAATGCTGGTGATGGAAATGGCGAACATCCTACACAAACAATACTTGATGGTTTTACAATTTATTATTACAAAAATAAAAAATTATCAGATTTAAACATAACAATGATAGGTGATTTAAAAAATGGAAGAACCGTGAAAAGTTTAATTAAGTTACTAGATAGGTTTAAAAACAATCATTTTAATTTTGTAAGTCCAAAGAAATTAAAATACTCTGGAACTATGCCAAATAGTTTTTCGGAAACAACAGATGTTAACGAAGTAATTAAGGAAACAGATATTTTATATGTTACAAGAGTTCAAAAGGAAAGAGGTAGCGTTCATGACTATTCATTGTCAATAGATCAACTAAAGAGTTTGCATAAAGACGCAATCGTCATGCATCCTTTTCCAAGAGTGAATGAGATACCAATAGAATTTGATCAAGATTCTAGAGCAAAATATTTTGAGCAAATACAATTCGGTGTTTGGTGCAGACAAATACTTTTAGAAAGAGTTCTGAGATAATTATTTTTTATGAGAATTTTAATTAAAAACGGTTTAGTTGTAGACCCTTCATTGAAACTTTCAAAAAAAATTAATATTGTAATTAAAGATAGTAAAATCCAAGAGATTTCTAACAAAAAATCTTTTAAGGAAGATTCTTTTGATGAAATTATTGATGCAAAGAATTTAATAGTCGCACCAGGTTTTGTTGATATCCATGTTCATTTAAGAGACCCTGGCTACAAACACAAGGAGACGATTAGTACAGGTTCAAAGGCAGCTGTAGCAGGCGGTTTTACTTCCATAGCATGCATGCCAAACACTAAACCAATTAATGATAATTCGACTATTACTGATTATATTCTAGAAGAAGCAAAGAAAATATCACTTTTAAATATATATCCTATTGGTGCTATAACTAAATCTTCTAAAAGCCGTGAACTTGCATCAATTAAATCTAATATAAGAAGAGGTTGTGTGGGAATTTCTGATGATGGTTTTCCTGTAACAAATTCTGTACTTCTATTTAATGCAATGCAGATTGCAAAAGAAATATCGGTTCCCGTTATATCCCATTGTGAAGATTTATCCCTGTCTTTAGATGGTGTTGCCAATGAAGGAAAATTTTCAAGAAAATATTCTTTAAAAGGAATACCTAACATTTCTGAAGAGTTAGGAATATTTAGAGATATTGTAATAGCAGAAGCAACCGGTGCACATTTGCACGTATGTCATGTTACAGCCAAAGGTTCAGTTGATATAATTCGTGATGCTAAAAAAAGAGGTGTCAACGTAACATGTGAAGCTGCACCCCATCATTTTACACTCTCGGAAGATGATATAAAAAATTGTAGTCCAGATTATAAAATGAATCCCCCGCTGCGAACTAAAAAAGATGTTAAAGCAATTATCGATGGATTAAAGGAAAATGTGATAGATATAATAGCAACAGATCATGCTCCTCATACTGCTAAAGAGAAATCAGTTGGTTTTGCAAAGGCCCCTTTTGGAATAATAGGTTTGGAAACTGCTTTGCCATTATCCCTTAACCTTGTTCATACGAAGAAGATTTCGTTATCTGATTTAATTTATAAGATGTCGACTAAACCTTCGGAAATTATAAATATAAATAGAGGAACTCTTAAAGTAGGATCCGAAGCAGATATTGTTATTTTCGACATTAACGCGAAAGTGAAAATTAATAAGAACAGTATGTTCTCAAAAAGTAAAAACACTCCATTTGATGGACATAATTTAAAAGGTAAAGTAATTAGAACTATATGTTCTGGAAGAACAGTATTTAAAAGCTGAGTGTAATTAAATTGAAACTTACTAGAAACCTTCTATTGATAACTATTTCAACATTCTTTTTCTTTTACTCTTTTCATTCATTCTTGATTTTACCATTAAGAATTGTTGAGTTAGGAGGTAGTGAATTCGACATTGGCTTTATAATGTCTATTGCTGGAGTAAGCACCATACTGTTGACTCCATTATCTGGCATTTTAGGAGATATTTATAAAAAGAAATATTTACTTCTTTTAGGAAGCTTAGTCTTAGGTTTTACTAATTTTTCGTTTACTTTTTTTGATAATTTATATTATTCATATTTATTTTTAAGATTTTTGCAAGGATGCTGTTTTTCTTTCTTCTTTGTTTCCGCTGGTACTCTTGTTGCTGAGAGTACTAACAAGGAAAATCAAACACAAGCTCTAGGTTTTTTAGGTGTATTTGCGATACTTAATCATGCACTTGCACCTACTGTTTCAGCAGAAATTATTAAATATTTTTCATATGATTTCTTTTTTATGACTACAGCTTTTGCATCTTTCGCTTCTTTTTTAATTGCTTTAATGATTACAACAGAAAAAAATAAAAAAGAAGATAAAATAAAAGAGTTTAATTTCTTAATAACTTTCAAAGATAATAAATTCATTCTTATTTACTCTATAATGTTTCTAATAGGTGGATCCTTTCTAACATGTTTGAATTTTGCAGCAGTTTTTGCAGATTCCTTTAATATTGTTCCAATTACCACTTTTTTTATTGCTTATACTGGAATAGCTTTGATTATGAGAATATTCTTTGGCTGGCTTCCAGATAAGTATGGTCCAAGTAGAATTTTGCATCCCTTTTTATTAATTTATGGTTTTTCAATATTTATTCTTTCACTTTCTGACAGTTTTTGGGCCTTTTTAATATCTGGTGCAATTTTCGGTTTTTCGCATGCTTTAGTCTATCCTTCCTTGTATTCATTAGCTTTAATGTTTTCAGAGGAAGAAAACAAAGCAAAATCATTTTCTATATGTAGCGTATCTTTTACGTTAGGTGGTATGATATTTTCAATTATTTACGGATTAGTTGCTGAGCTTTATTCATTCAAAGTTATGTTTCTTTCTTGTAGTATAATAGTAACAATAGGTTTTTTCTTTTTAACAAAAAAGCTACACAAGGAAATTGTTTATGACAATAGATAATGAATATATAGAAAAAAGACGAGAAAAAGTAAAATTATTAAGAGAACTTAAAATAGATCCTTATACAAACATATTTCGTCCGACTGTCACTGTAAAAGAAATTAATGACAAATATAAGAATCAAGATAAATCAAGTTTTAAGTCTGATAATATAAATTACAATATTGCCGGCCGTGTTGTCGCAATAAGAAGTTTTGGGAAATCAGCTTTTATAAAAATTATTGATAATCAAAACAAATTCCAAATCTTTATTTCTAATGATACTGCTGGAAAAGAAAAAATGGATTTCTTTAAAAAGTTTGTTGACATAGGAGACTTTATTGGAATTGTTGGACCATGTTTTTTTACTAAAACTAACGAATTATCGATCGAAGCAAATGATCTAATAATGTTAACAAAATCGCTTAATTCTTTACCAGAAAAATGGCATGGTTTAACCAATGTTGAGACTAGATATAGACAAAGATATGTAGATTTAATAGCAAATGAAAGCGTGAAAGAAATATTTCTTTTAAGATCAAAGATAATAAATCAAATAAGAAACTTCATGTCTTCTAAAGATTTTACAGAAGTAGAGACACCTTTATTGCATAATGTTGCAGGAGGGGCTGCTGCAAAACCATTTAGAACTCACCATAATACACTTGATATGGAATTAATATTAAGGATTGCACCAGAATTATATCTAAAAAGATTGGTTATAGGAGGAATCGAAAAGGTTTTTGAGATAGGTAGGAATTTTAGAAACGAAGGAATCTCTACGCAACATAATCCAGAATTTACTATGATTGAGCTTTATCAAGCTTATTCAGATTATCAAGAGATGATGAATTTTATAGAAGAATTAATTTTAGACTGTGTGAAGCTAATTTCCAAAAACAAGAAAATTAATTATCAAGACAATGTTATTGATTTTAAAGGACCATGGGAAAGAGTTCATATGATTGAGTGGCTTTCCAAGGATCTTGGTTTTGATGTTCTATCGGAAGAAAAAAAGATATTATCCGAAGCAGACAAAATGAAAATCAATCATTTTGAAATCCCGGGTAGAGCTATAACAGAAATTTTCGAAACAAAATTCTTTCAAAATCATATAAATCCAGTATTTGTATATGGTTTTCCTATAGATGTTTCCCCTTTAGCTAGAAGAAACAATGAAGACAATAGAATAGCAGATCGGTTCGAATTATTTATTAATGAAAAAGAAATAGCAAATGCATTTTCTGAGCTTAATGATCCAGACGATCAATTAGAAAGATTTGAGCAGCAAATGAAACAAAAGGAAAAGGGTGACGAAGAAGCTAATGATATGGATGAAGATTATATTAACGCATTAAGATATGGCATGCCCCCAACTGTAGGTGCAGGTATAGGAATAGATAGATTAGTTATGCTTCTAACCAATAGTGCATCGATTAGAGATGTTATTTTGTTCCCGCATATGAGAAATGAATGAAATATGAGAAGCTTATAATACTAAATTATTTAAAAAACATTTTTAATTCAAAACAAAATTCTATTCCAGCTTTTATTTCTATTAGCGCAATAGCGATTTCAGTTTTTTCTTTAATCTTAGTACTTTCTGTGATGAAGGGTTTTGAAGTTAAAGTAAAAGAAAAAATCATACAGAGTTTCCCACACATTATAATAGATTCGGAAGAGCCAATTAATCTCAAAGAAATAAATGGAATAAAATCTTTTAGTAGAACTTTTGAATATTATTCAGGGGTTGTTGATAAAGAAGAATTTAAAATCGTACAAATCAAAGGAAGAAATAAGATTGTTAACAGCAATAATATTAGAATTTTAAAAAAGAATCAGATTCCAATAAATATAACTGACGAGTTTGCTTCTCAACATAAAAAAGATATAGGAGACAAGATACAATTACTATTGCCTGATTTGTCAAAAAAAATAACTAGAATAAAAAATATTGAAGGCATTATTGTCGGTATTATAAGTGAGCCGGATAATAATTTTGATAAGATTTTCACTGAAAATGACTATTACAAATTCTTTAATAAAGATGGAAAATCTTTCTTAGAAATATTTCTAATTAACCCTTTTGATTCTAAGAAAGTAAAAGAATTAATTTTAAAAAAGTATAGCCATTTAAAATTTAAAATAGTTGACTGGCAAACTATAAATTCTAGTTTATTCAAATTGATGAATCTTGAAAGATTATCTTTAGCTATTTTTTTGTCTTTCTTGATACTTATTTCTGCTACGACTATATACTCGAATATGGTTAGCTTGATAACACAAAAGAAAAAAGAAATCGGAACACTGTTATTGCTTGGTTCCAAAAAGAAATCTCTGATATTAATTTTTACAATCATAGGATTACTAGTTGGGTTCATTGGTGTAATCATTGGATTATTGCTTGCAGCTTTAGCAATTTTCGTACTGCTGAGAACAGATTTAATGAATAAGCTATCAATTGATATTTCCTTTTATCAAATAGATGGTTTTCCAATAATTCTTTATCCTGATTATTTTATTCAAATAACTATTTTCTCATTGCTTGTAATAGCAATATCTTCTTTTTTGCCATCAATGTTTTTACTTAATAAAGATTTAGAATCACTTGTTAGGAGAGAGTCCTGATATGATTATAGAAGTTAAAAATTTATGTAAACAATTTGGTAAAAAAATGATTTTAGATAAAGTAATTTTAAAAATCAATAAAGGAGAATTTGTATCAATTATTGGACCATCAGGATCTGGTAAATCAACTTTGTTGAATATTTTATCATTAATATCAAAGCAAAATTCAGGGGACTACAATTTTTTAGATAAAAACAATTTCGAAATATTCTCAAATTACAATCAGCTGATTAGTTTTAGAAGTAAAATAGGAATTATGTCCGAATTAAGTCAACTTGTACCAGATTTATCAGTTAAGGATAATATTTTACTACCTTTGTATATCAATGGTTTTGCTTCTAAGGGGAATGAGAAATTTGAAGAATTAGTGAATTTTGCAAAAATTAATGATTTATTAGAGAAAAAACCTATATCTTTATCCTCTGGAGAAAGACAAAGAATATTGCTATGCAGAGCGCTAGTTTTAAACCCAGAAGTACTAATAGCTGACGAACCAACCTCAAATCTTGATGAAATAAATGCAATAAAATTAGTAGAACATCTAGCGGATTTGAATGATAAAAATAAAACAACTATAATAATGGCAACTCATGACCATAAAGTTTATAAAAAAACTAAGATTGTATATGAATTAAATAATGGAAAAATAAATTGAAACGCTTCTTATTCATATTAATTATTGTCAATTTTGCTTTTATCTCTGTTTACACACAAGATGTTAAATCTATTGAGACTACTAATAATTCAGACGTAATTGCCAATATTGATTTCTATGGAAATAAAATTGTTGTAAATGAAAAGATACAACAATATCTTGTATCAAAAATTGGAGAAAAATATGATTCAGAAAAAATAAAAAAAGATATTAAAAGTCTTTATGATACAGGATTTTTCTATAAGATTGATATTCTGACAACAAAAACCAAGAATGGGATAGACATATTGTTTAGATTAGAAGAGAATCCAATTCTAGCTGATTTTCGAATAAAGGGAAATGACAAGATAACAACAGATGATTTAATGCAAGCTCTTAATTTAGAAGAAGGAAAAATAATTAGCAGAAAAGATTTAGAAGTTTCTCGTTCAATAGTAGAAAGTTTTTATCGCTTTAAAGGATTTAATAAAGTTGTTGTTACTGATAACATAGTTCCAATTGGAGAATCTAAAATTCAATATGAAATAAGAGTGGTAGAAGGAAGAAGGGGCTACGTTAAAGGAATTAAGTTTATTGGTATTGATTCCGAATATGCACCAGAGCTTATTAAAAGATTGGAAACACAAGAAAAATGGTTTTTCTCTCCTATTACCGGGAGAGGAAGGTTATCAACTGGCTTAGTTGAATTAGACGAAAACAATATAAGACAATTCTTACTTGAAAAAGGATATATTGATGCAAAAACAGATCAATCAAAGATTGAATACATAGAAGAAAAAGATGGATATAAAGTCATCTTTAAGGCTAGACAGGGAGATCGTTATAAAGCCGGAAAAATTTCTCTACAAGGTGATTTAATCGAAGAAGAAGAAGTCCTACTTAAAAAGATTAAATTAGATGATTCAGAATATTTTAGTACTAAAATTTTAAATGAAGACATAGAAGCATTAAACAAAGTTTATGGTAATAAATCATATGCTTTCGTAAACGTTAATCCAAATATTAAAAGGGACAATGAACAACGTTTGGTACATGTGGAATACGAAATAGAAAAAGGTGAGAAATATAAAATTAACTTGATAAATATTTCAGGTAACACAAGAACTAGAGACAAAGTTATTAGAAGAGAAGTTCAAGTAAATGAAGATGATGATTATTCTTATTCGGCAATCAAAGCATCGAAAAGCAGGATTAATCGAAATGGTTATTTTGAAAAGGTTGAAATAACTGAAAAACCAGCCACGGATAAACAAAATTATCTTGATTTAAATATTGAAGTAGAAGAGAAATCAACAGGCTATTTTGCTATTTCAGGAGGTTATAGTTCTGCTGAGACGATAATGTTTGGTGCAAATATTCAAGAGAACAATCTATGGGGATACGGTAAACAATTAGGAGCTTCCGCAACCGTCGGTGGATTAAGTAAAAACTTCTATGTCAATTACAATGATCCATATTTTTTCGATACTAAATATCAATTTGGTTTGGTTGCATTCAAAAAACTATTTGACTATGTTGATTATGATAGAGATTCATGGGGAGGAAGAGTTAAATTCGGAAAATCTCTAAATTATTTTACATTTGCGAATCTAGCATATAGATATGAGAACATTACAATCGATGATTTAAAGCTTAATGCGAATGAAATTTTTCAAAAAGGTACAGATAAAATTAGTTCTATTAACCTAGGGTTACTTTATGATACAAGAGATAACTTTGTTGATACTTCTAGAGGTATGACGACAGGGGCAAATGTTGAAGAATCTAATGAAGTATTAGGAGCCAATTTAGAATTTACTAAATATACAGCTGATTTCGCAAAATATTGGTCTATAAAAAAACATCACACTATAGCTTATTCAATTGAAGGTGCTTTTATAGATTTCAGAAACATGGGAAGCAAAATTGTAGTTAGTGAGAGATTTTATTTGGGTGGACCTGACAATTTACGAGGTTATAAATATGCAAGAGTTTCACCAAGAAGATTTTTGTCTAATGGAAATTTTGTTAGAATTGGTGGAAACAAGTATGTTTACAGTTCTTTAGAGTATCTTTATCCATTAGCAATAGAAACAGGCTTAAAAGGTATTTTGTTTGTAGATGTTGGAGAAACATATGACGAAAAGAAAAATATAGATTATAATCCATATGATATGAGAAAGGATGCAGGTTTTGGTTTTAGATGGCTATCTCCTATGGGTCCTTTAAAATTAGATTTTGGTTTTCCACTTGGAAAAAGAAGATCAGGAGAATCAAAATACGAAGTACAATTTTCTATAGGCTCATTATTCTAGCTTATAAAAGAAAAGGAGAATTAATATGAAAAAAATATTATTTATTTTTTTATTAATATTCGGATTTGCTTTTAGCACAATAGATGCAGCAGCAACTCCTGAACAAATTAAAGTTGCCACAGTTGATTTCCAGAGGATACTTAGAGAATCAAAGTTGGGCCAAAACTATATAAAGAAAGCTCGATCGAATATAGAAAAGAAACAATCTTTATTGAATAAACTTAGTGAGCAATTTAATGCAAAAAGAAACTCATTTAATGAACAAAAATTAGTATTAGAAGAAAGAAAAAGAGACGAGAAGGAAGAAGAGTTAGCATACAAAGCTAATGAGCTAAAACGTAAGAGAGAGGATTTTGAGCTTGAGGTTAGAATTGCTGATTCTCGTTTCCAAAGAGATATTTTAAGGTTGTTAGGTTCTGAAGTTAAAGTTGTTGCTGAACAATTAGGATACGATTTAGTTTTTTCTAATGAAGCCCCAGGTCTAATGTTCTTGAATACAGAATTAGATATAACTGATAAAGTTTTAGAAAGAATGAATAAGTAATTCTTATGGTTTTATCAAAAGAAGAAATAAAAAAATATCTTCCTCACAGAGATCCTTTTCTGTTTGTTGATGAAGTAGTCGAGCTTAAAGAATCAGAATATATAAAAGCTATGTCTACTTTTGATAAAAATAGCTATTTTTTTCAAGGTCATTTTCCAGACAATCCTGTAGTTCCAGGAGTAATCATCTTGGAAGCTATGGCACAAGTAGGAGGTGTTTTGATTTATAAGTCATTTGAGGATGATTTACTTGGAAAAGCACCTGCCTTGGTTGGGATAGATAAGGCTAAATTCAAATCACCAACATTCCCTGACGAAGCCTTACTTATAGAAGCTTTTTTGCTCAAAAAAAAACTAAATATTTTTAAGATTTCAGCAAATGCTTACAAAGATGAAAAGTTGATAGTACAAGCTGAAATAACAGCTACTGTCTTATCTACTGATTAATCTCAGATTCATTGAAACGGTTTTACTACTATGTTAATATACGGCTTTATGATTTTGCTGGCGTAGCTCAGTGGTAGAGCAGCTGATTTGTAATCAGCCGGTCGGGGGTTCAAATCCCTTCGCCAGCTATGGGGATATGGCAGAGTGGACAAATGCATCAGACTGTAAATCTGACGGCGCAAGCCTACGGTGGTTCGAATCCATCTATCCCCAAATTAACAAGAGTGCGGGAGTAGCTCAGTTGGCTAGAGCATCTGCCTTCCAAGCAGAGGGTCGCGGGTTCGAGTCCCGTTTCCCGCTTTTGTTGCCCAGGTAGCTCAGTGGTAGAGCACATCCTTGGTAAGGATGAGGTCGGCGGTTCAATCCCGCTCTTGGGCTTTTAATTAGTTGAAAAAGAAGTATGATTTTTATTCAAAGGAAGAGGTAAAATGGGAGATAATATAGTTGTAGTGGCACTTGAATGTACCGAATGTAATGGGAAAGGTAGGTATCACTACAGAAAAAACAAGAAAGTCCAAAGGGACAAATTAGAATTAAAGAAATTTTGCAAGTTTTGTAAGAAGCATTGTGTTCACAAGGAGACAAAATAGGGGTGTAGCTCAGCTGGTAGAGCGACGGTCTCCAAAACCGTAGGTCGGGAGTTCGAGACTCTCCACCCCTGTTAGGAGTGAAAAAATGAAGTTTTTTGATGATATTAAATCAGAATTAGGTAAAATCTCTTGGATAAATAAGAGTGATAATATAAAGTCAACGCTCGGAGTTGTGGTAGTTACAATTATTCTAGGAATTTTTTTGTTTTTAGTTGATTTTATTTTTTCCTCTTTGACAGAGTTTTTATTAGGTGGTTAATGATGTCAGATAAATGGTATGTAGTTCATGTTAATACTGGATCGGAAGATACTGTTAGAAAATACATTTTAAATCAAATGGAGATGGATAAGTGTACTGATTTGATAAAAGATATCTTAGTTCCTACTGAAACTATAGAAGAGCAGGTTAAAGGTGGAAAGAAAAAAAGATCAGAAAAAAAATTTTTCCCGGGCTATATACTAGTAAAAACAGATTTAAATGAAGAATCCTGGCATTTTTTAAAAGAGATACCAAAAGTTATTGGTTTTGTTGGCGGTAAAATTAAAGACGGTAAACTCGAAGCAAATTCTGTACCATCTGTTGATGAATCAGAAATAGATAAGATGAGAAATAAAATACAAGAAGGAACTTTAAAACCTACTCCAAAAGTAGTTTTTGAAAAAGGAGAGTCTGTAAAAGTCACTGAAGGACCATTTGAAAGTTTTACAGGTATAGTAGAAGAAGTTAAAATTGACAAAGGGAAAGTTCAGGTTTTAGTAGAAATTTTTGGTAGAGCAACACCTATAGATTTAGATTTTAATCAGATAGAGAGAATATAAATGGCAAAAAAAGTAGCAGGTTCTTTAAAATTGTTATGTGAAGCAGGAAAAGCATCTCCTGCACCACCAATTGGTCCAGCATTAGGTCAAAAAGGTGTTAACATAATGGAGTTTTGTAAAGCATTTAATTCACAATCAGAAAAGATGGAAGGTGTTCTACCTGTTGTTGTTACTGTATACGAGGATAGAACTTTTTCCTTTGAAATTAAAACACCTCCTGTTTCATATTTAATAAAGAAAGCAGCAAACATAAAAAAAGGTTCAAACGCAACTCCAGCTGTAAAGGCTGGACAAATTTCTGATGTTCAAGTTGAAGAAATAGCTAAAACTAAAATGAAAGATTTAAATGCAAATGATATTGATGCAGCAAAAAAAATTGTTCAAGGAACAGCAAGAAGTATGGGCGTTGAGGTTGAGGGTTAACAATATGAGCAAAAAGGATAAAGTTAAATTAATACAGGAAAAAGTAGATAGAAAAAAATATTACGCACCTAAAGAAGCCATGGAACTATTAAAAAGCTTGGAAACATCTAAATTTGATGAGACTTTAGATTTGTCAGTACAATTAGGTATTGATTCTAAGAAATCTGACCAACAAATTAAGATAGCTACTATACCACCGAATCCTTTAGGAAAAAAAGTAAAAATTCTTTGTGTCTGTAATGGCGAATATGTAAAAGAAGCAGAAACTGCAGGTGCTGATTTTGTTGGAGGCGAGGAAATAATAGATAAAATCCTTAATGAAAAATGGATTGATTATGATGTTGTAATAGCAATCCCTGAATTAATGCCTAAAGTCGGTAAGTTGGGACAAATTCTTGGACCTAAAGGCATAATGCCAAGCCCTAAAATGGGAACTGTTACTAAGAATATTGAAAAAGCTGTTAAAGATGCGAGGGCAGGAAGAATAGAACTAAAAAATGATAAAGAAGGTCTTGTTAATTTTCCATTTGCTAGAAAATCTTTTGATATCAACCAGAGTTTAGATAATCTGTATAACCTTATAGGAATATTAAATAAAGCTAAACCTACTTCATCTAAAGGTAATTATCTAAAGAAAGTGAGTGTCTCTAGCACAATGGGTCCTGGGCTTAAAATAGACTTAAATATCTTAAAAGATGAAGTTAAGAAACATGAGGGAGCAATAGTTTAAAATGTTAAATAAATCCCAAAAAGAAGAAATAGTAAGCATTTATCGAGATTCATTTTCTGATACGCCATCTTTTTTATTAATTAATTTTAAGGGAGCAAAAGTATCTGAATTTGAAGAATTAAGAAATAAATTACGAGTTAATGACACCAAATTGTCAGTAGTCAAAAACAATTTGTTAAAAAAAGCATCAAAAGATACTGATTTAGAACAATTATTTCAAGATACAAAAGGTGAGACAGCCATTGCTTTTCTTGGAGATAATTATGTAGAAGCTACTAAGGCTTTTATAGAAATCCAAAAAGATCACCCTAGTTTGGCTATAAAATTAGGCTTTATTGAAGGAAAACATCTAAATGAGTCTGAACTAGAAGCAATTTCAAAATTGCCTTCCAGAGAAATACTCCTTTCCCAGTTGTTGTCACAGTTAAAACAGCCTGTTATAAAGTTTCTTGGTGTATCAAAAGCAATTCCTATGAAACTAGTAATTTTGCTTAATAACTTGAAGAACAAAAAATAATGTTATATAATACGAGTCTAATATTTGGAGGAAACCTATGCCCGAATTATCAAGAGAAGATGTAATTAGTTATTTAGAAAAGGCAAGCCTTTTGGAAATATCTGAGTTAGTAAAAGATATTGAAGAGAAATTTGGAATAGAGGCTGCTGCTCCTGTTGCTGTCGCTGCAGCACCTGCACCAGCTGCTGGTGGAGATGCCGCTGCACCTGCTGCTGAAAAAACCGATTTTAACATTGTCTTAGACGATGCTGGATCTGAAAAAATAAAAGTTATTAAAATAGTAAGAGAAATTACTGCTCTTGGATTAAAAGAAGCTAAAGAGCTTGTAGAATCTGCTCCTAAACCTTTAAAAGAAGGTGTTAAGAAAGAGGAAGCAGAAGAAATGAAGAAGAAGCTAGAAGAAGTAGGCGCTAAAGTTACTTTAAGCTAGTTTTCTTTTGTAAGTTTTAGTCCAAGGAGTAAAGTTGTATAAAGAAAATATACTTTTAACAAAAAAAAGGAAGACTTTTAGTAGAAAATCAGTAGATGCTACTGAGATTCCAGATCTTTTAAGTGTTCAAAGAGAATCTTTTGATTTACTTATCCAGGCAGATAAGGGACCTACTATTCCAGATCAAGAAGATGGAACATATACAAAAAGAGAATATATTGGTCTCGAAAGAGTTTTTAAATCTTCATTCCCGATTGATGACTATAACAATAAGGCAACAATTAATTATGTTCATTATAGATTAGAACAACCAAAACATTCTCCTTCAGAATGTAAATTGAAAGGATACAATTATCAGTCAGCTATATATGTTAGGTTTGAATTGATAACTTGGGAATACGATCTTGATGAAGAAGAAAACCCAATTTTAGAAACTAAAAGAGTTAAAGATATTAAAAGCCACGAAGTTTATTTTGGTGAGATACCAATAATGACACCAAATGGTGCCTTCATAATAAATGGAACGGAAAGAGTAATCGTTAATCAATTACATAGATCACCAGGTGTTTTTTTTGATTCACAAAAGAATACTAAAGATCTCTCTTCAACAGATAAGACTAATTATACTGCAAGAATTGTTCCACAAGACGGCAGATGGTTAGACTTCGAATTTGATTCTAAAGAGATATTGCATGTAAGAATAGATAGAAAAAAGAAATTTCATTCTACATTGTTGCTATTAGCATTAGGTGAAAATATTAATTCTATTTTAGACATGTTTTATTTGAAAGAAAATATTCATTTTGATGGTAAAGCTTTTACGAAAGATATAAATTACGATTTGTTGCCATACCAAAGAGCACCTAAAGATATTTTTGATTCTAATAAAGAAATAATAATAAGAGAGAGAAGAAGATTCTCTGATAGAATTATAAAAAAATTAAATGATTCCAAGATTACCCAATTAGCTTTAAACGAAGAGGATTTATTGAATAATTATTTAGTAAAACCATTCGTTCAAAAAGAAGCATCTGATAAGAATCCAGTTGACAATTTATTAATAGAAGAGATAACAGAGGAAACAATTGAATATATAAAAGAAAACCAAATTACAGATTTTGAAATCTATTATGTCGATAATAATGCTTTTACTAATTCCTTGATATTAACAATAAACGATATGCTTAATAAAGCTAAAGTAGCATCTAAAGAAAATGCTATAGCTGAAATATATAAGAAATTTAGACCAACTGACCCTCCAACAACTAAGATAGCGTCAACCTTTTTTGATAATATGTTTTTTAATGAAGACACTTATCGGCTTTCTAAAGTTGGAAGAATGAAGATTAATTATAAGTTAGAGCATGGTGTCTCTAATTCTAAGCTATCCTTAGATCCTAAGGATATTGTTGAAACTTTCAGATACTTATTGTTATTAAAATCTGGAAGAGGACTTATAGACGATATCGACCACCTTGGAAATAGAAGAGTTAGAACAGTAGGCGAGTTAATTGAAGACCGTTTTTATGTTGGGATTGAGAGATTATCAAGAACCATAAAGGAGAAAATGAATTATAACGTTATAGATGATATGATGCCAGCCGATATTATTGTACCTAAGAGTGTCACATCTGTTGTTAAAGAATTTTTTGCAACTGGTCAGTTATCTCAATTCATGGATCAAACAAATCCACTATCAGAAATAACTCATAAAAGAAGACTTAGTGCGCTAGGACCAGGAGGCTTAACAAGAGAAAGAGCAGGATTCGAAGTAAGAGATGTACATTCATCTCATTATGGAAGAATCTGTCCTATTGAAACACCTGAAGGACCAAATATTGGTTTAATTTCTAGCCTTAGTACTTACGCGAAGATTAGCGACCATGGATTTATTTTGACCCCTTACAAAGAAGTGGTAAATGGTGTTGTTACAAATAAAATTAAATTTTTAAATGCACTTGAAGAAGAAGATTTTGTAATTGCTCAGGCCAATGCCCCCTTAAATGAAGACAATAAATTTAAAAATGATTTAGTCTCAGCAAGAGAAAAAGGAGAGTTCCAAGTAAAAGAAAAAGATGAAATTGAATTAATGGATGTTTCTCCTGCTCAATTAGTTTCAGTTTCTGCTTCCTTGATACCCTTTTTAGAACATGATGATGCTAATAGGGCATTAATGGGTTCAAACATGCAAAGACAAGCTGTTCCACTCCTAACAGCATCTGCACCCTTAGTTGGTACAGGATTCGAAAAGAATATTTCCCGAGATTCAGGAGTAAATGTAGTAGCTAGAAATTCAGGAATAGTTGACTATGTTGACTCCTCTAAGATTGTAATTAAAAGAGATAAACCTTCTGAAGATGGAGAAGTTTCAGATATTTATAATCTAATAAAATTTGAAAGATCTAATCAAAATACTTGTTGGAATCAAAAACCTATAGTAAAGAAAGGTAAAAAAGTTAACACTGGTGATATAATTGCCGATGGTCCTTCTACTGAATTTGGAGAATTAGCCCTAGGTAAAAATATAACAGTAGCTTTCATGCCATGGGGTGGATACAATTTTGAGGATGCTATATTAATAAGTGAAAGATTAGCCAAAAAAGACACTTTTACTTCAGTGCACATAGAAGAGTTTGAATGTATTTCTCGTGAAACAAAACTAGGAAAAGAAGAAATTACTAAAGATATACCCAATGTAAACGAAGAACATTTAGCATATTTAGATAAAGGCGGCGTAATTCAAATAGGTGCAGAAGTTAAACCCAATGATATTTTAGTGGGAAAAATTTCTCCGAAAGGAGAAACTCAGTTATCTCCAGAAGAAAGATTGTTAAGAGCTATTTTTGGAGATAAAGCAGGGGATGTAAAAGATACATCTTTAAAAGTTCCACCAGGTGTTAATGGAATTGTTTTAGATATTAAGACTTTAATTTCACGAATAGGAGACAAACAAGATAAGTCAAGATCAGGTTCTCCCGAAGTTCTAGAACTTAAATCCGAAAAAGACAAAGAACTCGCAATAATAACAGATGAAACAATGATGTCATTGAAGAGAATATTTGTTGGGAAGACTCCATATAATGACATAAGAGCGGGCAGAAAAATTGTTTTAAAAAAGAATCAAGTTATCGAAGAAGACAAGTTTGATTTGGTTCCTTACGAAAAGATTATAACAATAGAGTTCCAAGAAAAAAATGCTTGCATAAGTGAGATTGAGACAATAATGAAAATTGCTCAAGAGAAGATTGATAGTGTTTCTTCAAGGTATGATGAGGAAATTGAAAAATTGTCTAAACCAGACGATTTGCCCCCTGGTGTTTTAAAAATCATTAAGGTTTATGTTGCTGTAAAAAGGAAACATCAGGTTGGAGATAAAATGGCTGGCAGACATGGAAACAAGGGGGTTGTATCTCGAGTTCTACCAGAAGAAGATATGCCTTATCTAGCAGATGGAACTCCAATTGATATGATTCTTAATCCATTAGGTGTTCCTTCTAGAATGAATGTAGGTCAAATATTAGAAACCCATCTTGGTTTAGCAGCAAAGTCTTTAGGAGATAAAATACAGGATTATTTAAATACAAATTCTTTTAATTCAAATGAATTTCAAACACTTTTAGAAAATATTTATCCTAATGATCAAGATTACATATCTAAAGTTAAAAAATTAACAGACGACGATTTGCAAGATTTAGCAGAAAGACTATCAAACGGTGTTCCAGTAGAAACACCAATTTTTGAAGGTGTTAAAGAATCTGAAATTAAACAATTATTTGCAGAAAATGATTTACCAGAAGATGGAAAATTAATATTATTTAATGGAAAAACCGGAGAACCTTTTGATCAAAAAGTAACCGTTGGCACAATGTATATGATTAAATTACATCATTTAGTTGAAGAGAAAATTCATGCTAGAGCAATAGGTCCATATTCATTGGTAACACAGCAACCGTTAGGTGGTAAATCCCATTTTGGTGGGCAAAGATTAGGAGAGATGGAAGTCTGGGCTTTAGAAGCATATGGAGCAGCAAATACATTACAAGAATTTCTTACAGTAAAATCTGATGATGTTATAGGAAGAACAAGGCTGTTTGATTCAATTGTTAAAAATAGATTAAATTTTGAACCTGGAATACCAGAATCCTTTAATGTGTTACAGAACGAATTAAAGTCATTAGGATTAAGTATTCAAATGGTTGATACTCAAAATGATGAATCACCAATTATAGAAGACACTAAAGGAGATAAAACTAATGATTGACATGGGAGTGCTTTTTGATAAGCCTAAAAATCCATCTGATTTTAGTTCAATAAAAATAAGTATTGCTTCACCTGAACAAATCAAGGAATGGTCTTACGGAGAAATAAAAAAACCAGAAACAATAAACTACAGGACATTTAAACCAGAAAAATATGGTTTATTTTGCGCTAAGATTTTTGGTCCCGTTAAAGATTTTGAATGTTTATGTGGAAAATATAAAAGACTTAAACATAGAAATCATACTTGTGAAAAATGTGGTGTAGAAGTTATATCTAGCAAGGTAAGAAGGATGAGAATGGGCCATATCGAACTAGCTTCACCTGTTGCACACATATGGTTTTTAAAAAGTGTTCCAAGTAGAATAGGTGCTTTATTAGATATTTCTTTAAAAGATTTAGAGAAAGTTTTATATTTTGAATCGTATGTTATTACAGATCCAGGGGATACGGGACTTAAAGCTGGACAAGTTATTTCAGAAGATGCATATAGAAAACTTATTGATGATAATTTCTTTCTATTAGTAGGCATGGGAGCTGAAACAATAAGAAACATGCTAGAAACAATAGATTTAGAGAAATTGTCTGTAGAATTAAAAGACGATTTAAGAGCAACTACTTCTCCTTTAAAAAAAGTTAAACTTTCAAAAAGACTTAGAACCGTGGAAGCATTTAGAAGTTCTGGAAACAGACCAGAATGGATGATACTTAAGAGGCTACCTGTATTGCCGCCAGATTTGAGACCTTTAGTTCCACTAGATGGAGGAAGGTTTGCCACTTCTGATTTAAATGACTTATATAGAAGAGTTATAAATCGAAACAATCGACTAAGAAAGTTAATGGAGCTAGGAGCCCCTGATATTATCGTAAGAAATGAAAAAAGAATGTTGCAGGAATCTGTAGACGCTTTGTTTGAGAATGGAAGAAGAGGTAGACCTGTATTAGGACATAATCATAGACCTCTAAAAAGCTTAAGTGATATAATTAAAGGAAAACAAGGAAGATTCAGACAAAATTTATTAGGAAAAAGAGTAGATTATTCAGGCAGATCGGTAATTGTTGTTGGCCCTCAATTAAAATTACACCAATGTGGTTTGCCAAAAAAAATGGCATTAGAATTATTTAGACCTTTTATTTATCAAAAATTAGAACTATGGGGTCATGCGGCAACAATTAAAATTGCTAAAAATCTTGTTGAGCAACAAGCACCAATTGTATGGGAAGCCCTTGATGATGTAATTAAAGAGCACCCAGTAATGTTAAATAGAGCACCAACTTTGCATAGATTAAGCATCCAAGCCTTTGAACCAGTGCTAGTTGAAGATAAAGCAATTCAGCTTCATCCTCTAGTTTGTCCAGCTTTTAACGCAGATTTTGATGGAGATCAAATGGCCGTCCATGTTCCTTTGTCAGTAGAGGCTCAAACGGAATGTAGAACTCTTGTTATGTCAACAAATAATATTTTATCTCCTGCACATGGGAAGCCTATCATTCTCCCATCTCAAGATATAGTGCTTGGAGTTTACTATATGAGCTTATTAGTTCCAGGAACAAAAGGAGAAGGGAAAGCATTTGGTTCAATTGAAGAATTGAGGGTAGCATTTGATTTAAATGAAGTCGATATTCATGCAAACATTAAAATAAGAATTCAAGAAAAAATCGAGGATACTACAGTAGGTAGAGCTTTAATATTTGAAGTAATGCCGAAAGAAGTACCTTTTAATTTAGTTAATCGTTTAATGACAAAAAAAGCAACTGAAGAATTGATTGATGCAACATTTAGAGTTTCTGGAGGAAAAAGTACTGTTTTATTAGCTGACCGTTTGAGAACTTTAGGATTCAAACACTCTACAACTTCTGGAATATCTGTTGCTATATCAGATATGATAATTCCTGATGAAAAAAATGATTTAATTAGTGTAGCAAATGACGAAGTACAAAATGTTGATAATCAATACAATGAAGGATTGATAACTGATGGAGAGCGATACAATAAAGTTATAGACATATGGGCAAGAACCGGAGATGAAATTGCTAATATATTAATGAAAAAAATCTCAGAGTCAGATAATACAGATGAAGAACATAAATCACCAAGTAAAAATCCTATTTTTATGATGGTTGAATCAGGAGCTAGAGGTAGTCAGTCACAAGTTCGACAACTTGCAGGAATGAGGGGACTAATGGCAAAACCTTCTGGGGAAATTATTGAAACACCAATAACTTCTAATTTTAGAGAAGGTTTGTCAGTTCTACAATATTTCATATCAACTCATGGAGCTAGAAAAGGACTTGCGGATACTGCTTTAAAAACTGCTAATGCAGGATATCTGACAAGAAGGCTAGTTGATGTTACTCAAGATGTAATGGTTACTGAGCTTGATTGTGGTACTACTAATGGTTTAGATGTTACTCAATTAGTTGAGGGTGGAGAAGTAGTTGCAAGCGTAGGTGATAGAACACTTGGAAGAATTGCGGCGGAAGATATTGATGATCCTATTGAAGGAGATTTGATTGTGTCGAGGAATAAAGAAATTGATGAATCAATTGCGAAGAGGATTGATTCAATTCCTGGTTCTTTAAAAATTAAAATTAGATCAGTTTTAACTTGTGAATCAGATAGAGGAGTTTGCTCTTTGTGCTATGGTAGAAATCTTGCAAATGGAGAATTAGTAGATATAGGTGAAGCAGTAGGAATTATTGCTTCTCAATCAATTGGGGAGCCAGGTACACAGTTAACTATGAGAACGTTCCATATTGGTGGAGTAGCAAAAGTTGAACAATCAAGACATGAAGCTAAGAATAATGGAAGAATAAAATATTTAGATATGAATTTTGTAAAAGCGGTTGGCCATAATATTTGTACAAGTAGAGCTGCTGAAATAATCATTGAAAATCCTGATAATTCTTTAGAATTAGAAAGATATCCTGTTAATGTAGGAGCAAAAATATATTTTAAAGATGGGGAGAAAATTAAAAAGGGTAGTCTTTTAGCAGAGTGGGACCCAACAATTTATCCATTTATTGCTGAAGAAGCAGGAAAGATTGAATATAAAGATTTAGAAACAAATGTTTCTTTAAGAGAAACTCAAAGTCAAGCAACAGGATTACTTATAAAAGAAGTTATACCTTTTAAAGACCAAAAACTTAATCCAGCTTTAATACTTGTAACAAAAAGTGGAGAAAGACTTGAATATCCTTTGCCAAAAGGTGCTGAGATAAGAAAAGATAGAGATGAAAAAGTAAAACCCGGAGACTTCCTTGCAACTTTAGCAACTCAGAGAGCTCAAACAAAAGATATCACGGGCGGACTTCCTAGAGTCGCAGAGCTTTTTGAAGCAAGACCACCAAAAGACCCTGCGATTATCTCAGAAATAGAAGGAGTTGTTTCATTTGGCAAAGATATAAAATCTAAAAAAAGAATTATAGTAACGCCAGATGTAGGCGAAGAACAAGCTGTCGAATATTTAGTGCCAAAAGCAAAACACATTCTGGTAAGAGAAGGTGAAAGAATAAATGTTGGTGACCAGATAGTAGATGGTCCTCCTGATCCACATGATATTCTAAGAATTAAAGGTGAAGAGGAGCTTGCAAGATATATCGTTGATGAGATACAAGATGTCTATAGATTGCAAGGTGTTAGAATTAATGATAAGCATATTGAAACAGTTACAAGACAAATGCTACGAAGAGTAAAGGTTGTAGATAGCGGTGATACTACAA
The DNA here is from genome assembly GCA_036340075.1 of Thermodesulfobacteriota bacterium. Taxonomy (GTDB): domain Bacteria; phylum Desulfobacterota_D; class UBA1144; order UBA1144; family UBA1144; genus JAYYZJ01. Next base: position 12,799 of record JAYYZJ010000002.1, on the reverse strand, counting down.
TGCTTATAGGTGAAGCGGTAGAGAAAAATGATTTTCGTAAAACAAATGAAAAGATAGTAGCAGATGGAGGAAAACCTGCCCAAGCAGAACCATTACTATTAGGAATTACGAGAGCATCTTTAAGTACAAATAGCTGGCTCTCTGCAGCATCATTCCAAGAAACAACAAAAGTTTTAACAGATGCATCTTGTGAAGGGAAAATAGACAATCTCTCAGGATTAAAGGAGAATGTTATTATGGGTAGATTGATACCAGCAGGAACTGGTTTACCTTTATATTCAGATACTGATATTGAAATTAATGAAACGGAGACTGCGATTCAAAGTACAACAGACGTAGTATAATGAATCAGAAAAATAAAAATTCTAGTCAACCTTATTCTCATAAAGAAATAGAGCCAAAGTGGCTTGAATCAATTACACAAAATACAACTCTTTCTTCTGAGGCAACATATTCAGTTGCGATTCCTCCCCCAAACGTAACAGGAAATTTACATTTAGGACATGCTTTAAACACAACTATACAAGATATTCTTGTTAAATTTAATTCTTTAAATGGTTTAGATGTAAGATGGACACCCGGAACTGATCATGCTGGTATCGCAACACAATTGCTTGTCGAGAGATCACTAAATAAGAAAAAAATTAAGACTAAAGATATGACTCGAGATGAATTGCTTAATCATATTTGGGAATGGAAAAAAGAAAATGGAAATTCAATTCTTGAACAATTAAGAAAGTTAGGTCTTAGTTGTTCTTGGAATAATATTAAATTTACACTAGATGATGATTTATCAAATTCAGTAAATGAAGCATTTATAAGATTATTCGACAAAGGTTTAATATACAGAGAAAAAACTTTAGTTAATTGGGATATTTATTTAAAAACGGCTATATCGGATCTTGAAGTAATATCTGAAACAAGAAAAACCAAACTTTATTATTTTAAATATGGAATAAAAGATTCCAATGATTTTATTACAGTTTCTACAACAAGACCAGAAACAGTTTTTGGAGATGTAGCTGTTGCAGTTAATCCAAAAGATGATTTGAGAAAAAAATTTATTGGAAAGACTATTTTGAGTCCATTTACAAACAAAGAGCTTGTAGTGATTGAAGATGAATATGCTGACATAGAAAAAGGTTCAGGTGCTTTGAAAATCACACCAGCACATGATTTTAATGATTATGAGATTGCTAAAAACCACAATTTAAAATTAGTGAATATTCTTAATGATGACGGTACTTTAAATTCTAATACTCCAACGGATTTTCAAAATCTAACTGTGCTTGATGCAAGAAAAAAAGTTCTTGAATTAATGAAAGAATTAGACATTTACGTGAAAGAAGAGGATATAAAAAATGTAATTCCTGTTGGGGATAGATCCGGAGTAGTTATTGAACCATTATTAAAAGATCAATGGTTTTTAAATGTAGAAAAAATGGCTATTCAATCTAAAAAAGCTGTGGAAGATGAAAAAATAATTTTTAAGCCCAAGTTCTGGGAAAACACTTTTTTTGAATGGATGGAAAATATTCAACCATGGTGTATTTCTAGACAAATAATATGGGGTCACCGTATACCAATATGGAAAAACAAGTCAAACGATAAGTATGTTGCGGCAAAAAATATTGATGAAGCAAAAAATAAATACCAAGAAAAATATAAAGAAATAGTTGAACTTACTCAAGAATCTGATGTTTTAGATACATGGTTTTCTTCTGGTCTATGGCCATTTTCTACTTTAGGCTGGCCAAACGAATCAGAAGATTATAACAAATATTTTCCTACTACAATTTTAGTTACTGGATTTGATATTATTTTTTTCTGGGTAGCAAGAATGATTATGATGTCATTAGAACTAACTCAAAAAATACCTTTTAAGACCGTTTATATACACAATCTTATTAGAGACGGGAAGGGTGACAAAATGAGTAAAACAAAAGGCAATGTTATAGATCCTTTAACATTAATTGATAAATATGGAACTGATTCATTAAGATTTTATTTATCTTCAAATATTTCTCCTCATAGTGATATAAAACTATCAAATTCATCTTTGGAACCATACAAGAATTTTATGAATAAAATATGGAATGCCGGAAATTTTGTAATTTTAAATAAAGGTAATGATACGAATTACAGCAATACTACTTTTTATGACTCATGGATTATTAACGAATTTAACAATCTGCTGACCAGATATAATCATCATTTAGAAAATTGCGAAGTCGAAAAAGCAGCTTACAGTATTTATCACTTTTTTTGGGATGAATTTTGTGACTGGTATATAGAAATAGCTAAAATCTCTCTGACAAAATTAGATGAGGATGTTATCACAAATTCTAAAACCGTAATGAAAAATATATATCTTTCTTTTATAAATCTTCTTTATCCATTTTGTCCATTTATTTCTCTAGAGCTAAAAGAAAAGATTGAACCAGAATCAAAAAACAAAATATTTCAAAAATTACCACAAAAATTAAATCATTTTTATTCAGGTGATTATGAATCCGAAATTCAATTAATAAAGGATTTTACTAATGGAGTTAGATCGCTTAGAAAAAATCTTATGATACAACCTAAAGACAAGATTGTTGCATACTATTCTACTAATTCAAAAAATTATGAATTTTTAGTTGAGAATAAATTTATTATTGAAAGCTTATGCAATCTACAAAGCTTTAATTTGCTGGATGAAAATTCTGAACTTAAATTAATATCTAATGTAACATCATCGGGTTCTATTTCTTTCGAAAAATCTAGTAAGCATAACTTTTCAAAACAAATTTTAAAGTTAAATAAAGACCTTGTTTCATTAGAAAAATCTTTGAATTTAACTAAATCAAAATTGGAGAACAAAGGCTTTTTAGATTCAGCACCTGAAGATATCGTTAATGAAGAAAAACTTAAGGAAACTAGTATTTCTACAACAATTTTAGAGATTAAAGATTTAATTTTTCAATTAGAAAATTAATCTTATTTCTCGGGTTGAATAGGGTACTCTCCAGTAAAGCAATGGTCCGTAAACTGCGGATTTTTATCGTCTCTTTTATCGTGACCCATAGCTTTATAGGTACCTTCAAGAGATAAAAAGAAAGTTGAAGTTGATCCAATAATTTTTGTTATAGCATTTATATCGTTTTTTGACGCTATTAGTTCATCAAAATTTGGTGTATCAATTCCATAAAAATCAGGATGAGTTATCGGTGGACAAGCAACTCCTAAATGAACTTCTTTTGCACCAGCATCAAAAATCATACGTACTATTTTTTTTGCTGTTGTTCCTCTTACAATAGAATCATCAATAAGTACAACTCTTTTGTTTTCTATACATGATCTATTAACACTATGTTTTAATTTTACTCCTAATTGTCTTATGCTTTGTGCTGGTTCAATAAATGTTCGTCCAACATAATGGCTTCTTATAATACCTAATTCTAGTGGTATGCCGGATTTTTGAGAAAAGCCTATACCTGCAGATACACCAGAGTCTAAAACGGGTACAACAACATCAGCATTAATTTTATTTTCTATAGCTAGTTGCTCACCTAAGCTTTTTCTGTATGTATATACAGTTTTGCCATCTATGATGCTATCTGGTCTTGAGAAATAAATTCTTTCGAAAATACAAGGTCTTTCTTTAGTTTCTGGAAAAGGTTTTACACTATGTGTGCCAGTCTTTGTAATGTTTACAATTTCACCATTTTCAACATCTCTGATATATTTCGCGCCAATTATATCAAATGCACATGTTTCTGATGCAAGTACAGGGGAACCATTTAAATCTCCTAGAACTAATGGTCTAATTCCATATGGATCTCTAACCCCAATTAGCTTCTTATTGGTTAGTATCACAAGAGAGTATGCACCTTTTATTTGTGACAGGGCATCAATTAGCTTGTCAATAATTTTTTTCTCTCTAGATCTTGCAACTAATTGAAGAATAATTTCTGTATCTGAAGTAGATTGAAAGATAGCTCCATTTTTAATTAGACTTTTTCTAATTGAAGAAGCATTAACAAGGTTGCCATTATGAGCACAAGCAAAACCACCTTCTGCTAACTCTGCAAACAATGGTTGAATATTCTCCGGAGTGGACGCTCCAGTTGTTGAGTATCTAACATGACCAACTGCATTTCTGCCAGGAAGTTTTGCTATTGCGTCAGGTTTGTTAAAAGTTTTACCTACAAGTCCTTCTTCTCTAACACCATTAAAGTTCTTTCCATCGAAAGTAACAATTCCAACAGCTTCTTTTCCTCTGTGTTGTAATGAGTGAAGACCTAAAGTTGTAAATAGTGCAGCCTCATCTGTATCAAAAATACCAAAAACTCCACATTCTTCTTTTAATTTATCCATTGTTTATCTAGGGAAAGAGTCGCTCCACCTCTTAAATAACGTGCTAACACTTGCAGAAAATGAATCTTTAAGAATAAATTTATTTCCTCCAACTTTACCAATTATTCTAACATCAATATTATTTCTTTTTGCAAAAGATTCTATTTTTTTTGATTCCCATGATTTGCAACTTAGAATATAACATCCTTGAGTTTCAGAAAACATTTGCAAGCTATTAGAAATTCCTAATGATTTTTCATCTATAGTAGCTCCTATTAATCCAGATGGATTAAAACATGATTCAGCCAAAGCTACCATTAAACCTCCTTCAGACAAATCATGAATAGATGTAATATCAAATTTTCTAATTATTTTATAAAGAAAATTATCTACTCTTATATGAGAATCTAGATTAAGATTCGGAGGGGTTAGTATTTTTGACTTTAGGTCTAAATATTTAGATACTTGAGAGCCACCATAATCATTTTTGAGGTTACCTAGAAGCATTATGTCATCTTCTTCTTCTTTGAACCACTGGTTTTTTAAAAATTTTATATCTTCAATTATACCAACCATGCTAATCACAGGTGTTGGCAAAATCGATTCTTTGTTGTTTTCGTTGTACAAGCTAACGTTTCCACTAACAATGGGTGTTTTAAATTTTTTTGCAGCTTTTGATAAGCCTTTAATTGATTCAGAAAATTCCCACATAATTTCCGGATTCTCAGGATTACCAAAATTTAGACAATTGGTTATTGCTAGAGGCTTACCGCCTGATGCAATTATGTTTCTATAAGATTCTGCAACAGAAATTGACGCCCCAACACTAGGGTTTAGTTTGCAATAAGAAGAATTACAATTTGTTGTTAAGCAAACAGCTTTTTTTGTACCTTTAATTCTAATAATTGCTGCATCCGATCCTGGCGGCAAAACAGTATTTGTCCCAACCATGTAATCAAATTGCCTATATACCCATTCTCTCGAACATATGTTTACATCATTAAGTAATTTTAAGAATAAATCTTTAGAGCTATATTTGATTTTTTTTATGTTTTCTGAATTTATTCTCTTTATACCTTTCAATTTCTTTGGTTTTCTTATAGGCCTTTTATAAACAGGACAATCATCGGTTAGTAATGATACAGGCAAATTGACTACTATTTCTTTTTTATACTTAACAGTGAAATTTCTTTTAGATATAACTTCTCCAATTTGTGTTGAGTCTAGATTCCACTTTTTGAATATTTTATTAGTAGTATTTTTATTCTTTTTGTTTAAGACTAGCAGCATCCTTTCTTGTGATTCTGATAATAACATTTCGTATGGTGAAATATTCATATCTCTTTTTGGAACTTTATCTAAATCGAGCATGATTCCATTATTAGATCTTGATGCCATCTCAGATCCAGAAGAAGTTAAGCCGGCAGCACCCATATCCTGAATTCCTACAATTCCTTTATTTTTAAAAAGTTCCAAGCAAGCTTCTAATAATAATTTCTCTTTAAATGGGTCACCTATTTGTACTGTGGGTCTATCTAAATTTTCTTCTGACTCGAAAATATCTGAAGCCATAATAGCACCTTTTACACCATCTCTACCTGTTTTTGCTCCTAAATAAAAAACAGGATTTCCTGGACCATCTGCTCTACCTTTAAATATTTTATTTTTTTTTGCTATTCCAATAGCGAATGCGTTAACTAGTGGATTGCCATTATATGATTCGTCAAAATATATTTCACCTCCAACTGTTGGTATACCCATACAATTTCCATATCCTGCAATACCAGATACGACACCATTGATTAATCTTTTTGTAATGCTTTTTTTAGGATCCCCAAATCTTAAAGAATTCATTAATGCGATTGGTCTAGCACCCATTGTAAAAACATCTCTAAGAATCCCTCCAACTCCAGTAGCTGCACCTTGATAGGGCTCTATAAATGATGGATGATTATGGCTTTCAATTTTAAATACAAGGCATTGATTGTCACCTATATCAATAATTCCAGCATTTTCTCCAGGACCTTGAAGAACATGCTTGCCTTTTGTTGGAAGCTGTTTTAGGTAATATTTAGAACTTTTGTATGAACAGTGTTCTGACCACATTGCGGCAATTACACCAATTTCATTTTTATTTGGCTCTCTTTTTAACTTATCGATAATTGTTTTATATTCTTCTCGAGTAAGGCCATTTTCTAGAGCAAAAGAAAGGTTCCCCATAGATTGTAATAATACATAAACAAAATTGTTAATACACTTTCAATTTTTGATATGATTCTGGTAAAGTAAAGGGCATGAGCCTTAAAATATTAGTAGCAATGAGCGGAGGGGTTGATAGTTCGACAACCGCTGCGTTACTTAAAGAACAGGGTCACGATGTGTCTGGCATAACAATGCAATTGTGGGATTATGCCGATAGTGAGACTGGGTGTTGCTCACTTAATGATGTGTTTGATGCTAGACAAGCAGCTAATCAGATAGGAATAGAACACACAGTAGTTAATTATAGAGACGATTTCCAAAATTATGTTGTAAATGATTTTATCAATAAATATTATAATGGATTAACTCCAAACCCATGCATAATGTGCAATGAATATATGAAATTTAATTTTCTTTTAAATAAAGCATTAGATTTGGGTGCTGATTATTTGGCAACTGGACATTATGCAAAAATTTCAAAAGATCAGACAGGCAGATACTATCTTGAGAAAGGAGTGGATAAATTTAAAGACCAATCTTACTTTCTTTTTTCTCTAAAGCAAAAAGAGCTTTCTAGGCTTATGTTCCCATTAGGTGGTTTTTCAAAGTCACAAGTCAGAGAAATATCCGAAGGTTTTGAATTATCAGTGGCATCAAAGAAAGAGAGTCAAGATGTTTGTTTCATTGCAAATGACTATAGGACCTTTATCAAAAAGAATTTTAAGGAACGAAAACCTAAAATCGGAAATATTAAATCGGTAGATGGTAAAATTTTAGGTGAACATTCAGGAATTCAAAATTTTACTATTGGACAAAGAAGAAAACTAGGAGTTTCGAACAATAGACCCTTGTATGTAGTTTCTATAAATTATAAAAACGGTGATGTTGTAGTAGGAAACGATACAGATTTATACTCAAGCGACTTGATAGCAACTAATCTAAATTGGTCTACTAATCCAAAAGAGTTAGCAAATGATAAATTAAAAGCAAAAATCCGATATAGAAGTCCGGAGTCTAATGCAAAAATAAATTTTATAGAAGATAAAATTTCTGTTCATTTTGATCAACCTCAAAGGGCTATAACCCCAGGTCAGGCAATTGTTTTTTATGATGAAAATAAAGTAGTCGGTGGAGGATGGATTGATGAAGTCCATCAATAAAATTTGTTTTTTGACATACGGTTGCAAGGTTAATCAAGTAGATACAGATAGGATGATGTCAATATTATCATCAGATTATAAAATTCTAGATAATTATAAAACAGCTGATTTATGTATAGTAAATACTTGCACCGTAACAAATAATTCAGACAACCAAATTCTTAACGATATTAAGAAATTAAAAAAAACAAACCCATCTTGTAAAGTTCTAGTAACAGGTTGTTTGGCTCAAACAGAGCCAGATTACTTAGAAACAGTAAGTTCAATAGATTATGTCGTAGACAATGCTAACAAATATTTAATACCAAAGGTTTTGAAGAATTTATGTAATTCAAAAAAAATAATTTCGAATATTTTTGATATAGATAAATTTCATGATTATGAGATTAAAAATCGTGATAAAAGATCTAGAGCATTTTTAAAAATACAAGATGGATGTAATTATCGTTGCTCTTTTTGCATAATCCCTTTTGCTAGAGGGAAGTCCAGAAGTATGCAAATGGATTCTGTTCTACAAAAAATTGATAAGTATAAAGATTTGGGATACGAAGAGATAGTGTTGACCGGTATACATTTATCAAGCTACGGCAAGGATATTAACGAGAGCTTGTTAAGTCTACTTGAATTAATAGAGTTGAAATCTACTATCCAAAACATAAGGCTGAGTTCAATTGATCCAGCTGATACAGATCAAAAGCTCATAAATTTCATTTCAAAATCAGACAAAATATGTCCTTCTTTTCATATATCTCTCCAAAGTGGAGAAGACAATATCTTAAGAGAGATGAAAAGAAGATACAAAGTGAATCAATTTGAAGAAATAATAAATGAAATTAGATTCAAAATTCCTGATTCTTGCATTGGGACAGATGTAATAGCCGGGTTTCCGGGTGAATCAGAAAAATCATTCAACCAAACATTTAATTTCTTAGAAAAATCAGAATTAAATTATTTTCATGTTTTCCCATACTCTGATAGAAAAGGTACCAAGGCAAATCAAAGAGAAGATAAGATTCCTACTACTATTAAGTCAAAAAGATCTAAATTACTTAGAGATTTGAGTGATAATAAAAAACAAGAATTTTATTCAAGATTTATCGGAAAAGAATTGGAAGCTATTGTTGAAAAAAACAATAAGGCTAGAACCAGAAACTATATTGATGTCAACTTGGATGGTGAAAGTTTAATTCCAGGTTCCTTAGTAAATTTATTAATTAAAGAAGTAAAGAACATGAAAGCCTATGGACGTAAGGTCTAACATTAGATTAATCGTCATCATCAATAAGATTTATTCCTAATTCTTTTAATTGTTTCTCGGAATGTACTTTGGTAGGAGCAGAAGATAATAGACAAGATGCCTTTTGTGTCTTAGGGAACGCTATCACATCTCTTATAGAGTCAGAATTAGTTAAAAACATCATAAGCCTGTCTAGGCCTATTGCCAAGCCTCCATGCGGTGGTGTTCCTGATTGTAGAGCATCTAGTAGGAATCCAAAATTTTCAGTATATTCATTTTTGTTTATTCCCAAAATTTTGAAAATCTTTTCTTGCAATTCTTTTTGGTGTATCCTGATGCTGCCTCCACCAATTTCAGTACCATTCAGGACAATATCGTAAGCACATGATTTTGTTTCTAAGGGTTTAGATTCATTGACTCGACCATCTGATGGCATGGTAAATGGATGATGACATGAAGTAAGAGTCTTTTCATCTTTAATAAATAATGGAAAATCTGTAATCCATACAAAATTGAATTGGTTATTTTTGATTAAATTTAATTCTTCACCTAATTTTAATCTTACTAAAGACATATATTTGTTTACTACATCCTCTGGTCCTGCACCAAAAAATATTATATCTCCTGGTTCAAGTTTCATTTTTTCTTTTAATAATGATGTTTCTTCTTCAGAAAAGAATTTTAAAATCGGTGACTGTAGTTCTTCTTCTAGTGCTTTAATCCAGGCAAGACCTTTAGCTCCATTTTCTTGTGCATATTTTGTGAGCAAATCAATGTCATTTCTTGATAGAGAAGAATTTGTTAACTTTAGACATTTAATCAACCCTTTTTTATCTACTACATCTTTGAATACTTTAAATTTAGTATTTTGAAAAATATCAGTAATCTCAACCAATTCCAAATCAAAACGAGTATCAGGTCTATCGTTACCATATTTATCCATGCTATCCTGATAAGAAATTCTTTTAAATGGTTTACTTATTTCGATTCCTTTGATTTCTTTAAAAATATTTATAAGTAAATCCTCTACAAAACTGATTATATCTTCTTCTTTTACAAAAGACATTTCTAAATCAATTTGAGTAAATTCTGGTTGTCTGTCAGATCTCAAATCTTCATCCCTAAAACACCTAACAATCTGATAGTATCTATCAAATCCAGATGTCATAAGCAATTGTTTTAAAATTTGAGGTGATTGTGGCAAAGCAAAGAAATGTTGCTTATTGATTCTACTTGGTACTAGGTAATCTCTAGCTCCTTCTGGTGTAGATTTTGATAAATAAGGTGTTTCTATTTCAACAAATTCATTTGTTTCAAAAAATTTCCTTATAACCATCATTGTTTTACTTTTAAGAATAAACTTTTCGGTCATATTGGGCCTTCTTAAATCCAAGTATCGATATTTTAAACGAACATTTTCATCAGTATCTATATCGTCTTCTATTTGAAAAGGAGTAGGGATAGATGGGTTTAAAATTTCTATTTCATCAGAAAGGACTTCTATCTTACCAGTTGGAATATTTTTATTTACAGTATCATCCGATCTTAGTCTGATTTTTCCTAAAATTCTAATTACAAATTCGTTTCTTATATCCTCAGCTATTTTATGAAATTTTTCAGAATTGTTTGGATCAGAAACTATTTGAATAATGCCTGTTTTATCTCTTAAATCTACAAATATTACTCCACCATGGTCTCTGACAGATGAAGCCCAGCCAGTTAATGACACAGTTTCACCCTGATTTTTTTCATTGTATTGAGCGCAATAATTAGACCTATAAGAGGTTTTCATGATAGAAATTTAATCTTAACTTTATTTATTAAACAGCACAAGAAAAGTATAATGAAATGATTACATGAATAAAGTTAAATCTGGAACTATTTCTATTTTAGGAAAACCCAACACTGGGAAATCAACATTAATTAATGCTTTAACTGGTAGAAAAATATCAGCGGTCTCGGAAAAACCTAATACTACGAGAAATAAAATCTTAGGTGTTTTAAATTCAAAAGAATATCAAATACTTTTCTTAGATACCCCAGGTATACATAAATCTAACAAATTTTTGAATAGAACCATGGTTCAGTCATCTATTCAAGCAATAACTGAATCTGATATAACAATGGTTTTAATTGATGGTTCTAAATCAATAACGGAAAATGACTATGAAGTTATTAATAAAGTCAAAGATAAAAAATCTTTTGTTGTAATAAATAAAATTGACTTAATAAAGAAGAGCAAGATTCTTAAGATTGTTGATTCTTTGAAAAGTAGATTTTCGTTTATAGAAAAGTTTATACCGATAAGCGCATTAGAAGAAGAAGGGCTTGAATTATTGATTGATGAAATTGTTACAATGTTGCCTGGTCAAGAAAAGATTTTGCCCGATGATTATATTACTGATCAACCAGAAAAATTTTATTTATCTGAAATTATAAGAGAAAAAATATTTAATAATTATTACGAAGAAGTACCATATAGGACTGCGGTAGTTATTGAGAATATAGAAGACAAGAAAAAAGTAACAAAAATAGATGCATATATCATAGTAGAGAATGTTCATCATAAACAAATCATATTAGGGAAGGCCGGATCTATGATAAAGAAGATCGGTATTGAAAGTAGATTAGATATTGAACAATTTTTTCATTGCAAAGTTTATTTAGATTTACGAGTTAGAATTGATAACACTTGGCTTAAAAGCAAGGAGAAGGCTTTTACCTATTCTGATATATAAACTATTTATTTCCCAGAGAAATTGGGCTTTCTTTTTTCTTTAAATGCTTTTTGTCCTTCTAGGTAATCATCGCTATTAATTGCCTTTAAGATTGAAGCTTTGATTTCATCGTATACTTCATTCTTAATTTGTTGGTTTTCTTCAACAGCATTAATAGATTTCTTAATTGAAGAAATCGAAAGAGGTGCATGAGAAACAAACTTTTTAGAAAATTCAATTGAATCATCCAAAATAGAAATATTTTTTGAAACAAAGTCAACGACTCCCATTTCTTTAGCTTCTTTCGAATTAAACTTATCACCAGTTAAAAAGATTTTTCTTGTATTCAGAACTCCAATTTTATTGATAAAATTTCTTATTCCATAGTAATTGTAAACTATTCCTAGTTTGACAGGTGGTATTGAAAAAATACTATCTTCTGAGAAAAATCTGAAATCACAATTTAATAGAATTTCTAATGTTCCTCCATAAATGTCACCATTAATTGCAGCAATTGTAATTTTCTCAGAATTTCTTAAAATTCTCGACATCCTTTGAAATGAATTTTCAGTGGGTGAGTAATCTATTATATTGACCTTTAAAATATTTTCTTTTGTATCTTCATTTTCAGAGGAAATATCATAACCAGAGGAAAAAATTTTATCTGTTATTGAAGTAATGATTACGCATTTAATAGCTGAATTACCTTCAACTTCTTCAATTAGGTTCGACATTCTGATAAGCATTTCATCGTTTACAGCATTCTTTTTGTCTGGTCTATCTATTCGTATTATTCTTATATGCTCAATATCTTCATATTTAACAAATTCGTTCATATCCGTTATATTAATCAAATTATATTTAATTTAAAGTGGAGCTTTTATGCCTGTATATGAATTTGAATGTAGAGACTGTATGACCTCTTGTAATAAGGGGATTGACGGTTTAGTTAAAAAGTTAGACAAAACTAGTGCGGCAAAACTGGTAAAGAACAATAGTAATTTTTTATATATAGAAGTTCTTAACCCAAAAAACGACAAGAAAATCTTTTCTGCTGGGAAAGAAGGTGAAAAGGGCGTGAGAAGATTTCGTTATAAAATTGACGAAAAGAAATTTCTATACATAGAATTAAAAGATTGGAGATT
>JAYYZJ010000001.1:0-60660 GCA_036340075.1 Thermodesulfobacteriota bacterium | reverse complement strand
ATTATGAAAATCGGACTTTTTTATGGAACTACTAGTGCTGCAACTCAAGAAGTAGCAGATTTAATAAATGATAATCTTGATGAATTTGAGATAGAAATTTTTGATATTTACAAAGAGCCTTTAGAGAAAATGAATGATTTTGATAAAATCATTATCGGTTGTCCAACATGGGACATAGGTCTTTTACAGGAAGACTGGAGAAATAAGTTTGATGATTTAGATAATATTGATTTTTCCGGAAAACAGGTAGCTTACTTTGGATGTGGTGATCAACAGATTTATTCTGCAACATTCTTAGATGCTTTGGGAATTTTAGAAGAGAAAATAACATCTAAGGGTGGTACAACAATTGGTTTGTGGTCTACAGATGGCTACGCTTATGACTATTCTAAAGCAGAGAAAGATGGAAAATTTGTTGGTTTAGCTATAGATAATGATAACGAACCTGAGCTTACCGAAGAAAGAGTTCAGGGATGGTGCGAACAGCTCAAGAAAGATTTTTCATAGTTATTATCTTGGGTTCTTTTCTATATATTCAATAAATCTTTTTAGAGTTTCTATTTCTGTATCGTTTATATCTTTATAAGAACAACCCCATTTGTTTTTTATTAAAGTGAGTATATGAGCGTAAGGATTTCTTCCTTTAGGGTGTAGGCCTGATTCAGGTAGTTTATCTTTTAACCTATCACCAGCTGAAGTTATTATCTCCCAGATTATTTTTCGATTATTTTCATTCATCCAAGGTGTAATCTTTCTTTTTCTTTCCAAATCTTTTGTTTAGCTCTTTGTATATATCAGCAGGTTCAATATCTTGTTCAGCAATTGCTACCATCATATGGAACAAGAGATCAGTGCATTCATAGATAATCTTTTCTTTATCTCCTTCTTCAGAAGCTTCTATAAACTCTTTTGATTCTTCATCTACTTTTTCTAGTATCTTTTTTAGTCCTTCTCTAAACAATGATGAGGTATATGAGGATTCGTTATACAAATCTTTTTTTCTTGATTTAAGCACTTCAAAGACTTTATTTGCTATATTGCTTTTTATATTTGAAGAATATTCAGGTTGATTATTAATATCTCTATAGAAGCAAGTTCTTTCTCCGGTATGACAAGCAGGACCATTTGGATTTACTAAGTAGATTAGGGAGTCTTCATCACAATCAATAAGTATATTTTTTATTAGCATTACATTCCCTGAAGATTCACCTTTTTTCCATAGATCTTTCCTCTTTCTACTCCAAAAATGAGCATATCCGGTTTCTACTGATTTCTTTACAGCTTCTAAGTTGGCAAAGGCAAACATTAGAATTTCACCATCGGCTTCATTTTGAACAAGTATGGGCACAAGACCATTTTTATCAAATTTAATTTCACTTATTATTGATTTCATTAATATTCACTATACAATACAATTAAATATTTATAAGGACTTTTTTATGGCCAGAGTTACAATTGAAGATTGCTTAGAAAGAATAAATAACAGATTTGAATTATCTGTTGCAGCTATGAAGCGAGCTAAGAAAATATATGAAGGGGAAAAATCTTTATCCGATGAAGATAATAAGCCTGTAGTTTTAGCTCTTAGAGAGATTGCCGAAGAAAAAATTTCTTCTACCCAAAAAAAAGATTAATGTGTTGTTATCATGAATCTTTCCTCAGATTCTGCTTTTATTGAAAAACTAAGAGTTTTTTTTCAAGAAATTTATTTCAAAAATGATATTGCTAGAGATAAAAATTCAATTTTATCTTCTGTAGCAATAATAATTAGGAATCACGAAGAAATTTACGAGATATTGTTTATTAAAAGATCAGAAAGAGAATATGATAACTTTTCTGGTCACATGGCATTTCCGGGTGGAATTAATGAAAAAATTGACAAAACTGGACTTGATACTTCTATTAGAGAGACATATGAAGAAATAGGTATAGATTTAAAGAAAGATGGATTATTTCTTGGACAATTTAGTGATTATAGACCTGTAAATCCAAAATCAAATCATTTAATTGTTTCACCATATATTTTCTTTTTAAAAAATCCAACAGTTAAAATTAATCTCAATCAAGAAGAAGTCGTTGACACCGTTTGGATTGATTTAAAGATATTGCTAGAATTGTCTATAAACAGCAAAAGAACAACCGAAAAATATAATCAAGAATATCAAGATTATGTTTTTAATTATAAGGGCTATAACATATGGGGAATGACCGGCAAAATTCTTTACATGTTTATAAATGAATTAAAAAAAATAAACAATTTCTAGCTAGGTTTTACTTTGATAATTTAAGTGATAGAATAAAAAAATGGGTAATGTAAACAAGGTTATTTTACTAGGAAGACTAGGTGCTGACCCTGAAACTGGAGTTACTGCTGCTCAGCAAGTTCCCACCGCTACTCTTAGGGTTGCTACAAATTCTAGATTTAAAAATCAATCAGGAGACTGGGAAGATAGAACTTCCTGGCACCGCTGTGTTGCTTTTGGTAGAACTGCTGAAAACCTAGCGAAATATTTTAAAAAGGGTAGTCAAATTTATTTGGAAGGCAGATTGGAAACTCGTTCGTGGGACGATGAAAGTTCTGGCCAAAAAAAATATATTACAGAAGTTATAGTTAATAATTTTGAATTTATAGACTCTAAGTCCGGAGGAGCAAGTCAGGGAAATAATGATGAAAGCTTTCTAGATAATTTTGAGATTGATAATTCATCAAAAGATGACGATGTTCCTTTTTAAATAAATGGATATTAAAAATCTTAATATTGTTCTCCTTTGCGCAGGAAAGAGCTCAAGATTAAAATTCAACCTACCTAAGGTTATTCTTCCTATTAATGGAAAAACTTTAATAGAAAGGTCTTTATATAATTTAAACAAATTAAACCCAAAAAAAATAATCATTGTAACAGGATTTAAAAGTTCTTTGGTAACTAATCTGGTAAATTCTCTTGAATACAAAAATGTAAAATTTGTTTTACAAAAAAATCAGCTAGGAACTGGCCATGCTGTTAAAGCCGCGATTGGTTCATTAGATAAAAAATCAACAGTACTTATTCTGAACGGTGATACTCCTTTTGTTGACATTCAAACTATTAAGAAGTCTCTATCGTTTTTTTATCGAAATAAATCCTCTTTAACTATTGCAACTTCATTTCCTAAAAATCCTAAAGGATATGGAAGGATTCTAAGAGATAATGACAATCAGATACTTGATATTGTTGAAGAAAGAGACTGTACAAATGAACAAAAACTTATAAACGAGGTTAATGCAGGACTTTATTTAGTGGATTCAACACAAT
The DNA here is from genome assembly GCA_036340075.1 of Thermodesulfobacteriota bacterium. Taxonomy (GTDB): domain Bacteria; phylum Desulfobacterota_D; class UBA1144; order UBA1144; family UBA1144; genus JAYYZJ01. The sequence goes on along the minus strand of JAYYZJ010000001.1, from coordinate 57,367 downwards.
TAACAAACCATATTAAGAAAATCAAAAAAAATAAAAATTTAGAATATTATCTAACAGATATAGTAAATATATTTGCAAGAAATTCTTTAAAGGTTAATTCTATTCCGATTCAAGATGAAAGAAAGTTTATTAATATTAATACTTTTTATGATTATAAAAATGCTCATGATATCGACAAGATGTTCGTTTATGAAGAATGTATAAAAAATAATATTTTTTTAAAAGATCCTAATTCTTTTCAAAAAGATTTTGAAGTAAAAATTGGTAAAAATGTTTATATTGGTCCTAATGTAATTCTTAGAGGTAGTACAGAAATTAAAGAGAACGTAGTTATTGAAGGAAATGCCTACATTAATAATTCATCAATAGGTAAACAGAGTATTATTAAACCTTTTACTTCAATTCAAGAATCCAAGATAGGTTCAAAAGCTGAGATAGGACCTTTTTCAAATTTAAGACCCGGAAACAATATTAAAAATAATGTCAAAGTAGGAAATTTTGTTGAACTTAAAAAGAGCAATATTAAAGATAAATCAAAAGTTCCCCATCTTTCTTATGTTGGTGATGCAACAATCGGAAACAATGTAAATATCGGTGCAGGTACAATAACCTGCAATTATGATGGTTTCGCTAAATATGAAACTATAATTGAAGATAATGTTTTTGTTGGAAGTGATAGTATGTTAATTGCTCCTGTAAAGTTAGGTAAGAATTCAACTACAGGTGCCGGATCGGTCATCAGTTCTGACTTACCACCTAATACTTTAGGCGTCTCTAGGGTTAAAGAAAAACATATTTCAAATTGGAAAAGAAAGAAGAAAAAATAGCATGTGCGGAATCTTTAGTATCTATTCAAAAGAAATTATTAAGCCTTCGTATTTTCTTCAATCTTTACGAGAACTAGAATATAGAGGTTATGATTCAGCTGGTGTTGCCTATTTTCAGAAAGATAATCTAAATATTGTAAAAACAGTATCAAAAATAAAAGATTTAGAGATAAAATTAAAAAAAAATATAAATACTTCTTTGATAATAGGACATACTAGATGGGCTACCCATGGTAAACCATCAATAAAAAATTGCCATCCTCATAATTATAAAGATATTGTTTTGGTTCATAATGGCATAGTTGAGAATTATGATGAGCTTAAATCTAGCAATATATTGAAACGAAATAAGTTTAAATCAGAAACAGATACAGAAATTCTAGCACATCTTATTTCTTATTACCTGAAGAAAGAAGGTTCTTTGGCTAAAGCAGTATTTAAAGTGGGAAAAATAATTAAAGGCTCAAATGCTTTCCTCTGTGTTCACAAGGATATTCCAGACTTGTTAATTGCTTATAAAAACAAAACACCACTTTATTTTGGAATAAGAAAAAATGATCAATATCTATTTTCTTCTGACACTAATGCAATGAAAAACAATCTTGATAAATACTATTACTTTAATAATGAAGAAATCATTGAGATTAAAGATAATAATTTTAAATGCTTTGATAAAAATATGAAAATCAAGAATATTAAAATGGCTAGTTATAAAGAATCTTCAAATAATGAAGTAATGAATAAGGAAGAAAATAAATCTATAACTTATAATGAGATACGTTCTCAGCGATTATTAATTCCAAAAACTTTTAATGCTTTCAATAAAATAAAAAAATATTTAACTAAAATCAATAAACCATCAGAGATTGTTATAATTGGATGTGGCTCTTCTTTTAATGCTGGGATGCTCGGAAAATATTATTTTGAGCAGATTTCAAAAATACCTACTCATGTGTATTCTCCCTCTGATTTCAATTATTTCCACAAAAATAATTCAAAAGTTCTATATATATTTATTTCACAGTCAGGAGAAACCGCAGATACTTGCAACTTGTTAGAGTCTAATGCTAAGTTTTTTAAAAATTCTATTTCAATAGTTAATAATTCGGACTCTAGAATAGTTAAAAATACGAAATATAACTTAAATTTGAATTTAGGAATAGAGAAGGGAGTAGCAGCAACAAAGACCTTCACTGTTGAGCTTTTGTTTTTATATTTTCTTTCTATTATTTTTTCTAAAAATTATCATAGAATAAAATATTCTAATTTTAAAAAGAATTTTACTAAATTATTCAATTTGGAAAAGAACATCAAGGAAATAGCAAAAAGTTTTTACAAATCAAATAATATTTTTATCCTAGGAAGAAACTATACTTATCCAGTTGCATTGGAAGCAGCTTTAAAGATAAAGGAAATTTCATATATACATGCGGAAGCTGCACTTTCTTCAGAGATGAAACATGGACCTATAGCTTTACTGGAACCTAATTTTCCTGTTATTTACTTATTGTCTAATGATAATGAATCAATTTTAAAAGAAATAACCAATATGTATGAAACTAGTACAAGAACAAATAAAATACTCCTACTTTCAACTGCCGAGAATTTAAAAAAAATAGAAAAGAAATTTTTAAAGAAGATTAAATATATTGAAATACCAAATGTAGAAGAATATTTTTTACCCATTATGTTTACAGTTCCATTACAGTATTTATCTTACTATTTGGCAAACTTAAAAAAGTTGCCAATTGATCAACCAAGAAATTTAGCTAAAGTTGTAACAGTGGTATAATAATTTAGGTTTTTTGCTATGAATATAGAAAACTATTTTAAAACTTTAATTTACTCAGAATATGTTTTTATGTTTTTAGGAATGGTCATTGCTCTTGTTCATCCAGGCAGTTCTCTTCCAAGCTTAGATTATAGTCAATACTATTTTTGGGAAGTCCTATTGTTAATATTGGCAGTAATTTACTTTATTAATCTTTATTTTCTATTGAATTATAAAGATATTAGTAGAAGATTGTTTGTGGTAATTACAATAATATTTATCAGTAGTTATTTTTTACTTCCAACAGAATATCTAAAATTTACTCGTATTGAAATACTAATTGATAGCATCGCTTTACTAGTTTCTGGTGGAATATTTAGTTTGATATATTTCAGTGAAATTAAGAAAAAGTTTACCTAATGAAAGTTTTAGTTGTAGGATCAGGTGGAAGAGAGCATGCAATATGCTGGGGAATATCAGAAAATAAAAATGTTAGAAGTTTATTTTGCGCACCTGGCAATGGTGGAATATCTAAGATTGCAAAAAACGTTGAAATAAAATCAGATGATCTTGAACGATTACTGAAATTTGCTTTGAAAGAAAAAATTGATTTAACAATTGTTGGCCCTGAGAAGCCATTATCATTAGGTATTGTAGATTTGTTTAGAAAAAATAATCTTTTGATTTTTGGCCCTGATAAATATTCTTCTCAATTAGAATCAAGCAAGGAGTTCTCTAAACTTTTTATGAAGAGACACAAGATTCCAACAGCAACTTTTGAAACATTTACTGATTTTGATAAAGCATATGATTTTATCGAAAAAAATAATTATCCTCTTGTTATAAAAGCCGATGGTCTTGCATCAGGAAAAGGTGTTAGAGTTTGTAACAATTTTAACGAAGCTGAAGAATTTTTAATTTTTTTAATGAAAGATAAAATATTTTCTAAATCAGGTGAAAAAGTTGTCATAGAAAGTTTTCTAGAAGGAGAAGAGGCTTCTTTTTTTGTTTTCACAGATGGTGTTAATATTTTGCCTCTTGATTCATCACAAGATCATAAAAGACTTCTTGATCAAGATCTGGGTCCTAATACAGGAGGTATGGGAGCTTATTCACCAGCACCAATTATTGATGATGAAACAAAACAAAACATTATGAACAATATAGTTAATCCTGTATTTGAAGGATTCAAGAAAGATAAAATTAATTATACCGGCATTTTATATATTGGACTTATGATAAAAAACAAAATCCCAAGTGTTGTTGAATTCAATTGTCGTTTTGGTGATCCAGAAACACAACCTTTATTATATAGAATGAAATCAGACATTTTTGATTTGTTTTATAAGACTTCAACCCAGAATCTTTCTACATATAATTTAGAATGGAAAGAGACTTCTTCCGTTACAGTGGTTTTAGCTTCGAAGGGTTATCCGGAGAAATCTACTAATGGTGTTATATCTAATCTTGAGAAATTCCAAGAAGAAGGTGTATATATATTTCATGCCGGAACTGAATTGAAAGATGATAACTATTTAATTGTAGGAGGAAGAGTATTAGGCGTTACATCTGAACATGAAACACTATCAGGAGCAATAAACTTGGCTTACAAAGCTATTTCTAAAATTGATACTACCAGCTTAGCTTATAGAAATGATATTGGAAAAAAGGGACTTAGTAGAAATCCTAAAACTCCTTGACATAGTACCAAACTGTGGCATATTCAAAGAAATTAATTATGAGGTTCATATGCCAACTATAAGTCAATTGATAAGACACTCAAGGTTTACAAAGAAAGAAAAGAGTAAATCAAGAGCGTTACAGAATAATCCTCAGAAGAGAGGAGTTTGCACAAGGGTTTACACAACTACACCAAAAAAACCTAATTCTGCATTACGAAAAGTAGCAAGAGTGCGATTGACTAATGGAATTGAGGTTACAGGTTATATTCCTGGCGAAGGTCATCAGCTTCAAGAACATTCTGTTGTTTTAATTAGAGGCGGAAGAGTTAAGGACTTACCAGGGGTTAGATATCATATCGTACGAGGATCACTTGATACAACTGGTGTTGAGGGAAGAAAACAATCGAGATCCAAATATGGTGCCAAAAAACCAAAATCCAATTAGGAAAAAATAAATTATGGCAAGAAAAGGACCCACAAAAAAACCTAAAGCAGACCCGGATATAAAATATAATAGTTCTGCAATAACCAAATTTATTAACTCCCTAATGTATGATGGAAAGAAAAGTATTGCAGAAAATCTCTTTTACGAATCTTTTGAAATAATTAAAGAAAGAACAAAATCAGACCCTTACGAAATTTTTCAAGAAGCATTTAAAAATATACAACCTTCTGTAGAAGTGCGTTCAAGACGAGTTGGAGGCGCAACTTATCAAGTTCCAGTTGAAGTAAGGTCTTCTAGAAAAGAATCTCTTGCTATAAGATGGATTATAACTGCTGCGAAAAAACGCGAAGGCAAAAGTATGTCTTTAAAATTAGCATCAGAAATTATGGATGCCAAAGAAAACAAAGGTGGAGCAGCAAAGAAAAAAGAAGATACTTTAAAAATGGCGGAAGCAAATAGAGCTTTCTCACATTATCGATGGTAGAAATCTAATGAGTAAAGATCTTAATAAAGTTAGAAATATAGGGATTGTTGCACACATAGATGCGGGCAAAACTACTACGACTGAACGAATTCTTTTTTATACTGGAAAAAATTATAAAATTGGAGAGGTTCATGATGGTGCTGCAACTATGGATTGGATGGAACAAGAAAGAGAAAGAGGTATAACTATAACTTCGGCTACAACTGCATGTTCTTGGGATGAGCATGACATAAATATTATAGACACACCCGGTCACGTTGATTTCACAATAGAAGTTGAGAGATCATTAAAAGTTTTGGATGGAGCATGTGTTGTTTTCGATAGCGTCGGTGGTGTAGAACCTCAGTCAGAGACTGTATGGAGACAGGCTGACAGATACGGTGTTCCAAGAATGTGTTTTGTAAATAAAATGGATAGAACGGGAGCTAATTTTCAGAGAACATATGATCAAATAAAAGATAGGTTGAATTCAAACCCTGTTAAGCTCCATATCCCATATTTTAAAAATGATTTATTTGAAGGGATTGTAGATTTAATTGAAATGAAATTAGCTATTTGGGATGGAGATTCATTAGGAGCAAAGTTTCAACTTATTGATATACCAGAAGAAATTCTTGAAGAAAGTAAGGAAGCAAGAGATGGAATGCTAGAACTTATTTCTGATAATGACGAATCTATTATGGAAGATTATTTAGATGGAAAAGATATAGAAAAAGAAAGGCTTATTGATGCCATTAGAAAGCAAACAATTCATCTTCAAATTGTTCCAGTTTTGTGTGGTTCAGCTTTTAAGAACAAAGGTGTTCAATTACTTTTAGATGCTGTTGTTAGATATTTGCCATCACCTATCGATATACCTCCTGTAAAAGGAGTAAACCCAGATAATGATGAAGAGATATTAGAAAGAAAGGCTGACGATAATGAACCTTTGTCTGCATTAGCTTTTAAAATTATGACAGATCCTTTTGTTGGAACAATAACTTATATAAGAGTATATTCTGGTGTATTAAGTTCTGGAACAGCTGTATTCAATCCTAGGAAAGGTTCAACGGAAAGAATAGGTCGTCTTTTAAAAATGCATGCTGACAAAAGAGAAGAAATTTCATCGGTTGCAGCTGGAGATATAGCAGCAGCAGTTGGGTTAAAAGATACTTATACCGGAGAAACTCTGTGTGACAAATCAAATCCTGTAGTTTTAGAAAGTTTAAATTTTCCTGACCCAGTTATTTCCGTAGCAATTGAACCAAAAACAAAAGCAGATCAAGAAAAATTAGGTGTAGCTTTGAACAAGTTGGCCGTTGAGGATCCTTCTTTTAAAGTAAAAGTAGATCATGAAACTAATCAGACAATAATATCCGGCATGGGTGAATTACATTTAGAAATAATTGTAGACAGGCTCAAAAGAGAATTTAGTGTTGAAGCTAATGTTGGAGCACCTCAAGTTGCATACAGAGAGACAATTAGAAATTCTAGCGAAGCAGAACAAAAATATATTAAACAAACTGGTGGAAAGGGACAATATGGTCATGTAAAAATTAAAATAGAACCTCTAGATACCGGAGGAGGATTTGAATTTGTAAATCAAATTAAAGGTGGAGCAATACCTAAGGAATTTATCCCAGCTGTTGAAAAAGGCATACATGAAGCTATGCAAGGTGGAGTAGTTGCAGGATATGAGGTAGTTGATGTAAAGGTTACCTTGTATGATGGATCTTTTCATGACGTTGATTCTTCAGAAATGGCTTTTAAGATAGCAGGATCACTTGCTTTTAAAGATGCAGTTAAAAAGGCTAATGCAGTTGTATTAGAGCCTATAATGAAGGTAGAAGTAGTAGTTCCTGAAGATTTCATGGGATCAGTTATAGGAGATTTAAGTTCTAGAAGAGGTAAAGTGCAAGGCACTGAATTAAGAGGCGAATTACAGGGTGTTCAATCAGAAGTTCCCCTATCTGAGATGTTTGGATATGCTACTGATGTAAGGTCCTTGACAGAAGGTCGTGCTACATTTACAATGGAGTTTTCGACTTATAGTGATGTTCCAGCAAACATCTATGAGGAGTTGAAATTAAAAGAAGTTTAATTACTTTTTTGCAGGAGGAAAAGACACATGTCTAAGGCTAAATATGAGAGAAATAAGCCTCACGTTAATATAGGAACTATTGGTCACGTTGACCATGGAAAAACTACATTAACTGCGGCAATCACTCTAACATTATCAAAATCTGGGGGTGGAGAAGCTATGTCATATGCTGATATAGATAATGCACCTGAGGAAAAAGAAAGAGGTATTACAATTAATACAGCCCATGTAGAATATGAAACTGATTCAAGACATTATGCTCACGTTGACTGTCCTGGTCACGCTGACTATGTTAAAAATATGATTACTGGAGCTGCTCAAATGGACGGAGCTATTTTAGTTGTAAGTGCAACAGATGGACCTATGCCTCAAACTAGAGAACATATTTTACTTGCCAGACAAGTTGGTGTTCCTAGAATAGTAATTTATCTAAATAAAGTTGATCAATTAGGTGGAGACACAGAATTAGTAGAATTGGTAGAATTAGAGATTAGAGAACTTCTAAATGAATATGGTTTCGAAGGTGATGATACACCAATTATTGCTGGTTCAGCTTTAGCAGCTGTGGAAGGTGGAGATAAGAAAACAGGAGAAGAGTCAATTTTAGAATTGATGTCAAAAGTAGATGAATGGATACCTCAGCCAGAAAGAGCTCTAGATAAGCCTTTCTCTTTAGCCATTGAAGATGTTTTTTCTATTTCAGGAAGAGGAACTGTTGTAACAGGTAGAGTTGAAAAAGGAAAGATTAATTCTGGTGACAAAATAGAAATCGTAGGAATTAAAGATACAGTTGAAACTACTGCAACAAGCTTGGAAATGTTTAGAAAGATTCTTGATTATGCAGAAGCAGGCGATAACGTTGGGGTACTTTTAAGAGGAATAGAAAAAGATGATGTTGAAAGAGGACAAGTTTTATGTGCTCCTGGATCAATCAAACCACACAAAAAATTTAGTGCAGAAGTATATGTATTAAAAAAAGAAGAAGGTGGAAGACATACTCCATTCTTCAAAGGATATAGACCACAGTTTTATTTTAGAACAACGGATGTTACCGGTTCCATCGAATTAGGTGAAGGTGTTGAAATGGTAATGCCCGGAGATAATACAACTATGGATGTCGAATTAATAGTTCCTGTAGCCATGGAAGACGGCTTAAAGTTCTCTATCAGAGAAGGTGGAAGAACTGTAGGAGCTGGAGTTATAACAAAGATTAACGAATAAGGAGATTTATGGAAACCGCACCAAAAGTCAGAATAAAGCTTAAATCTTTTGATCATAGACTTTTAGACAAATCAACTTTCGATATTGTTGATACCGTCAAAAGGACGGGAGCAAAGGTTGCAGGTCCGATACCATTACCCACTCATATTTCTAGAACTTGTGTTCTTAGAGCACCTCATGTTTATAAAGACTCACGTGAGCACTTTGAAATAAGAACGCATAAGCGCCTTGTGGATATTTTCGAACCTACACAACAAACAATTGATTCGTTGATGAAGCTAGATTTAGCTTCTGGTGTAGAGGTAGAAATTAAACTACAGGGTGAATAAATGTCAGACAAAAACGAAAAACTAGAAAAAAAAGCTTCAGAAAAAAAGAATAAAGATGTTTCTGTTCAGGATTCTTCTAATGAAGAAGTTCCACAAGAAGAAGCTAAAGCGAAAGAAACATCACAAGATGAAGTAAAAGAAGAAGCTAAAGCCGATGAATCTACAAAAGAAGAAGCTAAAGCAGAAGCGGATGTACAAGAAGTATCTGAACCAGAAGAGCCTAAACAAGAAGAAAAAGATGATTTACCTGATATTAAACTAAGTGGTTTAATGGGAACCAAATTAGGAATGACACAAACTCTTATGGATGATGGAGAAATCATACCAACAACTGTCGTAAAGCTAGGACCATGTTTAGCACTTGAGAAGAAAGTTAAAAATTCTAAAACTTCTTTAAAAGTTGGTTACATAGAAGCAAAACCTTCATCACTTAATAAATCTAAATTATCTTATTTTTCTAAATTAAACGTTAAACCAATAAAACATATTAAAGAATTTGATTTATTAAACCCTGAAGTTGAAATTAAGCCTGGAACTGAAATTAAAGCAAATATTTTCCAACCAGGTGACTTTGCAGATGTAACTTCTAAATCAAAAGGAAAAGGTTTTGCAGGAGTTATTAAAAGACATAATTTTTCAGGACTTAGCCATACTCATGGGACACCTCAAAATCAAAGATCTGGTGGATCTATAGGGAATGCGGCCTATCCAGCTAGAGTATGGAAAGGAAGAAAAATGCCTGGTAGATATGGTGGAAAATTATCTACTACTCAAGGTTTAAAAGTAATTAAAATTGATTTAAATGAAAACATTATATTCTTAAAAGGATCGGTCCCTGGATCTAATGGTTCTTTAGTGTTTGTTAATCATACGAGGAAAGGATAATGGATTTAAATATTGTTGATTTGAATAATAAAAAAATTGATAAATATATTTTTGAAATAGATGAAAATATTCAAATTAATAGAAAAGTGATTAGCCAAGTCGTAAGATGGCAATTATTAAAGAAAAGACAAGGTACAGCTTCAACTAAAAACAGAGCCTTAGTTGCAGGCAGTAACAAGAAACCTTTTAAACAAAAAGGTACTGGAAATGCTAGAGCTGGAACAAGAACATCTCCAATATGGAGAGGTGGAGGTGTGATTTTTGGACCTACACCTAAGGATTGGAGCATTAAAGTTCCAAAAAAAGTAAGGAAGATGGCATTGCTTCATTCTATTTTTTACAAAATCAAACAAGATGCTTTTACAATTATTGATAATTTTAAATTAAGCAATCATAAAACTAAAAATTTGATAGCAAAAATCGATGGATTGAAATTATCAAATAAAATTCTTCTAATAACAGACGAAGAAAATGACAATCTTGTTCTTGCGACACGGAATCTTAGAAGTATTAAATTGGTTCAATCTAAAGGGGTTAATGTCTATGATTTATTAAATTTTAATTCTATTCTTATTGACAAAACAACTCTATCTAATTTAATTGAAAGGATAAAATAATGAAGAAGTATGTTTCAGATGTAATAATTAAACCTTTAATAACTGAAAAAATAGCAACCATGAATGAACAAAAATGTTACGTGTTTGAAGTTAATCCTAAAAGCACTAAGAATGAAATCCGTGATGCAATACAAAAATTCTTTAATGTAAAAGTTAAACAAGTAAGAACTTCTATTAAACCAGGAAAGAAAGTATCTAAAGGTGGAAGATTAGTAGGTAGTAGGTCAAAACAAAAAAAAGCTTTTGTAACACTCAAAGAAGGAGCTATTGAAATAATTCAAGGAGTTTAGTATGGGTATAAAAAAATATAAGCCAAGCAGTCCTGGAAGAAGATTTATGACAAGTGCAGATTATGATGAAATAACATCATCATCACCATATAAACCACTTCTTGTTTCAAGCCATAGGAAAAAAGGCAGAAATAATAATGGAAGAATAACTTCTAAAAGTAGAGGAGGAGGCCATAAGCGTTTATATAGATTAATTGATTTCAAAAGAGATAAATTTAATGTTCAAGGAATTGTGAAAACTGTTGAATATGATCCAAATAGAACAGCAAGAATTGCATTGATAAATTACAAAGATGGAGAAAAGAGATATATTCTTTGCCCTTCTGATTTAAAAGTGGGAGATACTATTATTTCATCAGATAAAACAGAAATAAAAACTGGAAATACTCTTCTTTTGTCAAACATTCCTGAAGGATCAGTAATACATAACATTGAGCTTTCACCAGGTAACGGTGGAAAGCTAGCAAGGTCAGCTGGAAGTTTCGCCCAGGTCCTAGGAAAGGAATCAGAATTGGTTATGGTGAAATTAAGTTCTGGTGAAACTAGATATATTCGCTCAAATTGTAGAGCTACAATAGGAAAAATTGGAAATGAAAAAAATAATCAAATAGTTATTGGAAAAGCTGGACGAAATAGATATTTAGGAAGAAGACCTAAAGTTAGAGGGGTGGCTATGAATCCAGTTGATCACCCACATGGTGGCGGAGAAGGAAAAGCTGCTAGGGGTAATCCCAACCCAGTTTCTAAGTGGGGTTGGATTACAATAGGTAAGAAAACTAGAAAAAATTCGAGGACCGACAAAATGATTGTTAAAAGAAGACGAATCGGTTATGGAATGGATAAGAGGTAATATTTAAATGGGAAGATCAGTAAAAAAAGGACCTTTCGTTGATGATAAATTAATGAAAAAAGTTCTAAAAGCAAAAGAAGAAGATAGTCAAAAGATTATAAAAACATGGTCAAGAAGGTCCATGATTACACCAGAAATGATTGGACTTACTTTTGCTGTTCATAATGGTAAAAAGTTTGTACCTGTTTATGTAACAGAATATATGCTTGGACATAAACTCGGAGAATTTTCTCCGACAAGAGTTTTTATGTCTCATGCTGGAGGAGACAAAAAGTCAAGAGTTGGTAAATAATCATGATTGCAAAAGCTATTAATAGATATGTTCGTAGAACACCTAGAAAAATCAATTATGTCCTTGAAACAATTCGAGGAAAAAATGTTGATTATGCATTTATGTTATTAAAAACTCTTAAACAACCAGCTAAGGATGAAGTATCAAAAACATTAAAATCAGCTGTATCAAATGCTTTCGAGAAAGGTTTTACAGATTCTGAGAGAATTTATATTTCACAAGCATTTAGCACGGAGGGACCAACTGCAAAAAGATTTAAAGCTAGAGCCATGGGTAGAGCGACGAGAAGATTAAAAAGATCAAGTCATATTACAATTATTTTAGAGGAGAAATCTGTATAATGGGACAAAAAATTAATCCAATATCACTACGAATTGGTATTACAAGAAATTGGTCATCTAATTGGTTTACGTCTAGTAAAACCTCATATAAAGAATTTCTACATGAAGATTTAGCAATACGAACTTTCGTAAAGAAAAAATTCTTTCAATCTGGTATTTCTAAACTTGATATTGAAAGACCATCAAATGAAAAAATAAGATTAGTCGTATATTGTTCAAAGCCAGGTCTGCTTATAGGAAGAAAAGGAGCTGATATTGATTCATTAAGAAAGAATCTTGGTTCTAAATACAATAAAGAGATAGTGATAGATATTAGAGAAGTAAAAAGACCCGAAATAGATGCTCAATTAGTTGCCGAAAACATCGCACTTCAACTTGAAAGAAGAGTGGCATATAGAAGGGCAATGAAAAGAAGTATGTCTTCCGCTTTAAGGTTAGGCGCTATAGGAATTAAAATAATGGTTTCAGGTCGTTTAGGAGGAGCTGAAATAGCTAGATCAGAATGGTACAGAGAAGGACGTGTTCCATTGAGCACACTTAGAGCAGATATTGATTATGGTTTTGCTGAATCACTAACCACTTATGGAATAATAGGAATTAAAGTATGGATTTTTAAAGGTGAGATAATTAGAAAAAAAGAAAAAAATGAAAAGAAAGAGGTAAATAATGCTTCAACCTAAGAAAAGTAAATACAGGAAACAACAAAAGGGGAAAATAAAAGGAATTGCAACAAAAGGCAACAAAGTTTCTTTTGGTGAATTTGGACTTCAGTCATTAGACTTCGCAAGAATAACAGGAAGACAAATAGAATCAGCAAGAATTGCAATAACAAGGAAAGTTAAGCGTGGTGCAAAGTTATGGATAAGAATTTTTCCTCATAAACCAGTTACTAAAAAACCAGCAGAAGTAAGAATGGGTAAAGGTAAAGGTGATATAGATAGATATGTAGCACCTATAAAAAAAGGGACGATGCTTTATGAGATTGCTGGAGTTGATGAAGAATTAGCTAAGGAAGCTCTAAGGCTCGCATCAAACAAGTTACCAGTTAAAACTAGAGTGGTTGCAAGAACCAAAGGACAGTTAACGTAATGAAAATGGAAGAATTGAAAAAATTAGATATCGAAGAGATTGAAAATAAGATTGGTGAGCTTAAAGGATCTTTGTTGAAAAATAATATTACAAAATTAAATCAAGGAGAATTTAATACTAATATATTTAAGAAAATTAAAAAAGATATAGCAAGATGTATGACAGAAATAAATATAAGGAAGCAGGGGAATAAAGATGAGTAGAGGTAGAATAAGAAAAGTTACTGGAATTGTAGTTAAGAATTCTTCAGATAAAACAATTATGGTTCAGACTGAAGTACGTAATAAAAATAAAAAATACAATAAAGTGATAATTTCTAAAAAGAAATTCCCAGTGCATGATGAAAAAAATCTTGCTAATGTTGGAGACTTCATAGAAGCAATTGAGACCAAACCAATAAGTAAAAACAAAAGATGGAATTTAACGAAGATAGTTACTAAAGGAGTCGAAGCATGATTCAGCCAGAAACTCAATTATCAACAGCAGATAATACAGGAGCAAAGCAACTTAATGTTATAAGGCTAAAGGGCGGTTCTTTTCGTAGGTATGCTAGCATTGGAGACATAGTCACTGTTTCTATTAGAGATGCTATACCAAATTCTAAAGTTGAAAAAGGTAAAATCTTTCAGGCTGTAATAGTTAGAACAAAGAAGGAAATTAAAAGAGCTGACGGTTCCTATATAAGATTTGATGATAATGCCGCAGTTCTAATAAACAAAGAGAATCAACCAATTGGAACAAGAATATTTGGTCCTGTTGCAAGAGAGTTAAGAGGAAAAGGTTTTATGAAAATAATTTCTCTTGCTCCTGAGGTTATATAAGTATGAAAAGTAAAAGTTTAAATGCAAAAAAAGGCCAAGAAGTAAAAATAATTACTGGTAAATATAAAGGTCAAGTTGGAAAGATACTTTCTGTTGATACGAAAAATGAGAAAGTAACAATAGAGAATATTAATGTTGCAAAGAGGCATTTGAAGCCAGACAAAAAAAATCCTAGTGGAGGAATTGTTAATAGAGAGCAAGGAATTCATATCTCTAATATTAAGGTGGTTACAGATGCTTAACGTTAAAGAATTATATACGGAATCTATAACAGTGCTTATAAGTGAACTTAATTTAAAAAATAAAATGGAAGTCCCAAGGATAACTAAAGTAAGTATTAATATGGGATTGGGTAAAATATCTGATTCTGGTAAAGATGCTAAAATAATAGAAGAAGCTTCTAATGAATTAAGTCAATTAGCAGGTCAAAAAGCTGTTATAACAAAAGCAAAAAAATCAGAAGCAGGATTTAAGCTTAGAGAGGGATCATCAATTGGTGCAAGAGTAACTTTAAGAGGTGAAATGATGTACGAATTTCTTTCTAAACTTTTAAATTTAGCTCTCCCTAGAGTAAGAGATTTTAGAGGTATTTCCAAAAAATCTTTTGACGGAAAGGGTAATTACAATTTAGGAATCGAAGACCATTTAATTTTTCCTGAAATCGATCCAACAAAATCTACTAAGAATAAAGGATTAAATATAACAATAGTAACTACTGCTGAGAATGATGAGCAGGGTTTAAAATTACTGGAGGCACTTAGTTTTCCGTTTAAAAAGTGAGAAGAGGTTATTATGGCTAAAAAATCAATGATAGTAAAAGCAAAGAAAAAACAGAAGTTTAAAGTTAGAGAATATAATCGTTGCCCGATAACTGGAAGACCAAGAGGTTTTATTAGAAAATTTGGTATGAGTAGAAATGCTTTTAGAAAATTGGCTAGTGCTGGTCTAATACCGGGGGTTAAAAAAGCTAGTTATTAACGAGAGGTAAATATGATAACAGATCCAATATCAGATATGCTAACAAGAATTAGAAATGCTATTTCTAAGAAACATGAATTTGTAAAAATTCCAAATTCTAAATTCAAATTAGAAATTGCAAAGATATTACAGGAAGAAGGATTTATTTTGTCTTTTGACTTGGTTGATGAAGATAAATTTAAATTTATAAAGATAAAATTAAAATATAATGATAGAAAAATATCTGTAATTAAAGAATTAAAAAGAATAAGTAAACCAGGGTTAAGAGTTTATGTGAACAAAAATGAAATACCACGTGTAAAAGGTGGATTAGGTACATCAATAATATCAACTTCACAAGGTGTTATGACAGGTAATAAAGCAAGAGAGAAAGGTGTAGGAGGAGAGGTTCTTTGCAATATAGTTTAAGAGCTAAAGGTTGAGAATGTCGAGAATAGGCAATAAACAGATAGAACTTCAGGAAGACGTAAAAGTAACAATTGCTAATAGTATAATTAAAGTTACTGGACCTAAAGGTGAACTCGAGAAACCTATTCCCGAAGGAATAACTGTTGAAATTTCTGAAAATATTATTTCAGTAAAACGAGAATCTGAAGATAATAAGACAAAATCTTTTCATGGACTAACAAGAGCTTTGATAAACAACATGGTTAACGGAGTTAAGAGTGGTTATGAAAAAAATTTAGATATTATAGGGACAGGTTACAAATGTGAGATTAAATCAAAATCAGAACTAGTTCTTAATTTAGGATACTCTAATCCAGTTAGTTTTAATTTACCTGAATCAATAACGGCTGAAGTTCAAGATAAAGGAACTAAGCTGAAGATTTCAGGAGTAGATAAAGAATTGGTTGGTGAAATAAGTGCGCAAATAAGAAAATTAAGAAAACCAGAAAGGTATAAAGGTAAAGGTATTAGATATTCTGATGAAGTTATAAAACTAAAAGCAGGAAAAGCAGCTGGGAAAGGTGCAGAGTAATGAGCGTAAATAATAAAAACAAATTAAGATTAAAGAGACATAAACGAAATAGAAAAAATATATACGGAACTAGCAAAGTTCCAAGGTTGTATATATTTAAATCTTTAAAGAATTTTTATGTTAATATCGTTGATGATGAAACTGGTAAGACACTTATTTCTGAGTCATCATTGCAGTTGAAAGATTCAAATAGTAAAGATAATGATTTAATAACAAAAGAAATAGCAGATAATCTTGCATCTAAAGCTTCTTCTTTGGGAATAAAAGAGATTGTTTTTGATAAAAGTGGTTACAAATATCATGGAAGAATTAAAAAATTAGCAGACCAATTGAGAGAAAAAGGATTAAGTTTTTAGTATAGGAGTATAATTTTGGCAAATAACACAGATAAAGAATACGAAGAGAAGATTGTACATATTAGGAGAGTAGCTAAAGTTACTAAGGGTGGAAAGAATTTTCATTTTACTGCTTTGGTTGTTATTGGAAATATGAATGGTAAAGTTGGTGCCGGATTAGGTAAGTCAAACGAAGTACCAGACGCAATTAGAAAGGCCATAGAAAAAGCTAAGAAAAACATCATAGAAGTACCAAGAAATGGTACTACTATTAACCATGAGGTTTATTCCAAACATTTGTCCAGCCAAGTAATGATTAGGCCAGCAGGTTCTGGGACAGGTGTTATTGCTGGTGCAGCAGTAAGATCAGTTTTAGAGTTAGCTGGAATAAAAGATGCTTTAACCAAATCGTTAGGATCAAGAAACCCAATAAATGTAGTACTTGCTACTATAGAAGGACTTAAAGGATTGACAGAGCCACATGAAAAAGCAGCTCAACTAGGCAAAGAAGAATCTGAATTAGATTTACCAAAACAATTTTATAAAAATAAGGCTGATGGAGAAGCGAATGCTTAATAATTTGGAATCCACAAAAAATAAAACTAGAAATAGAATAGCTAGAGGACCTGGATCAAAAGGTAAAACTGCAGGTAGGGGACATAAGGGTCAAAAATCTAGATCAGGTGGAAAGGTTCCAATTCTTTTTGAAGGTGGACAGTCTCATTTTGTATTAAGAACACCAAAAAGAGGTTTTAAAAATTACAATAAAATTACTTATGACATAATCAATTTAGCTACAATAAACAAATTGGATAATTCAAAAAAAATAAATTTTGACACTTTATTAGAAAAAAAGTTGATAACAGGCAGAAATCCAATAAAAATTCTTGGAAATGGAAATTTAGATAAAAAGTTTGATGTTTTTGCCAATCATTTCTCTAAATCAGCAGAAGAAAAAATTAAATCAGCAGGCGGAAGCATAACTAAAATATGAGTTCCATTGATTCGCTACCAAAGTTACCAGAGTTAAATAAAAGAATACTTTATACTCTATTGATTTTGATAATTTATAGATTGGGTGTTTTTGTACCTATCCCTGGTGTTGATTCACAAGAAATCTTAAAAGTTTTTACAAATCAAGGAAAATCTTTTTTTGATATAATAAATCTCTTTTCTGGAGGTGCTTTTGAAAGAGCTTCAATTTTTGCGCTAGGCGTTATGCCTTATATTACTTCATCTATCGTTATGTCTCTGGTCGTAAAAACAGTTCCTTCATTAGAGGAGATGAATAAAGAACAAGAAGGTAAAAAGAAAGTTGCTCAATATTCTCGGTATTTAACTTTAGTGATTTGCTTCTTTCAGGGATCATTGCTTGTTTCAGCACTTCAAACTGGACTCGGAACAGGCGCAGATATAGTTTACAATCCAGGCCCACAATTTTTTATAATTACAATTTTAACTTTAACTGCTGGAACCTTTTTTGTTATGTGGCTAGGAGAGCAAGTAACTAGTAATGGAATTGGAAATGGTCTTTCATTGATAATTGCTACATCAATAATAGCAGGAATACCTTCTGCAATAGGAAAATTGTTTAATTTTGTTCAAATTGGAGAACTCAATATTATAACAATTATTTTATTTCTTATAATTATGCTTGCGATATTGTATTCAATAGTTTTTGTAGAGAGATCTTTCAGAAAAATTCCAATTCAATATCCACAACGAACAAAAGGTAGAAAACAATTTGCTGGTCAATCATCACATTTGCCTTTAAAGATAAATGCTGCTGGTGTTATTCCACCAATTTTTGCATCATCAATTTTATTGCTTCCTCTTACATTGTTAAATTATATTGATGTTCCAGCAGTAAATCAGTTTGCTCAATCTTTTTTAAGTAATGGTTTTATTTATAATACAGTTTTTGCAATTTTAGTAATTTTCTTTACTTTCTTTTATACTGGCATTGTTATTAATCCGAAAGAAATGTCAGAAAATTTAAAAAAGAATGGAGCTTTTGTACCAGGTATAAGACCCGGTAAAAATACTACTGAATTTATCAGTGGAGTGATGGGTAAATTAACTGTAATTGGAGCACTTTATTTAGCTTTAGTTTGTACTGTTCCAGCAATACTAAATGCAAAGCCATTTAGTTTGCCTTTTTTCTTTGGTGGAACAGCATTGCTTATTGTTATTGGAGTAACTCTTGACACTATACAACACATCGAGTCTTTTTTGATATCTTCGAACTATGATCAATTAACTGGTAAAAAAACAAATGATCCAAAAAGATTTAATATGAGGTGATATATGATTATTATTTTATTTGGCCCACCTGGTGCTGGTAAAGGTACACAGGCAGATTTATTAAAAGAAAAGTTCAATCTTCTTCATTTATCTACAGGTGACATTTTGAGAGAGGAAGTAAGTAATGAGACTGAGCTTGGATTGCTTGCAAAGAAATTTATGGACGCAGGCGAACTTGTTACTGATGAATTAATTATAGGAATGATTAAAAACAAAATCATATCGAATAAAGAAAGTAATGGATTTTTGCTTGATGGTTTTCCTAGAACAATATCTCAAGCGGAAGCTTTAGATGTAATGCTTCACGAGAATTCATTAAAAATAGACAAAGTAGTTTCCATAGAAGTCCCAGATGAAGATCTTATCGAACGATTGCTTTTAAGAGGTAGAAGTGATGACAATAGAGAAACTATTTCAAATAGATTAAGTGTTTACAAAGAACAAACACTTCCGATTAAAGAATATTATAAAAAATCAGATTTACTTGTTGATATTAAAGGTGTAGGGACCATCGATGAAGTTTTTGATAGTATAGTAAAAGAAATTTAGTTATGGATATAAAGATTAAGAATTCTAAAGATATTAAAAAAATAAAAAGATGTGGTTCAGTTATAGGAGAACTGCAGAGATTATTAAAAGAAATGATTAAGCCAGGAATTTCAACATGGGAGATAGATATACTTGCTGAAGAACTTGCTAAAAAAAATGGTTTCAAGCCAGCATTTAAAGGATATCAAGGTTTTCCTGCAACTACATGTGCATCTATAAATGAAGAAGTTGTTCATGGCATACCTTCTAAAGAAAGAATTTTAAACGAAGGTGATATTGTAGGAATTGATTTTGGAGTTTTTAAAGATGGATTTTATGCTGATGGTGCTTTTACGTTTACCGTTGGTAATGTCGATAAAAAGGTAGATGAATTAATTAAAGTAACGAAGGAGTCATTAAATCTTGGTATTAGCAAAGCAAAGCCAGGAAACAAGTTGTTTGATATTTCGAAAACAATTCAAGAATTTGTTGAGAAAAATGGTTTTTCTGTTGTAACAGACTTTGTTGGTCATGGTATAGGCAGAAGCCTTCACGAGGACCCACAAATACCAAATTTTGTTACCTCAAATGATGACAGAGAAGATTCAATAGATTTAAAGGAGGGAATGGTTTTGGCAATTGAACCAATGGTCAATATGGGAGAATATGAAGTATTCGTATCACCAGATGACAAATGGACAGTAAAAACAAAGGATGGAAGCTGGTCTGCTCACTTCGAGCACACTATAGCTATTACTTCCAAAGGTCCAATGATTTTAACTAACTAATTATATGGCTAAAGAAGACAGAATAGAATTAGAAGGAACTATATTAGAAGCATTACCAAATGCTATGTTTAAGGTTGAGCTTGAAAACAAACACCAGATTCTGGCTTATGTTTCAGGTAAGATGAGAACTCATTTTATAAGGATTTTGCCTGGTGATAAAGTGAAAGTTGAAGTATCACCTTATGATTTGACAAAAGGGCGAATAACATATAGATTGAAGTAAAATTATCATATATAATAAGAGGTTTTAACGGAGTTTTATGCCTAGAATTGCAGGAGTTGACATACCAGATGAAAAAAGAGTTGTTATTGCTTTGACCTATATTTACGGAATAGGAAAGAAGATTTCTAGCGATATTCTTAAAAGTGCAGACATAGATCCTTCTTTAAGAACCAAAGATTTAACTGATTCTGATGTTAGCAAAATAA
Source organism: Thermodesulfobacteriota bacterium (assembly GCA_036340075.1). Taxonomy (GTDB): domain Bacteria; phylum Desulfobacterota_D; class UBA1144; order UBA1144; family UBA1144; genus JAYYZJ01. Next base: position 37,002 of record JAYYZJ010000001.1, on the reverse strand, counting down.
GGCAATTAATTGAAGAGAAATATCTAGTTGAAGGTGAACTGAGAGTAGATACTCAAAATAACATAAAAAGACTTCAAGAGATTGGTTCTTATAGAGGAATAAGACATAGAAAGAAATTACCTACCAGAGGACAAAGAACAAAGTCAAATGCAAGAACAAGACGTGGAAAGAAAGGACTTGCTATTGCCAAGAAAAAACAAGCAGGGATTAAATAAAGGAGTACTTTTGATTGAAAAAAAATAAGAAAAATAAGAAAGTTAAAAAGTTTGTTGAATCAGGTCAGGCACATATTCAAGCGACTTTCAATAACACTATAATTACAATTACTGATGAGGAAGGAAATGTTATTTCATCAGCAGCAGCAGGAATGAAGGGTTTTAAAGGCACTCGTAAGGGGACTCCATTTGCTGCACAATTATCTGCAGAAGAAGCTGCAAGAAAAGCAGCTGATTTTGGAATGAAAACTATTGCTGTTTTTGTTAAAGGACCAGGACCTGGAAGAGAAACTGCAATTAGATCTATACAAAATGCAGGTATTAAAATTAATTTAATTAAGGATGTAACTCCATTGCCACATAATGGTTGTAGGCCACCGGCACAAAGAAGAGTTTAAGAGGGAAAAATTGGCAAGATATATTGGACCAACAACAAAACTGTCAAGAAGAGAAGGGCAAGAGCTTTTTTTGAAAGGTGATAGATCTTATACTGATAAAGCAGCAAGAAGATTAAATATCAAACCCGGACAATCACAAACTAATTATAGACACAAGGATTCTGAATATGGAGTTAGACTTAGAGAAAAACAGAAGCTGAAAAGAATATTTGGACTAACGGAAAAACAGTTTAGAAATAATTTTATTAGATCTACTAATCAAAAAGGCGTAACTGGTCACAATTTGATATCTAATCTTGAAAGAAGGTTGGATAATGTCGTTTACAGATTAGGATTGCTAAGCTCAAGAAATGAAGCAAGACAATATGTTAATCATGGACATATACTTGTAAATGGAAAAAAAGTAACTATCCCTTCTTTTCTTGTTTCTGTAGAAGATAGTATTTCAATTAGAGAAAAATCTCAAGAAAACAATAGAATTAAGAGTTCTGTTGAATCAGTAGCAAGACGAGGTGTACCAGAATGGTTAGAATTAGATTCACAAAAATTAACTGGGACTGTTAAAAGACTACCTGGAAGGGAAGATTTTACATTGCCACTTGACGAGCAATTAATAATTGAGTTTTATTCAAAATTATAGGAGAAAATATGGAATTTCAAAGAAATTGGTTAGGTTTACATAGACCAAAATTTATTCAAGTAGATCAAAAATCTAAGTCTGATACTTATGGGAAGTTTGTATGTCAACCTTTTGAAAAGGGATATGCAACCACTATAGGAAATTCACTAAGAAGAATACTCTTATCTTCAATCCAAGGACCAGCGATAACAATGGTAAATATAGACGGAGTTATGCATGAATTCTCATCTATTCCCGGAGTAAGAGAAGATGTTACTGAAATTATTTTAAATTTAAAACAATTAAATTTAAAACTACATACTTACGAACCACAAAAGATTTATTTAGATGCATCTGGTGAGGGAGTAGTAAAGGCTGGCAACATACAAGTTAATCAAAATGTTGAAATAATTAATGAAGATCAATATATTGCAACACTTTCTGAAGGTTCAAAACTTAAGATAGAGCTCACAGTCGAAATGGGAAGAGGCTATGTTCCAACTGAAGCAATGGAAGAGGTCAATAAGGAAATAGGGGAGATTCTAATCGATGCTATTTTTTCTCCTGTTATTAAAGTTAATTACGATGTTACAAACGCTAGAGTTGATAAAAGAACTGATTATGAAAGACTTACAATGGAAGTATGGACTAATGGAACAATTTTACCAGAAGATGCACTTGCTTATGGTGCGAAAATACTTAAAGAACAATTAACGGTTTTTGTTAATTTTGATGAAGAAGAAATTGATGCTATACCAATAGTTGACGAAGAACAGGAAGAAATAACAGGTGCTGAAGATAAATTGTTTACCAAAGTAGAAGATTTAGAATTTTCCGCAAGGTCTCTAAATTGTTTAGCTAAAGCCAATATAAAATATTTAGGTGATTTGATACAACTGACAGAAGAAGATTTATTAAATCTAGAAAATTTTGGTAAAAGATCTTTATTTGAAGTGAGAGATGTAGTTGCTCAATTTAATTTAAAATTAGGTGAAGGTATAAATAAAGATTTGTATTACCAACAAAGAGTAAAACAGGAAGATACTTCAGAAGAAACTGAGGAAGTTGTAGAATAAGATGAGACATAGAGTCAGGAAAGGCAAGTTGGGTTTAAAGACAGGACATAGAATGTCGCTTCTAAGAAATCTTTGTACCGAACTATTTAAGCATGGAAGAATAACAACTACTGATGCAAGAGCAAAAGAACTAAAAAGGTTTAGCGAAAAAATAATCACTATAGCTCGAACAGACACTGTTCATTCTAGACGATTAGTTAATACAAAAATTAAAGATAGAAATGTTCTTACTAAATTATTTGATACAATCGCACCATCTTATGTTAATAGACCTGGTGGTTATACAAGAATTATTAAGTTGAATCATAGACGTGGTGATGCTGCACCTATTTCTGCTATTGAGTTGGTAGATTTAGATGTACCATTCAAAATCGACGACTCAGTAGAAACTAAGTCTGAAGATATAACACCAAAAGAAAAAGATTAAAAATATTTTAATGACAAACAATATAGGCCTAATACTAGATCCAAATTCTTTACAAAATATTAAAAGTCTTTCAATTAAAGCCGAAGAATACGGTTTTCATTCTTTATGGGTGACGGAACTTTTTAGAAGCTCGTTCGAACAATTAGTTTTTGTATCTCAGTGTACAAATAAAATTAATATTGGCTCTGCTGTTACTTTAGCATTCACTAGATCTCCATTAATAAATGTACTTTCAGCATTAGATATTGATGAAATTTCACAAGGTAGACTTATATTAGGAATAGGGTCAGGTGCTATTAATACAAATAGAAAGTGGCATGGGAATAGAAATTTTGATAAACCATCAGATAGAATTGAAAGTTTTTACAAAACCTTTCGTGCTATTGAATCTTCTATAGTTTCAAAGAAAGATTTGATTTACAAAGATGAAAATTACGACTTAGAAATAAAATCTTTCAGAAGACCTTTTAACACTTTTAGAAACGAAATACCGCTGTTTTTAGCCGCCATAGGTCCTAAAATGACTAATATATCAAAAAAATTATTTCAAGGTCATATTGGACATGTTGTATGCTCTAAATCATATATAAAATCGAATATTTCACCTATTTTAGGTGAAAATAGGGAAAATTTTACTAAATCTTCAATAATTCTCTGTTCGATTAATAATAATAAGAAGAAGGCAATCAATGATGCCAAAGGCACTATAGCTTTTTATACAACAGTGAAAGCTTATTCAAAACCATTCATAGAATTAGGATTTGAAAAGAATATCAAAAAAATTAGACAATGTTTTTTTGAAGGCGACATTAACGGTATGATTAATAATGTAAGCAATGAAATGGTAGAAAATTTTGCTATATGTGGATCACCAGACGAAGCAAAGGAACAATTAGTAGAGTATAAAGAATTTGTAAGTTTGCCAATACTTTCAGCTCCACATTATTATTTGGACGATAAAGAAGTAGAAGAATATCAAAATCAAATTTTACTAACTTTCAAGATTTAGTTTTTTTTATTTCGTAAACTGTAACTAAACCTAAATTGTATTCAGTTCTTTTTTTAACATCGAAACCTTTAGACGTTATTTTTTTAGCCATTTCACTTGGTGTATAAAATGATTCTATTGATGAGGCTAAATATCGATATTCTTTAAATTTTCCAAATAAAAGTCCTATCAATGGTATTATAAGATTTAGATATACTTTATATAGAACTTTGGTAAAAAAATTTTCGCTTTTAGAAAATTCCATTATCATGAATTTACCATCATTTTTTAAAACTCTTCTAATCTCATCTAGACTTTTATCTATCGATTTTGTGTTTCTTAAACCAAAAGATATTGTTATAAAATCAAAAGTTGAATCAGAAAAGGGGATATCTTCGCAGTATGCATTTATGTAATTAATATCATCTTTTTTGTTTCTTTGTTTAGCTATTTTTAGCATTTTTTCGCTTGGATCAATTGCTGTAACATTAACGTTAGAGAATTGATTCTTTATCATTAATGCTACATCTCCAGTACCAGTAGCTATATCTAATACTTCACCATGTGGATTCAACATTAAAATGAAATCTTTTTTCCACTTATTATGTCTTTTTAAGCTAATAATTTCATTTATCAGATCGTATTTACTTGAAATTGAATCAAAAGTATTTTTCGTGTCAGGCATTTAAATAATTTTGCTAATTTTAGCTGCTAATTTAATATCACCAGATGTCATTATATGTATTCCATCAATATACTTTTTATTTTTCGTTAACAAATTAACAAAGTAATCTATAGATATTTTAGCAAAATCTCTCTCGTTGGATTCTGATAATTTCTTAAACAATATATTCTTTTTAGATATTCCGTTGATCTTGTTTTGCATATTATATAAAGTCTTTTTGTTTTTGATTGGAAGTATTCCACCTAAAATTTTATAGTTCTTACGTTTTGATAATTTAATTAGTTTTTCAAAATCATTATCCGTATAGACTGGCTGAGTGATAAAGAAATCTGATCCTATTGACATTCTTTTTGAAATTGTAGACTTTAGAATCTTTAAGTTATTATCAATATTTATAGTAGATCCGGTTATGAAATCAGTTTTAAACTTTAGTTTGTTCCCAAAATAATCTTTTCCTTTGTTTAAATCACCAACTATTTTGATGAATTCGTTTGTATTTATTTCAAAGACTTCTTTTGACTTTTTACTATTACCAATTTTTAATGGATCCCCTTTAATCAATAAAACTTTATTTACTTTCATAGAATAGGTACCTAGAATATCGCTTTGAAGTGCTAGGGTGTTTTTGTCTCTAGTTGAAAAATTTAAAATTATCTTTTTATAATCACCACCTTTTATAATAAGATTGTGTGCAAAAGATAAAGGTGATATACGCAAATTTGCCATTGGGCAGCAAGCTATATCTAAAAAATCAAAATATTTTTGATTTTGAATTATCTTCTTAATTAAAGTGTTATCAATTTTGTACCTAGGAGGTATAATCTCAATAGATTTAAGAAATTTATTTTTAGCTTTCAAACTCATATGTTCAGATTATTTTTAATTCTAATTTTTTTACTAAATTTTGCAAACTTTTCATTTTCTACTGATTACAACAAAAGAGATTATAACTTACTTAATAACAAGTTGACAATCTATATAGAAAACAACGAGTTGAACAAACAAATCTTTAAACAAATTCAGAAAAGATTAGCTATAATACAGTCTGTTCTGGACACTTCCAAGTCAGATTCTTTTGTATCAAGATTTAATAGAATGGAAAAATATAGTGAAATTTCTTTACCTGACTTATTTGTAGATAGTTTTAAAATTTTAGTCAATTTTAAAGAAATTTCTAAGGGTAAATTCGATCCAACTACTTTTTCGGTCATTGCATCTAGCACTAAATTAGAGAAAGTTAATTTTCTTTTAAATTCTGATTTGTATGATAAATGCATTTCTCTTGATAATGTTGAAAAAAAGATATCTAATGTATTTTTTAAAACCCAAAGCTGCACCAAAATATCATTCGATTCAATAATCGAAGGTATAGTTGTTGAAGACATTAAGTATTTTCTTGAAAAGAATAATGTGACTTCATATATGATTAATTTTGGTACAACTTTTCACAGAAGAGATTTTGATGATTCTAAAAATAATCAATCAGGAAAAAGTTTTTTGAGTGAGTCTATAATTAAGAAACTTTCCGCAGTTGGTGTAAATATAAACTCAATTGATTCTTTTTCTTATTTGAACAATTTTAAAAAAAATAAAATCAAGACATATTATATAGATGCAAAAAAGAATATAGTTTCATTTCAAAATAATATCTTTGTTATAATAGCTTCAGATTCTCCTGCCAACAACAATATATTAGCAAATGTCTACAATCTTTCTGATTTTAAAAATAAAAAATATGACAACGTGCATAATCTAGAAATTCCTATTCTTATTATTTATGAGGATAGGAAATTAACTAAAGTTATCTTTAGCAAAAAGTTTGAAAAATATCTTTACGAAGATAATGTTAATTGAGGCCGTGTTTTTGTTTTTTTTTAATTCTTAGTATCCAGAATGCTAATGACCCAATTAAGAGAAATGGAGGGAATATCCATAAAAGTATATTTAGTCCTTTAGCAGGTGGCTTAGACAAAATACTGTCCCCATACTGAAGAACAAAATATGCTAGAATCTCATCTTTTGTTTCACCTTTAGAAATTTTATTTCTTATGACTTCACGCATTGAAATAGCTAGTTTTGAATTGGATTCAGCTACTGTCTGACCTTGGCATACTGGGCACATTAACTCATTTGATATTTCATACAAAGAATTATTACCGAAAGAGTTTATTGTAAGATTAGCAATAAATAATATTATTAAAAAGCTATTTAATAGATTTAAGTTTCTCATATCCTTCAATTAACTTCTCATTTGTAATTTTACCTACATATTTAAATTTAATTGAGTTCTCCTTAATAAAATAAGTTTCTGGTACACCAGATACAGCAAAATCGATTGGAATCATTTTTGAGTCATCAAACAATAATAGAAAGTTTGGTTTATATTTGATTACAAAATCTTTTGCACTAGTTAAATCATCAAATATATTAATAGCTATTATTTTTATATTCAGATTATTGTCTTCAATTAACTTCTGAAATTTATTTAAATGTTTAACTTCGTCTACACACGGGCCACACCAGGAAGACCAAAAATTAATTATAGTCATTTCGTTTAATTCTTTTAATAAATATTTATTGTTAACATCATTGATTGATAAATAAGGTAATTCATAATCTAACTGTAGTTTTTTCTCGATTTTAATCAATCGTGAATCAGAGCTTGAATCAGCGTTAACATTGATAGCTGAAAATAAAACTAATGGTATTAGAATAATGAAACGAAATAATTTCATTTAATCAAAATTCTGTGGTTCAACACCTGCCATCTTTTCCAATTTCTTCTTGTATTCATCTAAATCAATCTTTAGTCTAGCAACACCAGTGTCAATAGCAGACTTTGCTACCGCATATGATTCCCAAACTAAGACCCTTGGATCAAAAGGAGATGGAACTATGTATTCTTTTCCATATACTAGCTCTTTTCTGTTATGTCTTGCTGCAATTTCAGGTCCTGCACCTAGCTTAGCTAATTTAGATAAGGACTGAGCTGCGGCTACTTTCATTTCTTCATTAATATTAGTAGCAGCTACATCTAAAGCTCCTCTAAAAATGAAAGGGAACCCCAACACATTATTTACTTGATTTGGATAATCTGTACGTCCTGTAGCCATAATTATGTCTTGTCTAGCTTCAAATGCATCTTTAGGTGATATTTCAGGATCTGGATTAGCCATTGCAAAAATTATAGGATTATCTGCCATAGTCAATACCATTTCCTTTGAAACAACATTTCCAATTGATAGTCCTATAAAGACATCAGCACCTACTAACGTGTCTTCTAGTGTTCTACAGTCAGTTTCAACAGCAAACTCTTCTTTTTGTTTGTTTAAACCTTCACGTCCTTTGTAGATAACACCTTTACTATCACACATAAGAATATTGTTTGGATCTGCTCCAAACATTACAAACAATCTAGCGCAAGAAATGGCAGATGCTCCAGCACCATTAATTGCTATTTTGATATCTGACATTTTTCTGTTTGTTAATTCCACCGCATTGATTAAACCCGCAGCAGAAATAATTGCTGTTCCGTGTTGATCATCATGAAACACAGGAATGTTCATTCTTTTTTTAAGTTCTTCCTCAACGGCAAAGCATTCAGGAGCTTTTATGTCTTCAAGATTAATTCCACCAAATGTTGGTTCTAAATCTTCAACTGTCCTAATTATGTCATCAATATCAGTGCTCTTTATTTCTATATCAAATGCATCAACTTGTGCAAACCTTTTAAACAGAACAGCTTTTCCTTCCATTACAGGTTTACTTGCTTCTGGTCCTAACGCACCTAAGCCTAGAATTGCTGTACCGTTAGAAACGACTGCAACTAGGTTACCTTTATTTGTATAGTCGTAAACTTTCTGTACGTCATTATCTATTTCTTTACATGGCTCTGCTACCCATGGTGAATAAGCAAGTGAAAGCTCATCTTGAGTTTCGGCTGGTTTAGTAACTTTAATTTCAATCTTTCCTTTGGGTTCTTTTGAATGGTACTCTAAAGCTTGTGTACGTTTGTCTGAATCATTACTCATAAATTACCCCCGTTCAGTAATAGTAATTAAACAAAATATATCTATATTGTTTGGAAAATCATAAATTCCAACTTCTTAATAATACCTGTAAAGATCAAAAAATAGTAGATGAAAATTTATTAATTAAATATATTTAAAATTTTTTGAATATATACTGTTAATAGATATATCTTATTAAAATAAACCAATAGGCCAAATATAATAAGAATTGTTCCGCTGATTTTATTAAAATACCTTCCAAAAATAGTATATTTCTTGATAGAGGAGATGATTCTGTCGTAACCTAAAGTGCCTATCACAAAAGGTAGGCCGAGACCAAGAGAATAAAAAGATAATACAAAAAATGAATATTCATAATTTTTTTCTATAGAAGAGTAGGTTATTATTGAAGCCAAAATTGGTCCAACACATGGAGTCCATGCAATGCCAAATGACAAACCTAGTATTATGGGTTTTAAGTATATATTAGAAGAGTAAAAATTTGGTTGAAAAGTTTTATATAATGAATTTAGTTTTATAATTTCTAAGTTAAAAATTCCAAAAAGTATTATCAAAATACCAGCTGCTTTAATTAAAAAAATCTTATTTATATTTAGAAAGATTCCTAAGCTTGTTGCGCTTAATCCTAATAAAACAAAAATTAAACAAAATGAGAAAACAAAAATTAACGTATTGATTAAGGCAGGATATTGTTTTTCTAGAGAACTAGAAGAAATAGTAGTCAAATAAACAGGGAACAAAGGAAGAATGCAAGGTGAAAAAAAAGACATAAGACCAGCAGAAAAGGCTAAAAGAAATTCCATAAAACTTAATTATACAGTTTATTCAACATTAGTTATAATAAAAAACATGTCATTAAAATATTATTTATTAAAAGACCCAAAAGAAACAAAGACTATCTTTGTTCCATGTTTTTCAGAATCATTAAATAGTAAATCTTTCGATAAATCATATAGTTTTGTTGGTTTTAAAATATCAAACAAAGTTTCTTCTTATGGATTTGAAGGTACTTTTATGGAAAAACTTACTATCCTCGCAGCAGGAAAAGATAATGATATTGATATTGTTTTTATTGGTCTAGGAAAAAGAAAAGACCTTGATTACGAAAAAGTTTTCAAAGCTTTTTCTTCTATAACTTATAATGAAACACAAAAGAAATACACGGATGAAGCAATAACGATAATTTACCCTGATAACTTCAGCAAGAAATTCATTGAAACATCTTTAGATGGTATAAACAATGGACATTATGTTTTTGATAAATATAAAAGCAAAAAGTCAAATATAGCTGATAAAACTATAAATTTAGTTTTGAACAAAGTTGGCAAATCTTTATTTAATAAGATTATTAAAAAATCATTAGAAAAATTTCAAGGTGTTAATCTAACTAAAGATTTAGTTAATGAACAACCATTGATATTAACGCCAGAGGCTTTAGCTAATGTTGCAAAAAATATAGGAAAATTTTCTAACATAACTTGCAAAGTCTATGATAAAAAAGAGATATTAAAAAGAAAAATGCTTGGACTTTGGGATGTTGGCAAAGGTAGTAGTAATCTTCCAAGGTTTATTCATCTTAAATACAAATCCAAAACTTTTTCTAAATCGTCAAAGAAAATAGCACTTATAGGCAAGGGGGTAACATATGACAGCGGTGGTTTATCATTGAAGCCAGCAGACTATATGGTCACAATGAAAATGGATATGGCTGGAGCAGGGTGTGTCCTTGGGGTCTTTGAAGCTTTGGGAAGATTACAACCAAAAAATCTTGAAGTTCATGGACTAATTCCATCGGTAGAGAACATGCCAGGGCCAAATGCCTACAAACCTGACGATATCGTAAAGGGACTTAGTGGTAAAACGATAGAAGTTATAAATACTGATGCCGAAGGCAGAGTTATACTATCTGATGCTATTGAATATGCGAATAGATTAAAAGTTGATCAGATGATTGATCTTGCAACTTTAACCGGAGCTTGCATGATTGCCTTAGGAAATTATACTGCTGGTTTGTTTTCAAATGATAATAAACTGACTGAAGCTTTATTGAGATCATCTAAAGAAGCTGGCGAAAAACTTTGGCAATTACCTTTAGACGAAGAACTAAGAACAGAAATAGATAGCAACATAGCGGATATTAAAAATGCAGGATCTACTCGCTACGGTGGAGCGATAACAGCAGCTATGTTTATACAATTTTTTGTTAAAGATATACCATGGTCACACTTGGACATTGCTGGACCTGCATATATTGAGAGAAAAAGAAACTGGACAGCTCCTGGTGCAACAGGTTATGGCGTTAGGACTCTTTTGAATTATCTTAAAGTTTAATTAGAAATAGGGTGAAGCCAATTATTATAATTTGGATTTTTTCCTAAGACTATATTCGAATATTCTTTTTGTATCAACTTAGTGATTGGGCCAGGTTTACCTGTTCCTATTTTCCTATTATCAACTTCTCTGACCGGAGTAATTTCGGCAGCAGTTCCAGAAAGAAATATTTCATCAGCAATGTACAATTCATCTCTAGTAAACTTACTTTCTTTTATAGAAATATTGTTATCTTCAGCAATTCTAAAGACACAATCTCTTGTTATTCCTTCTAGTATTGATGTGACAGGTGTGGTCTTAATTTTTCCATTTTTTATAATAAAAATATTTTCACCTGTTCCTTCAGAAACGTAACCATTATCATCTAGCAATAGAGCTTCGTCGTATCCTTGATCTAGTGCTTCTTTTTTTGCAAGAACAGAATTTATGTAATTTCCACAAATTTTAGATTTAGTCATAAAAGAATTAACACTCATTCTTTTGAAGGATGAGATTTTCATCTTAATTCCTTTGGACATCGCTTTTTCACCTAAATACGTTCCCCATTCAAATGCAGCAATAATAACATTAATTTTGTTTGAAGCCGGATTAATACCAATTGATCCATCTCCTACAAAAGCCAAAGGCCTTATATAACAATCTTTTAATTTATTTTTAAGTAGCAATTGAGACGTACAGGACTCTAATTTATTTCGTGAAAATGGAATTTTGATACCCGCAACCTTTGAAGAATTAAAAAATCTCTTATAATGGTCCTCCATCCTAAAAATTGAACCATTGTAAGCCCTTATCCCTTCAAAAACCCCTGTACCGTAATGAAGACCATGACTCATAACATGAGTAGTCGCATTTTTCCAAAGTACAAATTTATTGTTATTCCATATCCATTTAGCTTCTTTCATAGCAAAAAATAATACCTGTTATTTTCTTATAATTAAGATAATTCTCAAGTTGAGATAATTTAAAAATATTATATGTTATAAATCATTAATAATGAAGAAAAATATACTTTTTATTAACCATTCCATAAGAGATGGTGGACCAGGTAGAAGTCTCTTTTATCTTTTGAAGCATTTCGATTATGAAAAATTTGATGTCCACACTTTGCTTCCAGGGAAAGATATCTTTTCAAAGAAAATTAAAGATAGTGGTCTAAATGTAAATCAAATCATTAATAGTAATTTTCCTGAAAATTTAAAAAGACAAAATTTAACTATAAACAATAAAAAAATAGGAATATTGCCTATAGATGTATTAATCAATATCATTAGACTAATATTCTTATTGTTTAAATTAAAACCCATATTAAAAAAAAATAATATCGAAGTTATTTATTGTAATGGAACATTGGCTAAATTCTTTGGTGCTATAGTTGGATCCTTTTACTCTTTAAAGGTTATTTGGCATGTAAGAAATATACAAACAACTTTTATTCTTAAATATTTATTAAATAAATTCTCAAACTTTAAATCAGTAAATAAGATAATTTGTGTTTCTAATGCCACTAGAAAACAATTTCAAGATCATAAAAAAATAATTGTTATAAATAATGGTATTGATACGGAAGAGTATAATATGTCCACAGTTGATAAACTCTTAAAATCTGAATACGAAATACCTGAAGACAAAATAATTATTGGAACCGCGGGACGTATTGTTCCAAGAAAAAACTTTAAACATTTTATAGAAGTTGGAATTGAAATCCTTAAAAATCATAAAAAGAACTGTATTTTTGTATTAGTCGGTGATACTCCATTTTACTTTAGTCAAAATTCAATGAAAGAATTGAAAGACATGGTAACTAAAGAAGAATTAGAATCAAAATTTATATTCACTGGTTATAAAGATAAAGTTGAATCATATATATCTGAATTTGATCTATTTTTTATCCCCTCAAAATACGAAGACCCTTTTCCGAGGGTCGTGATAGAATCAATGTCATTAGGAAAACCTATTGTAGGATACGACATTGGTGGTATTGGAGAAGCAATTGATAACAAACTAACAGGTTACTCATTGCCACTCAAAGATAAGACTGTTGTTGATAAAATTTTAAATTTAATTGAAAATGAAGAACTAAGGTTAAAAATGAGTTTTGAGGCTAGAAAAAAAGCTGTTAATTCTTATGATTCAAGAGTTATTGCAGCAAAAATAGTTGAGCAAATTACTTCACTCTGACCTTGAGGTTCTAAAGCTAATCTTGATACTAGTTCCTTTAAAAGAAAACTCATTTCTAATAGCCCTTTCTATGAACCTTCTGTATGTATTAGGTATTTTCTTTGCAAAATTTGAAAACAATACAAAGGAAGGAGTGTCAGAATTTGTTTGTGTTGCATAGTAAAATTTAAGTCTCCTACCTCTATTTACTGGAGCAGTTGACTTATCAATTAAACTCTTTAAATATTTATTTAGTTTATTAGTGTTTACTTTTTTATTTAAACTATCATTGATTTCGTCTATTAGAGTATATATCTTGTTAACATTTTTAGAATTTAATGCCGAAATTAAAATTGTATGAGCATAATTAACTTCTGTTAGTTTCTTCAAAATAGCTTCAGAAATTACTTTTTCATCTTTGATTTCACTTGGTATCAGATCAGATTTATTAATAGCAATTATAAGACCTTTGTTATTTTTTTTAATTAATGAGCATATTTTTGAATCTTGACTAGTTGGTCCATATTGAGAGTCAATTATCAAGATGACTATATTTGATTCTTCAATACTCTTGATAGCACGGCTAGTAGAATAATATTCAACATTGTCAGAAATTCTTGATTTTTTTCTTAATCCAGCAGTATCAATAAAACTGTATTTTTTGTTTTTGTTACTGATAGTAACGTCTATAGTATCTCGAGTTGTTCCAGGTTGCTCGCTTACTATAGAAACATTCTGTTTAGATAAAGAATTAATTAAAGTAGATTTTCCAGCATTTGGTTTTCCAACAATACTAATTTTAGGGATTTTCTCATTTAAACTATTTTCAACTTCTGGCAAATTAATATAAAATTCTTCTATTTCTTCGATTAATTTTGATATATTCCTGTTATGTTCGGCAGAGATTTCGACAAAATCTTTTATACCCAGTTTATAAAAATCAGACAAATTATCTTTTGATCCTTTATCATCTATTTTGTTAATCACTGCAATAAATTGCTTCTTTGCTTTTCTAATTATTTTTAAAATCTCCCTATCTTCTTTCTGTAGACCGGCTTCTCCGTCTAACAAAAATATTAACAAATCAGAGCTTTTTATAGCTTTTAAAATATTTTTTTTAATTAAGATAGGGTAGGTATCCTTTAAGTTGTCAAAGCCACCAGAATCTATTAAATTATATTTTTTTCTACCTATTGAAAAACTTTCTTGGATCAAATCTCTTGTTACTCCAGGTTCGCTAAAAACTATTGATTTTCTTTTTCCAATAAGTCTGTTAAATAATGTTGATTTGCCAACATTCGGTCTTCCAACAATTGATATTAATGGTATCATCTCAATAATGCCTCTAAATATTTATGATTCTAATTTCTATACTAAAAAAATAAATAAATCAATTTTTAAATCTAGGATTCTCAAATCAATGAATCATCTTAAGATTAAAAATAAAATCATAGATATTTCTTTTATTTCACAGTATATGATGAAAAAAATCAATTATAAATATAGAAAAATAAACAAGTCTACTGATGTTTTATGCTTTTTGCATAATGGTCCCGACAAGTACTTAATGGGTGAGATTTTTATATCAATAAAGGATGCAGAGAAAAATTGTAAAAAAACAAAAAATACCCTGCTAAATGAATGTTCTTTGCTAGGGATTCATGGTCTATTGCACTTATTAGGCTATGACCATCAAACATTAGAAGAAAGAAAAGTTATGTTGAATCTACAGAATAAAATTTTCGAGAAAACTAAGTAGACTTATCGTCCTCAGTTTGCATAGAGTCATAATCATTAAATTCTTCTAGGTCAGGAAGCTCGTTTATATTCATCAAGCCAAAAACTTCCAAGAATGTATTCGTTGTAGAATACAAATAAGGTCTTCCCGGTACTTCTTTTTCACCAATAATTTTAATTAGCTCTCTATCTATTAATACACTTACAACACCGCTTGAATCAACACCTCTAATTTTATCTATTTCGATTTTTGTTACTGGTTGTTTCTTTGCAACTATTCCTAAGACTTCCAGTGCTGCTCTGCTCAACTTAAAGGGCTTCTTGTTCATAAATAGAGTTAATTTATCTTTAAATTCTTCTTTTGTTCTAAACTGATAACCTTCGCTGACATTCTCTAGTTCTATCGCAATATTCATTTCTTTCCAATCATTTTGTAGTTCATTTACAATTTTAATACATTCATTTTTACTAATATCCAAAAAAGATGACAGTTCTTTTATGCTTATAGGGGTATCCGATATAAAAATTAATGCTTCTATTTCTCTTTTAATGTCACTCATTTGTTTCTCCTTTTATAAAAAATTCTATGTCATTTTCATTGGTTCCAGAGAAATCGATTAAAGATTCTCTAACAAGTTCAAGCAAAATCAAAAAAGATACAATGATATTTTCTTTTGAAAGATTTAGAAAAAAATCTTTAAATTTTATTCTTTCCTGATTGTTGAACTGTATTTGAATTTCTTTTCTTCTTTCGAATTTATTGATTACTTCTTCTTTGAACTCTATGTCAGGAGGGTCTTTATATCTTTCAAGTGCTAATAGATTCTTTAAGGCTCCCACTAGTTTCCAAACATCTGTTTTCTGAACCTCCCAAACAGTTTCTGTTCTATACGTGCTATCAAAAGACTTTTTAAAAGTGTCTCGGCCAAGAATAGGTCTATTGTTTAATTCTTCTGAAAGATTTCTGTATTTCTTGTATTCTCTCAACATTTCAACGAGATCTATTTCTGTATCACCTTCTACAACTTCTTCTTCTTCGTCCTTTGGTAGAAGTGACCTAGATTTTAATCTACCTAATTCAGCCGCTATCACCATATAATCTCCTATATTGTCAAAGTCGAACCTCTTTAGTAATTCCACATATTCTAAGTATTGTTGTGTAACCTGAGTTAAGGAAAGTTCATAAATATCCAAATCATTTTCTTTAATAAGATTCAACAATAAGTCTAAGGGACCTTCGAAAATATCTAATTTTACTTTTTCAAAAGAAGTATTGTTTTCTACATTGTTTTCCATTTTTCTACCTTATAACATCACTAATTAAAAAATTTACTATTGTTATCACTGGACTAAGTACCATGCTAGGGAATGATTTAACCAATAGAAAAATTAATACTATAAAAACAAGCATTAATCTACCTGAGAATTTAGAATAATAATCAGCTAATTTATCTGGCAGAAGGCTATATATAATATTGCCGCCATCTAAAGGTGGTATTGGCAGTAGGTTAAAAATTCCAAGAGCTACATTAAGAAAAATCATTGCTAGAAAAAAATAAGGAATCGATAATTCTATTGTGTTGTTCAATAATGAAAGGTCTGAAGACATATCAAACAGATTAAAGACAACTGAGAAGAAAATTGCTATGATAAAATTAGATAAAGGGCCGGCTATGGCAACAATCCAAAGGCTTTTTCTTCCTCGTATCAAATTCCCCACCATTACTGGAACTGGTTTAGCCCAACCTATACCTATAAATAAAATTGCAAGTGTCCCTATCAGGTCAAGATGCTTTATAGGATTTAAAGTCAATCGTCCTTGTCTTTGTGCAGTTTTATCTCCTAATAGCAGGGCAGAATATCCATGACTATATTCATGAACGCTTAACGAAAAAAGCACAATTGGCAAAATTATTAATAATAATTCTTTGCTTAACATTAACTCTTTTCACCAGTTATTGGACCATATTTTTTTAAAATTTCTTCTTTTTCTTTAAGGGACTTTATATAACGTTCTGTTGTTGAAATAGAAGAGTGACCAAGATGGTTTTTTACATGAATCAAATCTACACCTGAATCATGCAGGTGGGTTCCGATTGAGTGCCTAAACATGTGAGCACTTATTTTTTTATATTTAACTTCTCCACTTTTTTCTATATTTAGTCCAGCTAGTAAACATATTTGTTTAATTTTTTTGTCTAGACCTTGCCTTGTTAACATTCTTGGTTGATTTTTATATAAGTTAATAAATAAATAATCGCAATTCTTATCTCCCAAGATGAGTGGTCTTTCGTTGTTTATATAATCTATAAGATTTTTATACATAGGAATAGGTTGTTCTCTTAATTTGTTACCTTTTCCTCTAATAAGCATAAAAGGACTGGCATTGTTTAATTTTAAGTCTGACATTTGTATGTTAATCAATTCGGAAATCCTCAGACCACAGTAATAAAGTGTTTTAATTATACACGCATCTCTTTTGTTGAATTTGAATGATTCTTTGAAATTCTTGGAAGATACAAAACTAAGAATCTGTTCAATTTCTTTGATTGTCAAAGTTGGTTTAACAGAATTAGATCTAGATTTTCGTTTTACTCCTTTTCCTCCATCATGGAAGACAGGAGAGCTAATCACAGCACCTTTGAAGACTAAATATTTGAACAAACTAGAAATAGTAGATGCAATTCTATTTTTAGAAGATTCAGATCTTTTTCCTACTTTTTTCTTTTTAATTTCGCCTGATTTGTTTTTCCATGTTCTTTCGTATTGGTTAAATAAATCACTGCTATAAAAATCTTCTATAACGTTTTCATTAACATTTTCGAATTTCTTAATATTATTATTTTCTAAGAATAAAAGAAAATTTTCTAAATCTTTAATATATGAATTTTTTGTATTTGAAGTAATACTAGATTGAGTTAGTTGTTTGTGTCTAATAAAATCATCAATTATTTTTTCCATATATAATAATTATGTACCACTTTCCCATGAATTAAGATACTTGTCTTGTTCTTTGGTAAGTTTGTCTATTTTAACTCCCATAGAATTCAATTTTATCTCTGCTACTTTATTGTCTATATCTAGAGGAACATCATAAACTTCTTTTTTGAGTTTTGAATGGTTCTGCACTATGTATTGTGAGCAAAAAGCTTGGTTTGCGAAACTCATATCCATAACACTTGAAGGATGACCTTCTGCAGCAGACAAATTAACTAATCTACCATCAGATAAAAGATAAACTTTTTTCTTTCCAACAGTAAATTCCTCTATGTCGTTCCTAATTTTCTTTCTTTTTGTGGCCATTTTTTTTAGCGAATCAATGTTAATCTCAACATTAAAATGACCAGCATTTGAAATAATTGCGCCATCTTTCATAGTTCGAAAATGGTGCTTATCTATAACATTAATATTTCCCGTAACGGAACATATGAAATCCGCTTTTTTAAAGGCCTCATTTCCAGTCATAACTTGAAAACCATCCATTTTTGCTTCTAAAGCTTTAGTGGAATCAATTTCAGTAACTATTACATTTGCCCCTAAACCATTAGCCCGCATTGCGAGTCCTCTTCCACACCATCCATATCCACACACAACAAATGTTTTTCCGGAAATCAGCCTATTTGTTGCTCTCATGATGCTGTCTATGACACTCTGTCCGGTTCCATAACGGTTATCAAATAAATGTTTAGTGAAAGCATTGTTAACAGCAACAATAGGGTATTCAAGTACGTTATTTTTTGACATGCTATTTAGCCTTATAACACCAGTTGTCGTCTCCTCTGTTCCTCCTATGATGTCTGGTAAATAGCTTCTATGAGTTTTGTGAACCATTCCAACTAAATCACAACCATCATCCATGGTAAGATTTGGCTTTATTTTTAATGATTCAACAATATGTTTGTAATAACCTTTATTATTTATACCCTTTATTGCAAATGTTGCTATGCCGTAATCTTTAGAAAGATGTGCGGCTACATCATCTTGTGTACTTAATGGATTAGATGCACAGCATGAAACATTAGCACCTGCATTTTTAAGAGTAATAAGAAGATTAGCGGTCTCTGTTGTAACGTGCAAACAAGCTGCAATGTTAATATTTTTCAATGGTTTCTTCTTAGCAAAAACTTTATTAATTTCTTGTAAAACAGGCATATCTCGATAAGCCCATTCAACCCGATCTCTACCTTGTTTATTTAATGAAGCACTTTTAATATCTGATTTCATAATTAACTCCTATAATGATTTAATTTCATCACTTTTATCTACGTTCTCCCAATTAAAGCCTTGTTCTTGTCTGCCAAAATGTCCATAAGATGCTGTGCTTTGATAAATAGGTTTAAGTAAGTCTAAAGATTCTATTATTCCTTTAGGGGTGCAATTAAATATTTCCAATAATTTATTTGATAATTTATTGATTATCTTTCTATCTATATCCATTGTAGTGTTAATGTAGAAAGAGACTGGCTCAGGTTTTCCTATAGCATAAGCAAATTGAATTTCGCAATTAGGTAGCAAACCAGATGCAACAATATTCTTTGCTATGTATCTTGCCATATAGCAGGCACTTCTATCAACCTTCGAAGGGTCTTTTCCTGAAAAGGCACCGCCACCATGCTTAGCCCATCCGCCATATGTGTCAACAATTATTTTTCTTCCAGTTAGACCTGTATCGCCCTGTGGTCCTCCAACAACAAATCTTCCTGTTGGGTTAATTATAAATTTTGTATTTTTTGTTATAAGATTTTTTGGTAATTCTTCTTTAATTACTTCTTCTATGACAGATTCTTTTAGATCAGAATCTTTTACGGAAGGATCATGTTGGGTAGAAATCAAAATAGTATCTATAAAAACCGGTTTGTTGTTATCGTACTGAATAGAAACTTGTGATTTACCGTCAGGTCTTAAAAAAGGTAAATCATTGGATTTTCTCTTATCAGAAAGTTTTTTGGTTAATTTATGAGCAAGCAATATAGGGTAGGGCATAAATTCATTGTTTTCATTTGTTGCATAACCAAACATAATTCCTTGATCACCAGCTCCGATAACATCTGAATCTTTTTGATCAACTCCCATTGATATATCGGGTGATTGCTCTTCTATGTATAAATCAATATCACAATTATTTGCATCGAATCCTTTGGATTTATCATCATAACCAATGGATAGTAGGGTTTCCTTAACTATATTTTTAAAATCTACACTTATATTCGAAGTAATTTCAGCTGATAGAACTACTCTGTCTCTAGTTATAAGAGTTTCACATGCAACTCTACAATTTGGATCATCTTTTATTATAGCATCCAAAACGGCATCTGAGATCTGATCAGCTACCTTATCTGGGTGACCTTCTGTTACTGATTCGGAAGTAAAAATAAAGCCTTCAGGAAACATTGGCTTTATAATACTATAATATAGAGCAAAAAAAAGACTTTATAATTGTTTTTTCTTTACATGTTATAATCAAAATCTATGAAAAATTTTTTAGCAGCTTCTTTAATAGCAGCAGATTTTTGGAATTTAGAAAAAGAGCTTCTAAAGCTTAAAAAAACTAGAACTAAATGGATTCATTACGATATAATGGATGGACATTTTGTTCCTAATATCACAGTTGGTTCATGCGAACTTGATTCATTGACTAAAAAAACGAATTTTCCACTAGATGTTCACTTTATGGTCTCAAATCCGGATTATATAGTTCCTTTTTTTGTAGAAAAGTACAAAAAAAAATCTATAGCTAACATTTCAGTCCACCTAGAAACATGTAAGAACATTAAAAAAATGTCTACTTTGTTAAGAAAAAAAGGTATTAAATTTGGTTTAGCAATCAACCCTTCAACACCAATTGATGGATTAATTAAAAACATTAAATTTGTTGATTTATTATTAGTAATGACTGTGTGGCCAGGATTTGCTGGTCAAAAGATTATACCTTCAACTTTTAAAAAAATTGCTAAACTAAGAGAATTTATAGATAAAAATAATTTAAAGATACCTATAGAAGTTGACGGTGGTATAAAAATAAATAATGTTTCAAGGTTAATAAAATCAGGTGCAAATATTATTGTTTCTGGGACTGGTATTTTTAATACAAAGGACTATAAAAAGACTACTGAAGCTATGTTGAGAGTTATTGAAAATGGCTAAAGATAATGAAAACTTTTTATCCGGACTAGATTTTTTCCAGAATTCTGACTATTCAAAAGTTAGAAGTAGAAAAGATTTTATTTGTTCTGAATGTAACAATAGTGGAGTAATCTACACAAAAAATGGAACAAAGTTTTGTCCCAGAAAAAGAAGTATTAATTTTTATAACTCATCTTTTATACCAGCCCGTTATTCAAAGTGTAGAGATACAAGGTTTGACAACGGACATTGGAAGCTTAGAAAAGGAAATATTCAAGAAGCACTCAATTATAGTATTAATTATGTAGACAATTTTCCTGATTCATTACCTCCTTTCTTTATTGGTTCAACAGGTCTAGGAAAAACACATTTATCTGTTTGCATTATTAGCGAATTGATTTTAAAAAAAAATAAAAAGTGTATATTTAAACAATTTAGAGATCTACTTTCTGACATAAAGGATATTTATGTTAAAAATGAATCTGAAAAAGATTACGTTGATGAGCTTTCAGATTATGATGTTTTAGTAATTGATGATTTAGGTTCAACAAGAATGAGTGAATGGGAAACAAGTGTTTTAGATAATATCATCGCAAAAAGATATAATGCAGAAAAACATACAATTCTAAATTCAAATCTAGCTTTAATTAATGGGTCAAAATACAAGGTAACAGATCCGAACATGGTTTTAGATTCAAAAATAGGAGAAAGAAACATTTCGAGAATTTTTGAAATGTGTAAAGTCTTAGAATTGACCGGTGAAGACTTTAGAAGGACTCCTAAACTTAAAAAGTAAGGATCGTGTACCCATCATCTACTAATTTTTTAAAACTAGGATGGCCATTAACTTCATCTATAAGTTCAATATCATTGCTTGTAGCTTCTTCTGCGACTTTAAAAGCCCCTGCACAATAACCACAAACACCAGAAACTTTATCTTTTACTGAATTAAATAGATCGTTATACTTACCACCTTCTTCATTAAATTTGCCAATCCATTTTGTACCAGCTCCGTCAAAGATTATTTGCACATCATCACCAGCATCTTTAAATTCTTTTGCAGTCATTAAGCCATTTACTGCTCTACCAAAATTTTCTTTGGTTTCTATATCAGCTAAAATTATAATTGCTACTTTAGACATAATTACCTCCTTTTATTCTTATAATTTTAATTATTTTTAATATGCTTATCAAGCAAATCTCCAACTAAATAATTAGAACCTAGAACCACTAAATTTTCTTTAAGATTAATTATTCTCGACACATTCTTGAGTTCGACAAATTTTATATGGTCCTTTTTAAGTTTTTTTGTAACTTTTTCTGCATCAAATGATCTAATATTAGGAACATTTGTTAAATAAATGTTCTTTCCTACTTTTTCTATTTCTTTAATGCAAAGAATAGGTCTTTTGTCTTTCAGCATACCAAGTAAAATATTGATTTTTTTGTTACCAAAAATTATTTTTATATTTTTAACTAAATTTTTAACAGCATGGAGATTATGAGCAGTATCTATTATTTTTAATGGTTTTTTTGAAAAGATTTGATACCTACCAGGCAAATAAGTACTTTTTATTGATTTTAGCATTCCTTTTTCTCTTATTTCGAATCCAAAGTTTTCATTTAGGATATTTATAGTATTTGTTACAAGAAATAGGTTTTCTTTTTGATGACTCCCTACAAGTCGTGTCTTTTTTTCCAAGACCAAAAAATCTTTTTCTTCTCCTACATAAATTTTGGTTTTTTTTCTTTTTGCATCCTCTAATAAAATCTTTAATCCTATACCTTTAGCGTTTGTTGAAAGAAATCCATTTTTTCTGACTATCCCTGATTTTTCCCTAGCAATTGAACTTAAAGTATTTCCTAAATATTCTTGATGGTCTTTGTCTATATTTGTTATAATGGAAACCTTTGATTTGACAACATTGGTAGCATCATATTTTCCACCGAGTCCAACTTCAAAAATATTTATTTCATTTTTATTTTTATAGAAATAATTTATTGAAACTATTGTTAATAGTTCGAAATAACTTAGTTGTATATTAGTAGTATCAATTACTTCACCTATTAGTGTGTCTAACTTTTTATCAGAGATTTCTTTGTTATTGATCTGAATTCTTTCATTAATTCGGAAAAGGTGAGGGGAGGTATAAAGACCAACTTTGTATTTTGATTGAGTTAATATATCAGATAATAATTTAGCAACGGTTCCTTTTCCATTGGTTCCTGAGATAAGGATACAATTGGAGAGTTTTTCTTGAGGATTATCAAATAAAGACAAAACCTTTTTTATTTTATTTAAATTAGGTTTCTTACTGTTACCTAGTTTTTCTAATAAAGATATATTTTTATACATTTAGCCAGGTGGCCAACCAAGTTTTCTACCTGCAAGCATATGCAAATGTATATGAAAAACCGATTGTCCTGCATTTTCTCCGTTATTCATAACAAGTCTGTAGCCATCTTCAATGTTTAATTCTTTTGCTAATATCTTAGCAACCACAAATAAATGGCCTACAATATCTTGGTGTTTTTCTTCTATTTTATCAGGCATTTCAATTAATTCTTTAGTTATTATCAAAATATGAATAGGGGCTTGAGGATTAATATCTTTAAACGCTATTGATACATCATCTTCATAAAGAATTTCAGCAGGAATTTCTTTTCTTATTATTTTTCCAAAAATTGTATTATTCATACTATTCCTCTATTACTGCAAATGCTGCTGCGTAATTATTACTATGACTTATTGATAAATGAATTACTTTAGATTCTTTTCCACGATAAATGACTATAGGTTTTCCCGCATTATTTTTTATAATTTTAATATCTTTAAAAGAAACGAAAGAACCTATTCCTGTCCCAAGAGCTTTTGATATTGCTTCTTTTGCAGCAAACTTACCAGATAAAGTCTCTATAAATCTTTTTTGGGATTTGGCGCTAACAACTTCATCTTTATTGAACAGTTTATTAGTTAGCTTTGTGCCCCATTTTAAATAAAGTGATTCAAATCTTGCAATCTCTAAAATATCTAAACCAATGCCTTTAATCATTATTTAATTATATCCTGAATTTTCTTAATTGATTCTTTTAAACCATAGAAAATTGCATTTCCTATAATGCTGTGACCTATATTGTATTCTTTGATTTCTTTTATTTTGCTTATTCTTTTTAAATTCTTTTCGTTTAAACCATGGCCAGCAGCAATATACAAGTTTTTTTCATTAGCAAATTGTACAGCTTCTTTTATCTTCTTTATTTCTCTTAAGGCTGATAATCCTTTTGATTCAGAATATTTAGCTGTATTTATTTCAATTCCGTATACTTTCAATTTTTTTGAAAATTCTATCTGGACTTTGGTAGGATCAATAAACATCATAACTTTTATTTTTGGATCAACAGTTTTAAGTCTAGCTTGCAACATTTTGTAATTCTTTTTTACATTTAACCCTCCTTCTGTTGTTAGCTCTTTTCTTTTTTCAGGGACTAAAGTTATCACATTAGGCTTAATTTTGTTAGCAATTAGAAACATTTCTTTTGTTGGTGCCATTTCCAAGTTTATATGAAGATTTTTTTCTTTTTTTAATCTTATTAAATCTTTATCTTGTATATGTCTTCTATCTTCTCTTAAGTGAATTACAATACCATTCACTTTTGATTTTTTAGCAATCCTTGCGGCTTGAACAGGGTCAGGATTAAATCCTAATCTTGCTTGCCTAAGGGTGGCAACGTGATCAATATTTATATTCAATTTTGTCATAGCCTTAATTCCTTAAGGATTTTCGCAAAAACATCAATGTTTCCTTTGATAATTTCTAATTTCTTATGTTGAATCAAGATTCTAATTTTATTTTCTGTACCAGAATATCTTATATTAAGATAACCATCTTTCTTATTATTTTTATTAAAACTATTTGCAAAGTATTTTATTTCTTTCAAAGAATCAAGAGGTACTTTTTTAGAAACTTCAAAACTTTTAAGAACACTAGGATTTAGTTTCAAATCTGATATTTTATCAAAATCAGTTTTTCTTTTTATAAGCAACTCTAAAAGCAGAAGTAGAGTTAAATTAGCATCAGATGTATTCAAATGTTGTTTAAAAATATAATGACCAGAATTTTCACATCCTAGCAAGCTTTCTGTATCGTTCATTCTCTTTGAAAGATTTTTATCGCCTACATCTGTTCTTATTACATCTATCCCTTTACGATTCAAATGAGAATCTATGGCTTTGTTTGTCATAAGTGTAGTTATTAATTTCTTTTTTCTTTTTAATAAACTTTTTGCTAAAAAGAATATTATTTTATCTCCTTGAATTTCTTCTCCTTTTCTGTCGACAAAGACTATTCTGTCTGCATCTCCATCTATGGCAATACCAAAATCCATCTTGTTTTTTACCACATATTTTTTAATTTTGCTTAAATCTTCTACACCACAATTTCTATTAATATTGCTACCATTAGGTGTTTTTGATATGAATTTTGCGTTAATACCGAGTTTCTTTAATATTAAAGGTGTTGATCTAAAGGATGCACCATTTGAAAGATCAATGACAAATCTTTTTCTAACTTTAAATGGTTTGTCAAAACATCTAATTAATTCATCAGCGTATTCATTGATAGAGTTTTCGTAAGTAATATTGTTTATTTTTTTTACTTTTAACCGAGACTTTTTATTAAATATTTTTAAAATTTCATTTTCATCAATTTTAGAAATCTTTTCACCGTTTGTATTAATAAATTTTATACCATTGTATCTATAATCATTATGTGAAGCAGTTATCATAATGGCAGCAGATTCCGGATATTTCCTTGTAAAAAAAGACAAGGAAGCTGTTGGTAAAATATTAAGTCTTATTACTACAACTCCAGCAGAATTTATTCCTTTTATGATGTTGTTTTTTATATATTTTGATGAACTCCTAGTATCTTCAGCTATAAAAATATTAGAAATATTTTCTTTTCTTTTAAAGTATTCAGCAAAAGAGTAACCAATTTTATAAAGTGTTTTTTTTGTTAGGGGTTCTTTGTAGGGAAAACCTCTTATTCCATCTGTACCAAACATTTATCCTAATTCTCTCCACATCAAAATCATTTCTTTTGTTTCTTTTATATTATGTACCCTTATTAAATCAGCTCCGTTTCTAATACAAGCATTCGCAGCTATAACTGAACCAAGAACTCTTTCTGATGGTTCTTTGATTTTTAAAATTTCACCAATAAAAGTTTTATTTGAAACTCCATACATTAAAGGCAAATTAAATATTTTAAATTCTTTGGCTTTGATTATTAATTCTATATTATGAGCTAAAGTTTTTCCAAAACCAATTCCAGGATCAATTACTATGGACTCCTTCGAGATTCCTTCTTTAATACATGAAATAATTTTCATTTCGAAATTAGTTTTAATATCGTTGATTATGTTGTCATACTCACATTTGTTTTGCATTTCTTCAGGTAATGCCGGAGTATGGTTTATTATTATCGATGCGTTATGTTTCCCAACAATCTTTGGCACTTCTTTGTCAAATAGAAAACCAGTAGCATCGTTTATAATTTCAGCACCTTCAGATAATGCTGCATCTGCTACTTCGCTTTTCATTGTATCTATTGAAATGGGTATATCAAAATTACTCGTAATAATTTTCAATGGTTCCAGCAGTCTTTCTAGTTCTTCTTGAGTTGATATCCTTTTTGATTGTGGGCGTGTAGATTCAGCTCCTACATCAATGATATCAGCACCTTCTTTAATCATTTTTTCGACACGCCTTAATATTTTGTCATTTTCCGTGTATTTTCCGCCATCATAGAAGGAATCAGGTGTTAGATTGAGAATACCAACAATTAAAGGAAAATCGTCTGAATTATAAGTTGTGGATTTAATTCTAAAAGCCATTAATTTTTAATTTATCTTATTGAAAGCCGTAGTTGCATGCGGACTAAATCCAGAAACATCTGGAGTGCTATCGTTTGACGAAGGCGGGTTCAAGATTTCATCTAAATCTTTTGCATCTACAACTTCCTTGTCCAGAAGCAGTTTAGCTAAAGCATGCAGGGCTTTTTCGTTTTCTTTTAACAAATTAATTGCATTACTATACGCATTAACGATTATATCTTTTATTTCATTGTCAACTTCGAGGCTAGTCGCTTCGCTATAATCTTGTCTGGAACCCATTTCTTTCCCCAAGAAAACTTCACCTTCTTTCTGTGCTAGTCTTACAGGTCCAACTTTCTCTGACATACCCCATTCGGTAACCATTTTTCTAGCCATCTCAGTAGCTCGCTCTAAATCATTACCTGCACCAGTTGTTCTTTCGTTGAAAATTATTTCTTCAGCAGCTCTTCCAGCAAGAAGTACACGTATTGATTTAATCAAATAATCTCTAGATAACATATACTTGTCTTCGGTTGGTAATTGTTGTGTTACACCTAATGCCATACCTCTAGGAATTATGCTTACTTTATGTACTGGATCAGTTCCGGGAGTTAATTTTGCAACAAGAGCATGGCCAGCTTCATGGTAAGCAGTAATTTCTCTTTCCTTTTCACTTATTACCATACTTTTTCTTTCTACACCCATTAAAACTTTATCTTTCGCGAATTCTAACTCGTTCATTGTTATTTTAGTTTTATCAGTTCTAGCAGCCCTCAAAGCAGCTTCATTAATCAAATTTTCAATATCTGCACCAGAAAAACCAGGAGTTGATCTTGCTAATATTTCCAGGCTTACCTTGTCATCGAGAGGAACATCTTTTGTGTGAACTTTCAGTATTTCTTCTCTTCCTTTGACATCAGGTCTTGGCACTACAACTTGCCTGTCAAACCTTCCGGGTCTCAATAAAGCTGGATCTAAAACATCAGGTCTGTTTGTAGCAGCAATAACTATTATTCCAGAAGTTGATTCAAAACCATCCATTTCTACAAGTAGTTGATTTAAAGTTTGCTCTCTTTCGTCATGACCACCACCTAATCCGGCTCCTCTATGTCTACCTACAGCATCAAGTTCATCTACAAAAACAATACAGGGTGAATTCTTTTTCGCTTGCGAAAATAAATCTCTTACTCTTGAAGCACCAACACCAACAAACATCTCAACAAAATCGCTTCCGCTTATTATAAAGAAAGCTACTCCTGCTTCACCCGCAATAGCTCTAGCAAGTAAAGTTTTACCTGTTCCAGGTGCACCAACTAACAAGATACCTTTAGGTATACGTCCACCTAAATTTGTAAACTTCTTTGGGTTTTTTAAAAATTCTACAATTTCTTGAACTTCTTCTTTTGATTCATCAATTCCTGCAACATCAGCAAAAGTTTTTTTGTTGTCTTCTTTTGAAAGCATTCTTGCTTTACTTTTTCCAAAACTCATTGCTCCTTTTCCACCTGCTTGCAATTGTCTTATGAAGAAAACCATAAGGAGTATTAAAATAATCATAGGTGCCCAATTAGCTAAAAAGGAGAGTAGGCCACTATTTTCATTTGAAATAAAATTAAAGGCAATCTTTTTATTAGATAAAGTTTTTAAAAGATCGTCACCAACAGGTCCAAAAGTCTTAAAAAATTGCGGTTTTCCATCAGCTGATGGAACAAGATACTGACCAGTAATTTCATTTCCTTTAATTTCTAGCTCAAGGACTTGGCCACTTTCTACAATACTAAGGAATTGACTATATTGAATATCGGAATAGGTCTTCTTTCCTTCTGATAGAAGCTGGTAAGCACCCATTAAAGAAGCAAAAATAATAAACCATACAAATAAATTCCTTAAAAACATATTATTCATATCTAAAATATAACCAATAAATCTAACTAAAGATACCAGTACTCAGGTATCTCTCACCAGTATCACATAAAATAGTAACAATTTTATCTCCTGGATTCATAGTCTTTGATAGTTCTATTGAAGCAAGAACATTGGCTCCAGCAGAAATGCCAACAAAAAGACCAAGATTTTTAGCTAAATCTTTTGTCATCTTGATTGCATCTTTACCTTTTATTCGAATTATTTCATCGTATGATTCTTGATCCAAAGTATTAGGAATAAAACCTGCTCCAATACCTTGAATTAAATGCGTTGATGATTCACCAGAAGTTAGAGTGGGGCACTCGTCTGGCTCGACTGCTACAATTCGAATTTCAGGGAAGTTTGATTTTAAAACAGTTCCTACTCCTGAAATTGTACCTCCAGTTCCGACACCAGCCACGAAAGCATCGAGTTTTGAATCCATTTGTTCTAGAATCTCAATTGCTGTCGTTTTTTTATGAACCTCTGGATTATTTTTGTTATCAAATTGTTTAGGAGAAAAAGAATCTTTGATTTCATCCAATAGTTCTTTACATTTATCAATGGATCCTTGCATTTGGTCTTCCTTTGGCGTTAAAACAACTTTAGCTCCATAAGCTGTCAACATCATTCTTCTTTCCTCACTCATGTCTTCAGGCATAGCTAGAATCAATTTATATCCTTTAGCAGCACATATCAATGCAAGACCAATCCCTGTAT
This sequence comes from Thermodesulfobacteriota bacterium, assembly GCA_036340075.1. Lineage (GTDB taxonomy): Bacteria > Desulfobacterota_D > UBA1144 > UBA1144 > UBA1144 > JAYYZJ01. Next base: position 7,716 of record JAYYZJ010000001.1, on the reverse strand, counting down.
TGCCACTTGTGGGTTCTATTATCGTTGTAGTTTTAGGATTAATTAATCCTTCTTCTTCAGCCTTGTTAATCATATTAAGACAAATTCTGTCCTTAATGCTTCCACCAGGGTTTAAGCTTTCAAATTTTCCATAAATCTCCACACTCTGATTTTCATAAAGATTTTCAAGTTTAATAAGAGATGTCTTACCAATTGTTTCAAGAATGCTATTAAAGACTTTCATTATTTGTATTTCTTATTTACTATCAAAGCAACCACTGATGAAAATATAATCTCATCATACTCTAATAGCTCCTTTAAGGTTTTTCTTACGATTTTCCATTCTATGTCATCTTTCATAGTTTCATTTTTAACTTTTAGTATCAAGCCTTTTAAAACTTGATCATCTGTCTGCTTCAATATTTCTTTAAAAGTCATAATAAATAAAATTACTCTCTAAAAAATAGATTTAATCAATCCTCCATCAATATTAATAGAGTTTCCAGTTATATAGCTAGCTTTTTCAGAACACAAAAAAGTAACCATAGAAGCAAACTCATCCGGTTTGCCCAACCTTCCTATAGGTAAATCATTTCCCATTGAATCCAGTACCATCTCTATAGGTTTACCCGTCTCTTTTGCTTTTTTTTCGGCCAATTCAATTATTCTATTAGTAATAATCCTTCCTGGTAAAACATTGTTAACTAAAATATTATATTTTGCATATTGATTAGAAATAGATTTAGCAAATCCTGTAACAGCTGCTCTGGTAATATTTGACAACAATAATCCATCTATAGGTTGCTTTGCTGACGAAGAAGTAATGTTGATAATCCTACCCCAATTATTATTTTGCATGATAGGCAGAACAAGCTTTGTAAGTGTAAAAGTACTTTTTAAATTTTTATTGATAGCTTCATCTAGTTGACTTTCGTTAAGCTCTTCTATATCGCCTGGGTCTGGTCCTCCACAATTGTTTATTAAAATATCAATATTGATAGTTTTTGATAAAGCAAACTTGAATAATCCTACTACACCTTCAGTAGATGAAAGATCAGCATGGTAAGTGTGAAAATTATTTTGAAATCCATTATTTATAAGTTGACTAGAAGCTTCATCTAGACTTGTTTTTTTTGATGAACAAATCAAAACTTTTACTCCTTCATTTAAAAGAGAATTGGCAATCGCAAAACCTAAACCTTTAGATGAAGCACAAACAATAGCAAACTTATTCTCAATCTCTAAGTTCATTTATATTTAATGTATAATAAAATGATGAAAAAGCTAAGACTTTGCTTAAATTCAGGTCATTCATTTGATACTGACTGCTACTTCTGTGAAAGAAATGCATTATTCCTAGCTTTTTTCTTAAATTTTATTATTTTCGGTATTGAGCTATTTTATGGAATTATTGAAAGTTCCGCAGCTTTGTTAAGTGACAGTGGTCATAATGTAGGAGACGCAATTATTCTTGGGTCTAGTCTTTTTCTTATAAACGCATCTCTTAAGACCAAATCTCAATTAGCCCTTGTAAAATGCGCCTTTTGGATATTTTTTGCTTGCTTAGCTCTTTATCATGCTTTTTTAAATTTCCATACTGGTGAAATCCCTTCTCATTTTTTAGTTGGGACTATAGGAATAGCAGCACTACTCGTAAATATTTCTACAGTTATTTTTATGGGAACCTTTAAGGATAAAGATATCAATATTAAAAGTGCTTATATATGTTGTAGAAACGATGCAATTGGTAATATTCTAATTATTTGTTCAGCGTATCTTGTTTATTTATTTAATACTAACTGGCCGGATATTTTAGTTGGAGTTATAATTGCATCAATAATGTTTATAAGTGCTTACAGGATAGGGAAGGAAAGTTATTTTCTGTTAAAAGTAGGTAGTCAGAAAGTAACATTTAAAAAGAAATTATAACGATGATTATACAAACAATACTAAAAGAATGGTCATCTGCTATTAGATTTTATGAAGATACGGGGATTCCGCTAATATTTAGAAAAGGTGGGATTCATGAAAAGACTTTTCAAAATGTTGAATCCTATTTTGGTATTTTTGAAACATATGAGCATGAATCCAAAACTACAGTAAAACCTGAATACAGTAAATATTTAAGTGAGACCTCTGTTTCTTATCCCGGATATTTTAATCTTTTATATATAGGAAAGATAAAAAATACTCTATTGATTGACACGATAGACAAATTAGATTTTTTGGATCAATACCATCTTTGGGAGAAATCATATTTAATTGATAGATTTAATTTTAGACAAAAAAATCCTCTATACTGTTATTTAATTGAATTAAACAAAATGAATACCTCTAAAGTAGTAGAGTACGAACCAGAAGAAGCACGAGGATGTTTATCTTGGTTTAAAATAAAAGAAAAAATAAAGGTAAATCAATTTAAACTTATCAATGATTCAACAAAAGAAAAAGAGTTAAACAAACTATTCACCAAATTAAGTTAGAAATTACTTTTTTCCTCTTGCTTTGTTTACATCCTTGCTTATCGAGTCTGCTACAGATTTATTATCTTTTTTACCAGATGCTGAATCAATTGATTGTTTTGTGGCATCCATCCCATCTGATGGAGGGGCAGTATGAACGGCTTTTGTTTTTTTAGCATAATCAGTTGAGTACCATCCATCGCCTTTTAACTGAAAAGATGATAAAGAAATTAGTTTTTCGACTTTTCCTTTTTTGCAGTGAGGACATTTTGTTAAATCTGGATCATTGAAAGACTGAAGTTCTTCAAATATAATCTCGCATTTTAAACACTTGTATTCGTAAATTGGCATATTAAAACTCCTTATTGAGATAATCCCTTGCGTTAAATTGTTTACCTGTTTCAATTGCTTTGTCACTAGATAAATAATTAAAAATTGAGACAACATCTTTGGGTTGAGGTAATTTCGATTGATCTTCATTGGGAACCGCTTGTTTTCTCATTTCTGTAGCTGTTCCACCAGGGTTAACAGAATTTACTATTATCGAATATTCTGAAAGCTCTTCGGAAAGGATTGTTGTCATTGCTTCTAATCCTGCTTTTGAGACAGCATAGGCCCCCCATTGTTTCCTTGGTGTTCTTCCGACACTTGAACTTACATTTATAATAGAACCTTTTTTTGATTTTTTTAATAGTGGCAACAATTCTTTGGTTAGAAAGAATTGATTATTCAAGTTGCAATCCATAACCTCATTCCATGAATCAAATGATGATTCTTCAAGAGTTCCAATTTCTCCTAATATACCAGCATTATTTATTAAGACATCGATTCTAGAAAAATCTCTAAAAATTTGTTCTACAAACATTTTTATATTTTCAAGAGAATTAAGGTCTAAAGAATATTGGAAATCTCCTATATTTTTTACAGAATTAGAATCTCGGCTTGTTACTATCTTGATACCACTAATACTTTCAGCAATAGCTTTTCCTATACCTCTAGAGGCTCCAGTAATCAATATAATTTTTTCATTGGTTTTTATCATAATTAATAATACATTTTAACCTAAATTGGATTTATTTGGTGTTGCCAAACCAAGATAAAAAGTTAGAACAATTGGGACTATCCCCGAGAGTATAGCTATATTCTCTAATCCTGCTGCAATTAAAAACGTTGGAAGAAAGATTGAAATTATATAAATTATGGGAATCCAAGCTGATCCATTTATCTCATTTATTCTTTTTTTAGCGATATAATAAGTGCATGCCAAAACAAATACAGCTAGTAATCTGGGTAACATTTTTGCCATAAAAAATAATACAAACGTCATCTCATTTAAGTCTGTTTGTATAAAAATTTCATCGCCTATCAAGGTAAGCAAATATGGAACAGAATACATAATTAAAATAGACCTCCAAAAGTCTTTTCTGCTTAATGTCCCATCTGATGAAAATAAAAGCCACTTAATATTCATTTTTTAATTTTATATTATTTAATTGGTTAATAAAATGTTATAAAAAAGTTGACTTATACAAATAAAATTTGATAGTTATAGATATTCTAAATATGAAACTTCTTTTATTTTTATTATTTTTTTCTATAAGTTCTATTAGCTTTGCTTCGAATAATGATTTTGTAAAAATGATTCAAAGTTGTTCTGCCAATATTCAAAAGAATTTCGATTCTAAAGACTATATTCCAATTGATTTAATATTGGCTCAAGCAATACTTGAATCAAATTGGGGTCAATCTAGATTTGCCATTGAAGGTAATAATTTTTTTGGTATAAGAACATGGGATTCGAAAAGAAGACAACTAAAGCCATTAAAGAATCCGAACGCTAATTTTGGTTTAGTAGTATACAAAACACCATGTGATTCTGTATCTGACTATATAGACAATCTTAACAAATCAGACAATTATCAAATATTTAGAGATATAAGAAGGATAGAATTGGCATTGTGGGGACATGTCGATGCTATAAGTCTGGCTAACGGTCTTAGAAGTTACAGTGAACAAAAAAGTCTTTATATAAGCAAAGTAAAAAAGAAAATCCGGATTATTAGAAAGAGAGGCTATCTTGATTCATTATAAAAATTATTAATTATTAATTTTTCTATCATTTAAATCATAAATTATAGTTTTTTCCTTTCTGTTTTCTTTTATAAATATCTCAACTTTGTTAGGTGGTAAAAATTTAAAAGTACATTTTGAATTCTTTTTATTTCTTACGGAAAAGTCATCGTCACATAACTCTGCATTTATTTTTTTCAACTGTCTTAAATTCATTGCAACTACACCTTTTAATGAATATTTAAAGATAAACTTCTCGAAAGAGAGGGGTTTTTCTGATTTTAAAAAATCCAGAACTCCTGAATATGAAGTTGAAGTTAAACATATGAAAAATAAGATAACTTTGATCATTAATTAATCCTTTTTACTCCTATACAATATTCTAAAAATAATAGGAAAGAAACAAAATATAACTTGATAATAGAATAAGGTTGAATATTTATAACTAAAAACTAAAAATAAAGGATAAAAAACAGCTGTAATTGGGAAAAAGACTACTGAAGTTATAAGAAACAATTTGTCTTCTAGCAAATAAATCACAACTAATGATTTATATAAAAAGAATAACAATGTAATTGCAATATAAATGTCGAAAGACTTTAAAATTAATTTCTTAGTCATATTAAATAAGTATTATTTTTAATATATCACAAATTAAATTTAGCGTATAATGAAATTATGAAAATCCTTAATCTTGTTAGACATTCTAAATCTTCATATGATTTAAATATTGAGGATGACTTTGATAGACCATTGTCAGAAAAGGGAAGGGTGGACGCTTCAAATTTAAATGACCACTTAAAGGAATACAATTTTCCTAGACATACAATTATTTGCTCCACATCTATAAGAACTCGTGAAACCTATAATTTTCTTGAATATTCCCTTAATTCTAATAGCAAAGTTTTTTTTCTTAACGAGTTATATCTCGCAAATTATATGGAAATAATTAAATTAATTAGGGTGTATAGTAAAAATAACATGCTAACAGTTATAGGCCATAATACAGGTGTAAGTGATTTACTTTCCTTAATTATTGGTGATTTTAAGATAATTGATATGCCAACATCTTCAATTGCGCAATTAAAAATTACTAGTAAAGATTCCATAATAAATGAGAAATCTGGTGAAATTAACTTCTATTTAAAATCTGAAGAAAATAAAATTATCGATTTAGTAACAGAATCATAGCAACCTCAACTTAAATATCTGGTAAATTAATATCGGGTAAAAAATTAATGATAAATATACTTTTCGTTTGTATTCATAATTCAGCAAGGAGTCAAATGGCTGAAGCTTTGTTAAAAAGAATAAGTAATAAATCAACTTGTAATATAGAAAGCGCTGGAATCGAACCAGGTGAACTAAATCAATTAGTTGTAAAATCTATGAAAAGAATTGGAATTGATATATCAAATAATAAAACAAAATCAGTAAGTTCTATGCTGAAGAAGAGGACAAAATTCGATTTAATAATCTTTGTATGTAGTGAATCACAAGGTCAATCTTGTCCTACAATTCCTTACGAAGCAGATAAAATCTATTGGGATATAAAGGATCCTTCAACTTTAGTTGGTACAGACAAAGAAAAAGATAAGGAAGTCGATAATATAAGAGACGAAATAGAAAAGAAAGTTATAGAATTAATTCATAATAAAATGTAATTTAAAACTATTCCATTGCTGTTTTGGTAACTGTCATTGTGAACTGTGGAGCACGCATGCCGACCGCTGTGCAATTATATTTTCCACTACCATCAGCAGTAGCAAATGTTGTTCTAATTGATGTTGTTGGTTTAAGATACATTTTAACTTCAATTTTATCTGTCTCTGTAAGTGTCATTGAGCTAGGAAGATTATATACTACACGAATCCTATCTGAAGCATTATCAGAAGTTGACCTGTTCCCTGAACTATCAATTAGTTCAACTAAATTACCGTTTGGGTCTGTAGTAGAATAGGTGCTTGAACCAAAGTTTTTTGTAGTAATAGTTGCTTCGGTTAGATTTCCAAGAGTGCCTATACCACTATCTCTAAAGTCACCATATGTTTCATCTTGGTCTCCATAGGTAACACAACTTTTATCGTCAGTAGTTGTAAAATAACCTTTTACAGTAAATACGTTATCAGCATACCCTCTGAATTGATCGTATGTCCCAGGTTTAACGTTGGTTACTTGTGGAACGTAATCAAATTTTTGTGAAGCAATATCATATGTTGCATTGCCACTTTTTAATTCCCATCTAGCACCAGTAGTAGAATTATAAAATTCACCACTAGTTACTGTCATCTTGTATACAGAGGCGCTCGTATAACATGTGCTATTTCCATATTCTGAACTCTCACATGCTTGAACTTGGACACTGGTCTTACCAGAACAAGCACATGAAAATGCACTGTTTACTGGAATTAAAAACAAAGATAAAAAAATAATTAAATACTTATAAATTCTCATACTAATTACCTCCAACCTGCATAGCGCCGGTTTGTATTCTTTCAATAGTAATCTTATTTCGTCTTCTTACTTTATTTTTTAGAGTTTTGCTAACATCTCTTGTTCCAAATATTGTATCGGAAAATGGTTTTGAATTTGTACCAAAGAGAGTAGGGGTGTCGCTATCGTTTCCGGATGTTACTGTAAATTTAACAAACCAATAATTTTGATCTACACCATCTGATTGACGATCATCATTATATCCTGCCTCTAATTTTAAATTATCATGCAACAACATCTCAGTAGAGTAACGGAAGCCTTTTTGGTCTTCACCTTTTTCACCTTCAAAGTAGTAATATGAAAAGAAAGCTCTAGTCCATTCAAGAAACGGAAGAGGGTGACCAGCTTCAACATCAAAACCACTAAGTGCTCTTTCTTCTCCGCTTATGTTATCAATCTTCATAGTTTTTTTACCGCTTAACGCATGATAATAATTAATACCTAAATCAAGTAAGTCTTTTTTGATTTCACCACCAACACCAACTCTGTTGTGGTTAGAATCAAACTCATGGTCATAGAAGGTGTTTAAACCTAAAACCATATTCATTGATGCATTATAATTTCTGTAACCACCTCCAGCATTTGCTCTAAATCTTCTATCTCCAAATTGTTCATCATTTGCAAAACTAAATTGTGAGAACCAAGTGTGTTTTAAATCAATACTTTGCTTAATAGGTAGTACTGTTAAAAATTCAAAATCAACTAATGTATC